>NZ_JAOTQU010000029.1:0-106671 GCF_025685765.1 Pseudomonas sp. PDM13 | reverse complement strand
CTTTCTATCTGTCAAGCTGTTTTTCGAAGAATTTTTTCTTTCTACTCAACAACTTAGCGCTTCAGTTGACTTCGTCTTCTTCAGCGAGGGGCGCATTCTACATCACCCCGGTACCGCGTCAAGTTGTTTTTTGAAAATTTCTTTTCGTTTCAACAACTTACTCGCTTCGGCGGAGCGTTCCGCTTCAGCGAGGCGCGCATTCTACATGAGCGGGGATGGGTGTAAACCCCCATTTTGAAAAAAGCTGAATCTTTTGTTCAAACGGTCAGGAATCACCCTTCCCCTCTCTATATAGAAAGAGTCAGATAACCTGCTTGTCGCGCAGCGTCGCGATAGCGCCGCCGTCCAGCCTCAGTACCCGCGCGAGCACTTCATCGGTGTGTTCGCCCAAGCGCGGCGGCGCGAGGCGGTATTCCACAGGGGTGTCGGACAACCGCAGCGGGCTCGCCACCTGGGCAACCAGTCCCGACAGCGCGTGCGGCAGCTCCACCTTCAAGCCACGGGCCAGCACCTGGGGATCCTCGAACACTGCCGCCAGGTCGTTGATCGGCCCACAGGGCACGCCAACCTCCTCCAGCGCCGCCACCCACTCGGCTGTGGTCTTAAATACGGTGGCCTGGCGGATCAGCGGGATCAGCTCAGCCCGGTTCGCTACCCGCGCCTTGTTGGAAGAAAAACGCGAGTCGTCAGCCCACTCCCGGTGGCCGGCAACCTCGCAGAACTTGCGGAACTGCCCATCGTTGCCGACGGTGAGGATGAAATCCCCGTCTGCGGTGGGGAAGTCCTGATACGGGACGATATTGGGGTGCGCATTCCCCAGCCGACGCGGCGCGTTGCCCGTGGTGAGGAAGTTCATCGCCTGGTTGGCCAGGCAGGCCACCTGCACGTCCAGCAGCGCCATGTCGATGTGCTGGCCACGCCCGGTCGTCTCCCGTGCGGTCAATGCAGCGAGGATGGCGACAGAGGAATACAGCCCGGTGAGGATATCGGTCAGCGCCACCCCCACTTTCACCGGCCCGGCACCCTCCTCCACATCAGAGCGCCCGGTCAGGCTCATCAATCCCCCCAGCCCCTGGATCATGAAGTCGTAGCCCGCGCGCTTGGCGTAAGGCCCGAACTGGCCGAAGCCGGTGATGGAGCAATAGATGAGGCGCGGATTGATCGCCTTCAGGGATTCATAGTCCAGCCCATAAGCAGCCAGTCCACCCACCTTGAAGTTCTCGATGAGGATGTCCGACTCCGCCGCCAGCTTGCGCACCAGCGCCTGCCCTTCGGCCTGGGTGAAGTCGATGGTCACCGATTGCTTGTTGCGGTTGGCGGAGAGGAAGTACGCCGCCTCGCTGGTATCCCGGCCATCGGCGTCCTTCAGGTAGGGCGGCCCCCAGGAACGGGTGTCATCCCCCGCGCCCGGGCGCTCCACCTTGATCACCTCGGCGCCCAGGTCGGCGAGTATCTGCCCGGCCCAAGGGCCAGCCAGCACGCGGGAGAGATCGAGCACGCGGATATGCGAAAGGGCACCGGCCATGGAATCACCTGAAGGAGGAAGTAAAGGCAGGCACCACTCCCTCTATATATAGAAGGAGTGGCACGCCATGGATCAGAAGAACGCCTGGATACCGGTCTGCGCGCGACCGAGGATCAGCGCGTGCACGTCATGGGTGCCCTCGTAGGTGTTCACCACTTCCAGGTTCACCAGGTGACGGGCGATACCGAACTCGTCGGAGATGCCGTTGCCGCCCAGCATGTCGCGGGCCAGGCGGGCGATGTCCAGCGCCTTGCCGCAGCTGTTGCGCTTCATGATGGAGGTGATCTCCACGGCGGCGGTGCCCTCGTCCTTCATGCGACCCAGGCGCAGGCAGCCTTGCAGGGCCAGGGTGATCTCGGTCTGCATATCGGCCAGCTTCTTCTGGATCAGCTGGTTGGCAGCCAGCGGGCGGCCGAACTGGTGGCGGTCCAGCACATACTGGCGCGCGGTGTGCCAGCAGAACTCGGCGGCGCCCAGGGCACCCCAGGAGATGCCATAGCGAGCGGAGTTCAGGCAGGTGAACGGCCCCTTCAGGCCACGCACCTCGGGGAAGATGTTCTCTTCCGGTACGAACACGTTATCCATCACGATCTCGCCGGTGATGGACGCACGCAGTCCCACCTTGCCGTGGATGGCCGGAGCGCTCAGGCCTTCCCAGCCCTTCTCCAGCACGAAGCCACGGATATCGCCGGCATCGTCCTTGCCCCAGACCACGAAGACATCGGCAATCGGGCTGTTGGTGATCCACATCTTGCTGCCGCTGAGGCGATAGCCACCGTCCACCTTGCGCGCGCGGGTGATCATCGAGCCCGGGTCGGAACCGTGGTTAGGCTCGGTCAGGCCGAAGCAGCCGATCCACTCGCCGCTGGCCAGCTTGGGCAGGTACTTCTGCTTCTGCGCCTCGCTGCCGAACTCGTTGATCGGCACCATCACCAGGGACGACTGCACGCTCATCATCGAGCGGTAGCCGGAATCGACACGCTCCACCTCGCGGGCGATCAGGCCGTAGCACACGTAGTTCAGGCCGCTGCCGCCGTATGCCTCCGGGATGGTCGCGCCCAGCAGGCCGACATCACCCATCTCGCGGAAGATCGCCGCGTCGGTCTTCTCATGGCGGAAGGCTTCCAGCACGCGGGGGGCCAGCTTGTCCTGGGCGAACTGCTCGGCGCTGTCGCGCACCATGCGCTCTTCTTCCGTCAGTTGCTGGTCCAGCATCAGCGGGTCGATCCAGTTGAAAGCAGCTTTGGCAGCCATGGAGGAATCCTCGGTAAGCGGTGGATGCGGAACGGGTCGCGCCCGTCTTGTCGTATGCATTCATCCTAGACAGTGCTGGGCGAGAGGGGCAAACGAGGATTTCGCACCCTCTTGTGCTAATTTCTCACTCCGAAACCGCCATGACCGCCATTTAAGCCGCTCAATTGTGAGGCAGAGGTACAGCATGCGTCGCAAGATCCCCAGTACCAGCGCCCTGATCGCCTTCGAGTCCGCCGCGCGGCACCAAAGCTTCACCAAGGCCGCCGAAGAACTGGCCCTGACCCAGAGCGCGGTCTGCCGGCAGATCGGCGGGCTGGAAGAATTCCTCGGCCTGGAGCTGTTCCGCCGCTCGCGCCGTGGCGTGAAGCTCACCGAAGCCGGCCTCGCCTATTCCCGGCGCATCGCCACCCAGCTGGATGCCGTGGAACGCGACACCCTCGCCGTGATGGGCCAGCAAGGCGCCATGGCCATCGAACTGGCCGTGGTGCCCACCTTCGGCACCCAGTGGCTGGTCCCCCGGCTAGCGGACTTCCAGCGCCTGCACCCGGAAGTGACGGTCAACCTCACCAACCGCACCCGCCCCTTCCTCTTCGCCGACACCGCCTTCGACGCCGCGCTCTACTTCGGCGACGCCGACTGGTCCGGCACCGAATCCCACTTCCTCATGCACGAACTCTCGGTGCCGGTGTGCAGCCCGCGTCTGCTGGAGGGCCGCGAGCGGCTCAGCGCCAGCGAGATCGCCCGGCTGCCGCTGCTGCAGCAAACCACTCGCCCCTATGCATGGCGCCAATGGTTCGGCTCCCTCGGCCTCAACATCGCCCGCGACATGAGCGGCCCGCGCTACGAGCTGTTCTCCATGCTCGCCCAGGCAGCCACCCACGAGATGGGCATCGCTCTCATCCCGCCCTTCCTGATCCAGCGCGAGCTGGCCGACGGCAGCCTGGTCACCGCCCTGGACCACAGCTTCCGCAGCGACAAGGCCTATTACCTGATCATCCCCGAGCGCAAGGTCGAGTCCGCCGCCCTCGGCGCCTTCCGCGACTGGCTGGTGGAAGCCGCGCGCCTCTATCGCCAGCAGGCCGGGCAGGACTGAGGCGCCAGCGCCCCGCACTGTCACGCAAAGTAGCAGCGCACCCCGCCAGGCCATCCCGCGCCGGCGCCAGCACCCGGAAAAGCCCCCGCAAAGCCCCGCCCGGGTGACGGCGTCACCCACCCGGGTGATAGGCGAAATCGCCCGTTCAGGCAGTTATGGGCAGACTTTCGGCTGATTAGCATGAGGCCTCCTTCATCCTTCACTGGAGAGCCGCATGACAACAAGAACAATGCGCGGAATCTTCCGGCCGCAAGCGCTGGCCGCCGCCGTGGCACTGGGGTGCACCGCCCCCGCCTTCGCCATCACCTTCAACATCGGGGAAATAGAAGCGCAGTTCGACTCGTCGCTGTCCGTCGGCGCGAGCTGGGGCACCCGCGCGCCGGACCCGGAATTCATCTCCGTCGCCAGCGGGGGCGAAGCGCTGTCGCGCACCTCCGATGACGGCCGCCTCAACTTCAAGAAGGGCGAAACCTTCTCGAAGATCTTCAAGGGCATCCACGACCTCGAGCTGAAGTACGGCGACACCGGCGTCTTCATCCGCGGCAAGTACTGGTACGACTTCGAGCTGAAGGACGAGCATCGCGAGTTCTACGACATCGACGACCACAACCGCAAAGAGGGCGCCAAATCCTCCGGCGCGCAGATCCTCGACGCCTTCATCTACCACAACTACAACCTGGGCGACCTGCCCGGCAGCGTGCGCGTGGGCAAGCAGGTGGTCAGCTGGGGCGAGAGCACCTTCATCGGCAACTCGATCAACAGCATCAACCCCATCGACGCCGCCGCCTTCCGCCGTCCCGGCGCCGAGATCAAGGAAGGCCTCATCCCGGTCAACATGATCTACCTGTCCCAGAGCCTGACCGACAGCCTCTCGCTGGAAGCCTTCTACCAGCTGGAATGGGACCAGACGGTGGCCGACAACTGCGGCACCTTCTTCAGCACCGCCGACGTGGTCGCCGATGGCTGCGCCGACCGCCTGATCGTCAACGGCCCGGACCTGCCCCCCGGCGTCTCGCCCAACACCGGCGCCACCCTCTACATTCCCCGCGCCGGCGACAAGGACGCCCGCGACAGCGGCCAGTTCGGCGTCGCCATGCGCTGGTTCGTCCCGGAATTCAACGACACCGAGTTCGGCGCCTATGCGATGAACTACCACAGCCGCGGCCCGATCTTCAGCACCATCCGCACCACCACGCCGAGCGGCGCGGTGATCCCCGGTGCACCGGGCGCCCGCTACTTCATCGAATACCCCGAAGACATCCGCCTCTACGGCGTCAGCTTCCAGACCAACATCGAAGGCACCTCGGTCGCCGGTGAGCTGAGCTTCCGCCCCAACATGCCGTTGCAGCTGAACAGCACCGACCTGTCCTTCGCCGCCCTGGCCGTGCCCTCCTCGCCGATCTTCGAAAGCGGCCACGGCAGCAACACCTCCGGCGCCATCCTCCATGGCTATGAGCGCAAGCCCGTCACCCAGGCCCAGGTCACCGCCACCCAGTTCGTCGACCAGGTCATGGGCGCCAGCCGCCTCACCCTGGTGGCCGAGGTCGGCTACAACCACATCGGCGGTATCAGCGATGACATGGGCTCGCTGCGCTACGGCCGCGACCCCATCTACGGCCCCGGCCAGCTCTCCTCCGAAGCCACCTGCCTGGCGCTCACCGCCACCAGCCCGGCCCAGCGCGAGTGCAACGACAAGGGCTTCTACACCAGCAGCTCCTGGGGCTATCGCGCCCGTGCCGCCCTGGACTACAGCAACGTCTTCGCCGGCATCAACCTCACCCCCAGCGTCGCCTGGTCCCATGACGTCGACGGCTACGGCCCCAACTTCAACGAAGGCAGCAAGGCCATCAGCCTCGGCCTCAACGCCGAATACCAGAACACCTACACCGCCAGCCTCAGCTACACCGACTTCTTCGGCGGCCACTACAACACCACCACTGACCGCGACTTCATCGCCCTCAGTTTCGGCCTGAACTTCTGATCAACGACCGCATAGGACTCGCACAATGAGAACCACAAGAATCCTGCAAGGCGGTGTGCTGGCCCTCAGCCTGCTGGCCGCTACCGTGATGGCCGCTGTATCGCCCGACGAAGCGGCCAAGCTCGGCACCAGCCTCACCCCGCTGGGCGCCGAGAAGGCCGGCAACGCTGACGGCAGCATCCCCGAATGGACCGGCGGCCTGCCCAAGAACGCCGCCGCCATCGATGCCAATGGCTTCCTCGCCGACCCCTTCGCCAGCGAGAAGCCGCTGTTCACCATCACCGCCGCCAACGCCGCGCAGTACAAGGACAAGCTCTCCGAAGGCCAGCTGGCGATGTTCAAGCGCTACCCCGAGACCTACAAGATCCCGGTCTACACCACCCACCGCACCGCCGCCGCGCCGGAGGCCATCTACGCCGCCGCCAAGCAGAGCGCGGTCAACACCCAGCCGGTGGATGGCGGCAACGGCCTCTCCAACTTCGCCGCCAGCCACTACTACGCCTTCCCCATTCCCAAGGACGGCGTCCAGGTGCTGTGGAACCACATCACCCGCTACCGCGGCGGTAACGCCCGGCGCCTGGTGGTGCAGGTCACCCCGCAAACCAACGGCTCCTTCTCCCCGGTGCAGTTCCAGGACGAAGTCGCCTTCCCCGGCGACATGACCGACCTCGATCAGGACAAGGCCGCCAACATCCTCCTCTACTTCAAGCAGCGGGTCCTCGCCCCCTCGCGCCTGGCGGGCAACGTGCTGCTCGTCCACGAGACCATCGACCAGGTCAAGGAGCCGCGCCTGGCGTGGATCTACAACGCCGGCCAGCGCCGCGTGCGCCGTGCCCCCCAGGTCGCCTATGACGGCCCCGGCACCGCCGCCGACGGCATGCGAACCGCCGACAACTTCGACATGTTCTCCGGCGCGCCCGACCGCTATGACTGGAAGCTCATCGGCAAGAAGGAGATGTACATCCCCTACAACAGCTACAAGCTCGACTCCACCTCGCTCACCTACAAGGACATCGTCCAGGCCGGCCACATCAACCAGGACCTGACCCGCTACGAGCTGCACCGCGTCTGGGAAGTCGAAGCCACCCTCAAGTCCGGCGAGCGGCACATCTACGCCAAGCGCCACATGTACATCGACGAAGACAGCTGGCAGGTGGCCCTGGTGGACCACTACGACGGTCGCGGCCAGCTCTGGCGCGTCGGCGAAGGCCATGCCGAGTACCACTATGGCCAGCAGGTTTCCGGCTACACCCTGGAAGCCCTGTACGACATCATCGCCGGCCGCTACATCGCCCTGGGCCTGAAGAACGAGGAGAAGCACGGCACCGAATTCGGCTTCAAGGCCAGCGGCGCCGACTACACCCCGGCCGCCCTGCGCAACGCCGGCATCCGCTGATCCAGCCAACGCTCCAACCGCTGCAAACGCGCCCCGGCCTGTCCGGGGCGCGTGCGTTCCGGGGTTGCGTTATGGCGCACAATCATTCGCGGCCATAGCGCTTCAACTGTGGCCGCCTTGGGTCTAGTCTCAATGACCACGGTTCATCCCATAACAACAACATCCGCGAGAACCGCCATGCCCCGCAGCAGCTCCGGCGTTCCGTCCGTTCGCGCCCCCCACCCCAGCATCCCGCGCCTGCCGCCGGCCCACGTGCCGCGCCCCCGGCTCACCGAACGCCTGCTCGCCGAACAGAGCCGCCTGCGCCTGCTTTGCGCCCCCGCCGGCTTCGGCAAGAGCGTGCTGTTCAGCGAACTGCTGCTGGGCCTGCGTGACCCGGGCCAGGTGCTCTGGCTCAACCTCGCCGGCCAGGCGCTGCAACCCCAGCAACTGGTCGCGCAGATCGCCACCGCCCTGCAGCGCCCGGTGCCCGACCTGCCCGCGCCGCTGGCCCTGCTGCAGTTGCTGGACGGCGGCAACCAGCCCCTCTGGCTGGTGCTCGACGACTACCCCAGCCAGCCGCCCGCCGAGCTCGACGCCTGCATCGACCAGCTCCTCGCCCGCGCCCTGCCCAACCTGCAGCTGCTGGTCAGCGCCCGCCAGCGGCCGGACTGGAACCTGCCACGCCTGTTGCTGGCCGGCGAGCTGCAGGAGCTGGACGCCACCCAGCTCGCCCTCACCCGTGACGAACTGGAGCGCCTGGTCGACCAACTCGCCCCCCAGGCCAGCGAAGCCCAGCGCCAGGAGCTCTGGGAAGAAAGCGAAGGCTGGTGCGCCGGCACCCGCCTGCAACTGTCCAGCCGCAACCACCCCCACGCCGGCAACGCGGCAGCCACCACCCACTGCTGGCTCAAGGAATACCTCGACCACGAGCTCCTCGCCCGCCTGGGTGAGGAAGAAGCCCGCTGCCTGTTCGCCCTGGTGCACCTGCCCAAGGTCTCCGCCGACCTGTGCCGCCAGCTGTGGGAAGAAAGCGACGGCGCCGACCTGTTCTCGCGCCTGCTCGCCCGCCAGGCCTTCTTCATGCCGCTGGACGACGACGGCCACTGGTACCGGGTACTCCCCGCCGTGGCCAAGGTCCTGCGCAACCGCATCTCCGCCACCGCCGCCGCCCACCTGCACCTGGCCGCCTGCCGGGTGTTCATCGCCGCCGGCCAGGTGGAAGACGCCATCGAGCAAGCGCTCTGCGCCGGGCAACCGGAAGTCGCCGCCAACTACCTGGAACACCTGGGCCAGGAATGGCTCACCGGCGAACAGCACCTCGCCCACCTGCTGGCCTGGCGCGGCCGCCTCCCCGCCCTGCTGCTGGAAAGCACGCCGCGCCTGCTTACCCTCAACGCCTGGGCCCTGCTGCTGGCCTGGCGCCTGGACGAAGCCGAAGACTGCATCCACAAGCTCGGCCGCTTCCTGCCCCAGGCCGACGGCCGCCGCAACCGCAAGCTGCTGGCCAACTGGCAGGCCCTGCACGGCGTGCTCGGCGCCCTGCGCGGCCGCCCCGGGCAGGACGCCACCCTGCACTGCCAGCAAGCCCTGGAACACCTGCCCGAACGGGACTGGATGCCCATCCTGCTGTGCCACTCCGCCCTCGCCCGCATCGCCATGGCCAGCGGCCAACCCGACCTCGCCCCGGTGTGCCTGCACGACGCCCTGGAAATCGCCCGCCGCCAGGGCAGCCTGCTCTTCGAAACCCTGATCAACCTCGACCGCACCCGCCTGCTGCTGCTGCGCGGCGAACTCGCCCGCGCCCAGGGGCTGGTGACCCAGAGCTTCGCCCTGATCGGCCAGCGCAAGGCGGTGGACGGGCTGCTGCTCGGCCGCCTGCACCTGATCCAGGGCGAACTGCACCTGATCCACGGCCGCCTCGACGAAGGCGAAGCCGAGCTGCGCATCGGCCTGGCACAAGCCCTGGAATGCGCCGACCCCTTCGCCCTGCACGGCTACCTCGGGCTGGCCGAGCTCTGCTCGCGGCGCGGCGAGTTCGACCAGGCCTTCGTCCACCTGCGCGATGCCGAGCGGGAGATGCATTGCCGCCAGGTCTGGCGGCTGTCCTTCAACGGCGTGCTCAGCCTGCAGAGCATGCGCGTGCTCGGCCGCCAGCAGCGCTGGGATCGCGTCGAACCCGTGGGCCTGCGCATCCAGCGCTACTTCGAAGGCGACAGCCCCTGGATGCCACCCCTGGACTACCCCACCCTGCCGCTGCGCAACCTGCTCCTGCTGGCCCGTGTGCACCTCGCGGAAGGTCGCGCCGAACAGGCTGAGGCCATGCTGCGCCCGCTGCTGCAGCGCTGCGAATTCCTCCAGTTCCGGCCGCTGGCCTGTGAAGTGGGCCTCGCCCTGGCCGAATCGGCGCGCTGGCTCGGCCTCGAAGACGCCGCCAACCTGGAGCGCGATGCCCGGCAACAGGCCGCGAGCCTCGGCATGCAGGGCCTGCTGCAGGAATGGCCGGCCGCCGGCAGCGCCACCGGGCGCCCCGGCGTGGCGGGCGAGACCGACAACAGCAACCTGCTCAGCCAGCGCGAACGCTCGGTGCTGCAACTGCTCGCCGAAGGCTTCTCCAACCAGGAGATCGGGAGCTACCTGTTCATCTCGGTGAACACGGTGAAAACCCACACCAAGAAGATCAACAGCAAGCTCGGCGTGAAGCGCCGCACCCAGGCTGTGATGCGCGCCAAGAGCCTCGGCCTGCTGGTTTGAGGCCTACCCGCGACAATCCACCACAGGGCGCACCCGCCCTGCCTGTATATCCCCCTCTGGAATGGGCCTTTCGAGAATATTTGACCCTGTAGTCAAATATTCATCAAAGCTACAGAAGCCCCGTTTTCCAGACACTTATGGCAACTATAAAAAACGCTGACTAACAGTCGCGCCGCCAATAACGGCAGGATGTCGCGGCCTCCCCAGTGGGTCCGGCATGGCCTGATGGACAGCCATTCATGTCAGGGATGTCATTTCCCGCCCACAGGGCCTCCGGATAGGCTTCGCAGCCAGTCCGGGCGGTGCTTTGAATCAAATGGCCGTTTCACCGGTCAATTGGTGACTTGTAGTTACTGCCGCGTTTAGCTTCAGAACTCCTTGAAGCACTCGCGGTTCGCCTGCAAAATGCCGCGCCCGCCGGTTCGCACCCTGTGCACCAGCGGTTTTGTGCTGATCCGCCCCCGCCAGAGCGCCAACGTAGTGCGCTGGTCAATCACAACGATCACGCAGGAGAATTTACGTGCACATCGGTGTTCCTCTCGAAACCCTGGCCGGTGAAACGCGGGTAGCCGCGACTCCCGAGACCATCAAGAAACTGATCGGCCAAGGCCATCAGGTCACCGTCCAGAGCGGTGCCGGCGTCAGCGCCAGCATCACCGACGCGGCCTATGAAGCCGTCGGCGCCACCATCGGCAGCGACGCCGCCGCCTTCGGCGCCGACCTGGTGCTGAAGGTCGTGGCCCCGTCCGACGCCGAACTGGCCCTCATGAAGGCCGGCGCCGTGCTGGTCGGCATGCTCAACCCGTTCAGCAACGAGACCATCGCGCGCATGAATGCCCGCGGCATCACCGCCTTCGCCCTCGAAGCGGCGCCGCGCACCTCCCGCGCCCAGAGCCTCGACGTGCTGTCGTCCCAGGCCAACATCGCCGGCTACAAGTCCGTGCTGCTGGCCGCGCACCACTACCCACGCTTCATGCCGATGCTGATGACCGCCGCCGGTACCGTTAAGGCCGCGCGCATCCTCATCCTCGGTGCCGGCGTTGCCGGCCTGCAGGCCATCGCCACGGCCAAGCGCCTGGGTGCGGTGATCGAGGCGTCCGACGTACGCCCCGCAGTGAAAGAGCAGATCGAATCCCTCGGCGCCAAGTTCGTCGACGTTCCCTTCGAGACCGACGAAGAGCGCGAATGCGCCCAGGGCGTTGGCGGTTACGCCCGCCCGATGCCGGCCTCCTGGATGGAGCGCCAGGCCAAGGCGGTGCACGAGCGCGCCAAGCAGGCCGACATCGTCATCACCACCGCACTGATCCCGGGCCGCAAGGCACCGACCCTGCTGCACGAGGCGACCGTCGCCGAAATGAAGCCGGGCTCCGTGGTCATCGACCTGGCAGCGGCACAAGGCGGCAACTGCCCGCTGACCGAGGCCGAGCAGGTCGTGGTCAAGCACGGCGTCACCATCGTCGGCTACAGCAACCTCGCGGCCCTGGTGCCGGCGGACGCTTCGGCCCTCTATGCGCGCAACCTGCTGGACTTCCTCAAGCTGGTCCTCGACAAGGACGGCCAGTTCCACGTCAACCTCGAAGACGACATCGTCGCCGCGTGCCTGATGTGCCGCGACGGGCAAGTCGTCCGCACCAACGGCTAAGGGGCAGCGGACATGGATATGATTTCTGACGGCATCTACAACCTGATCATCTTCGTGCTGGCGATCTACGTCGGCTACCACGTGGTCTGGAACGTCACCCCCGCCCTGCACACCCCGCTGATGGCCGTGACCAACGCCATCTCGGCGATCGTGATCGTCGGCGCCATGCTGGCCGCCGCCCTCACCGTCACCCCGCTGGGCAAGGCAATGGGCACCCTGGCCGTGGCCCTGGCCGCGGTCAACGTCTTCGGTGGCTTCCTGGTCACCCGACGCATGCTGGAAATGTTCAAGAAGAAAGCGCCCAAGGCGTCGGCGGAGAAGCACTGACCATGAGCATGAACCTGATCACTGTTCTCTACCTCGTCGCCTCGGTGTGCTTCATCCAGGCACTGAAAGGCCTGTCGCACCCGACCACGTCCCGTCGCGGCAACCTGTTCGGCATGATCGGCATGGCCATCGCGGTGTTCACTACCGTCGGCCTGATCTACAAGCTCGGTGCCGAGCTGGCCACCCAGGGCATCGGCTACGTAATCGTCGGCCTGCTGGTCGGCGGCACCGCCGGCTCGATCATGGCCAAGCGCGTTGAAATGACCAAGATGCCGGAGCTGGTCGCCTTCATGCACAGCATGATCGGTCTGGCCGCCGTGTTCATCGCCATCGCCGCCGTCGTCGAGCCCCAGTCCCTGGGTATCGTCGCCGCGCTGGGCGACGCCATTCCGAAGGGCAACCGCCTGGAACTGTTCCTCGGCGCAGCCATCGGTGCCATCACCTTCTCCGGTTCGGTGATCGCCTTCGGCAAGCTCTCGGGCAAGTACAAGTTCCGTCTGTTCCAGGGCGCCCCCGTGGTGTTCAAGGGCCAGCACATGGTCAACCTGGCCGTCGGCCTGGCGATCCTCGGCCTGGGCCTGTACTTCACCTTCACCGGTGACATCCGCGCCTTCGCCCTGCTGGTGGCCCTGGCCTTCGTCATCGGCGTGCTGATCATCATCCCGATCGGCGGTGCCGACATGCCGGTGGTGGTGTCGATGCTCAACAGCTACTCGGGCTGGGCGGCGGCCGGTATCGGCTTCTCGCTGAACAACTCGATGCTGATCATCGCCGGTTCGCTGGTGGGTTCGTCCGGTGCCATCCTCTCGTACATCATGTGCAAGGCGATGAACCGCTCGTTCTTCAACGTCATCCTCGGCGGCTTCGGTGCCGATGCGGATGCCGGCGCCGCCACCGGCAGCAAGGAACAGCGCCCTGTGAAGTCGGGCTCCTCCGACGACGCGGCCTTCCTGCTGACCAACGCCGACACCGTCATCATCGTCCCCGGCTACGGCCTGGCGGTGGCCCGTGCCCAGCACGCGCTGATGGAACTGGCCGAGAAGCTGACCCACCGCGGCGTGACCGTGAAGTACGCGATCCACCCGGTTGCCGGCCGTATGCCGGGCCACATGAACGTCCTGCTGGCCGAGGCCGAAGTGCCTTACGAGCAGGTGTTCGAGATGGAAGACATCAACTCCGAGTTCGGCCAGGCCGACGTGGTCCTGGTGCTCGGCGCCAACGACGTGGTCAACCCGGCTGCGAAGAACGATCCGAAGTCGCCGATCGCCGGCATGCCGATCCTCGAGGCCTACAAAGCCAAGACCGTGATCGTCAACAAGCGCTCGATGGCCAGCGGCTACGCCGGCCTGGACAACGAACTGTTCTACCTCGACAAGACCATGATGGTCTTCGGCGACGCCAAGAAAGTCATCGAAGACATGGTCAAGGCGGTCGACTGACCCCTGCCTGGCTCCACCGAAAACCCCGGCCTCGTGCCGGGGTTTTTCTTTTATGCACGCCCACGGCACCTGCCGGCCCTGGCGACGCTACGCATCGCTTGGCGAATGAATTCGCCCCTACAGGCGTCTCCCTGGTGACGCGTAGGGCGGGTGAAACCCGCGGCTCCATCGCAGCGGAACGCCCCCTGTTCTCCTTCCTGCCTGCGTCTCATCGACCGTCGGCTCTTCGACCTTGGTATAGAAGGCGCCGGCCCCCGGAGCCCCTAGACTGCGCGGCTCGTCTCCCCCGTTGTCCGAGGTTCCACCCCATGTACCCTGATCGCGTACGCCTGCCCTCGTTGCTGGGCAAGGTAATGAGTGCGGCTGAAGCTGCGTCCCTGATCGAAGACGGCATGACCATCGGCATGAGCGGCTTCACCCGCGCCGGCGAAGCCAAGGCCGTGCCCCGGGCGCTGGCCGAGCGCGCCAAGCAGCAGCCGCTGCAGATCACCCTGATGACCGGGGCGAGCCTGGGCAACGACCTCGACAAGCAGCTCACCGAAGCCGGCGTGCTGGCCCGGCGCATGCCCTTCCAGGTGGACAGCACCCTGCGCAAGGCGATCAACGACGGCAGCGTCATGTTCATCGACCAGCACCTGTCGGAAACCGTCGAGCAGCTGCGCAACCACCAGCTCAAGCTGCCCGACATCGCCGTGATCGAAGCCGTGGCCATCACCGAGGAAGGCCACATCGTGCCCACCACCTCGGTGGGCAACTCGGCCAGCTTCGCCATCTTCGCCAAGCGGGTGATAGTCGAGATCAACCTGGCCCACGACACCAACCTCGAAGGCCTGCACGACATCTATATCCCCACCTACCGGCCGACCCGCACGCCGATCCCGCTGACTCGCGTGGACGACCGCATCGGCGCCACGGCCATTCCCATCCCGCCGGAGAAGATCGCCGCCATCGTCATCACCGAGCAGCCCGACTCGCTCTCCACCGTGCTGCCGCCGGACGCCGAAACCCAGGCCATCGCCGACCACCTGATCGCCTTCTTCGGCCGCGAGGTCGAGGCCGGGCGCCTGTCCAACAGCCTGGCGCCCCTGCAGGCCGGCATCGGCAGCATCGCCAACGCCGTGATGTGCGGGCTGATCGACTCGCCCTTCCAGGACCTCAGCATGTACTCCGAGGTGCTGCAGGACTCCACCTTCGACCTGATCGACGCCGGCAAGCTCAGCTTCGCCTCCGGCAGCTCCATCACCCTCTCCGCGCGCCGCAACGCCGACGTCTTCGGCAACCTCGAGCGCTACAAGGACAAGCTCGTGCTGCGCCCGCAGGAGATCTCCAACCACCCCGAAGTGGTGCGCCGCCTGGGCATCATCGGCATCAACACCGCCCTGGAGTTCGACCTCTACGGCAACGTCAACTCCACCCATGTCGGCGGCACCAGGATGATGAACGGCATCGGCGGCTCCGGGGACTTCGCCCGCAACGCCCACCTCGCCGTGTTCGTCACCAAATCCATCGCCAAGGGGGGTGCCATCTCCAGCGTGGTGCCCATGGTCAGCCACGTGGACCACACCGAGCACGACGTCGACATCCTCGTCACCGAACAGGGCCTGGCCGACCTGCGCGGCCTGGCGCCCCGCGAGCGTGCCCGGGCGATCATCGACAACTGTGTGCACCCCGATTTCCGCGCCGCGCTGGGGGACTACTTCGAGCGCGCCTGCGCCAAAGGAGGCCACACACCCCACCTGCTGCGCGAAGCCATGGACTGGCACATCAACCTGGAAGAAACCGGGCGCATGCTCGCCAGTTGAACACCGGTACAGCAGGCTTTTTACTGACATACAGGTCAAAAAACAGCTTGCGGTGAAAAGCCAACTGTACTGCTGACAAACCCTGCCGAAGTTCACTTCGGCAGGTAAAACTGCGGTTTCCGGTCGTTTGCCGAGGGTTTCAACGGGACACCATTACAGCTGATCGAAATATTGCCGGCACAGTTAGTTAGCTTGCTCAGTACTACCCGTACAATTTCAATCAGCTGTGACTACAGGGTCGTTTGTTCTGGACAGAAAATAGGCACCAGACAAACCCCTCTAGCCCCGCCACAAGCGGGAAGGAAGCGCCACCATGGAACGTACCCTCAGTTCCGACCTGATCTTCAACACCGAATCGACCGTCAAAGCCGCCTGGCCGCTGCGCGTCATCTCCACCCTGCTGATGTGGCAACGTCGTATCTCCAGCCGCCATCAGCTCGCGATGCTCGACTCCCGTCTGCTGGCCGACGCCGGCATCAGCGAGGCGCAGCGCGAACTGGAGCTGAACAAGCCCTTCTGGCGCTAAGCCCGAAGCGGCGCCAGCCGCACTGCAACACCTGACAGAACCCGCCGCAGATGTATTGCCGGCGGGTTTCGTTTTTTCAGGGCCGCGAAAAGCGAACGGAACAGCCCGGCGCAATAAGGCCGATACAGTTGCCGCCACGCAGCCACTGACCCAATACAATTGCGCCTTGCTGTCTCTGCCGCGCGGCGCACCCGCACGCCAATATGGTCTCCCATAACCCGAACCCGCCCTGGAGCGGGAAGGAAGACCGCCATGGAACGCAGCTTCGTTTCCCCTGCCCCCGCCGACTCCCCCCAGCAGCGCACCCCGCTGGCCATCCGCCTGTTCGCCCGTGTCGCCGAGTGGCAGCGCAACATGCGCACCCGCCATCAACTGGCACAGTTGAACGCACAGCAACTGGCGGATATCGGGCTCAGCGAGTGCGACCGCAGCCAGGAACTGGACAAGCCTTTCTGGCGCTAGGCAAGCAAGCCGTCGGGCACGGGGGCTTTTCGCCAGCACTGGAAGGGCTCCTGCCGCTTCGCTAGGCTTCACGCCATGGGGCGCCGCGCGTGCGGTGCCCTTCGTCCCGTACAGGAGTTATCCCCATGTCCCTCTCCCGCCTGCTTGGCGCGGCCACGCTGCTGGCCCTGGCCACCAGCGCCTCGGCCACCAGCTTCGTGGTCACCACCGATGCCGTCGTCGGTGCCGTCGGCGCCACCATGGATGCCACCTCGGATGTCACGTCCTCCCTGCGTGACGACAAGCTCGTGCTGGCCGCCCGCGACGACGCCGCCAGCTTCGTCGCCAGCTCCGGCGACATCCGTGGCGCGCGCCTCGAGGCCGCCCTCGTGCACATCCGCAGCGCCCAGCCGCAGCTGCTGGCCAGCGACCTGCAACTGGCCGAAGCCATCCTCGCCCTGTGACGCCCCTCCCGGCAGGCGCGCCCCGCGCCTGCCGGCCCTGGCCCTGAACCCCGCATTCCGCTAGCCTTGGCGCCCGCCGCGCCCCTGGCCCGGCAGCCCTTTGCGCCGCTTCGCTCGGTTGGAACTGCGCCCGGGGTTTTTCGTCCAATGACCCGTACAGTTTTCACCTTCGGAGAGACCCCATGCGTCGCACGCTGATTGCCGCCGCCACCGCCCTCACCCTCGTTGCCGGCGCCGTCCAGGCACAGACCCTGGTTGCCACCAGCAATATCATCGTCCGCGCCTTCGGCCGCAGCATCGACTTCACCTCCGACACCACCACCTCGGTCCGCGACATGAAGGTGGTCCGCGAGGCCCGTGACGACGCCGCCAGCTTCGTCGCCAGCTCCGGCAACATCCGTGGCGTGCAGCTGGAAGCCGCCTTCAGCACCCTGCGCGAGCGCCTGCCGGAGGCCCGCGACGCCAGCGACGAAGCCCTGGCCCAGGCCATCCTCGCCCTCTGATCAGCGCCTTGAACCCGCGCCTGCCCACTGTCCTGCGCTGGCTTTGCCTCGCGGGGATAGTGGCGAGCGCAACAGTTCGGGCCGACCTGCAACTGGACCTGAACAGTGATGGCCTGAGCGCTCCCCAGCGCCAGGCCAGCCAGCAGTTGCTGGATGAAGCCCTCGCCGCCCTGCCGCCGAGCTTCATCCAGCGCCTCGACCGCCGCGTCGAGGTCACCTGGGCCGATGACCTGCCCGACAACGCCTACGGCCGCGCCACCCGTATCGACGCCCTCGATCTCAACCGCGCCCTGCTGCCGGCCCTGGCCGATGGCAGCGCCGCCAGCGAGAAGACCCACCGCCCCCACGGCACCGTGCGCCGCGAACTGCTGGCCACCGTGCTCCACGAACTCACCCACCTCTATGACCGCGCCCGCTGGCGCACCGCGGCCGAGCGCAGCCAGCAGTTCCGCTGCGGCCTGGCGGCCAGCAGCACCGGCCTGGTGGGCCAGCGTGGCGAATGCCGGGGGCAGGTGGCGCGCCGCTTCAGCCTCAGCGACGACCCGCGCCTGCTCGACCTCGCCGGCTGGCCGCAACAGGTCGGTCGCCGTGGCGCGCGTGAAGCGGAGAACCACCAGGCCGCGCGCAGCCCGGATCTCTACGAGCTGAGCAACCCGCGCGAATTCGTCGCGGTGAACATGGAGTACTTCCTCCTCGACCCCGCCTTCGCCTGCCGCCGCCCGGCGCTGTACCGCTACCTGCGCCAGCACTTCGGCTGGGCCCCGGCGCAGCAGGCCGAGTGCGGCAAGGACCTGGCCTACCTCAACGCCGGGCGCGACTTCGGCCGCCAGCCCCTGGGCCGCCTCGACCCCGAGCGGGTCTATGAAGTGGATTACCTGTTCGCCGAGGCGAACGACAACTGGGTCAGCCGCTGGGGCCACAGCATGCTGCGCCTGGTCATCTGCGCCCCCGGCCGGCCCCGTGGCCCCGACTGCCGCCTCGACCTCGACCAGCACCTGGTGCTGTCCTACCGCGCCTTCGTCGGCGACGTGCAGCTCTCCAGCTGGGATGGTCTCACCGGCGCCTACCCCTCGCGCCTGTTCGTGCTGCCGCTGTCCCAGGTGATCGACGAATACACCAAGGTGGAAATGCGCAGCCTCGCCTCGGTGCCGCTCAAGCTCGACCGCGAGCAGGTGGAACAACTGGTGGAGCGCGCCGCCGAGATGCACTGGAGCTACGACGGCGACTACTGGTTCCTCTCCAACAACTGCGCAGTGGAAACCCTCAAGCTGCTGCGCAGCGGCACCGGCGACCCGCGCCTGAGCGATCTCGACAGCATCATGCCCAACGGCCTGCTGGCCCTGCTGGAAGGGCGCGGCGTAGCCGACCCGGAACCGCTGCGCGACCCCAGGGAAGCCCTGCGCCTGGGCTACCGCTTCGATTCATTCCGCGACCGCTACCAGGCCATGTTCAGCATCGCCCGCGAGCGCCTGAAGCTGCCGCAAGCCGACGTGGAAACCTGGCTCGACCTGCCCGGCGACCAGCGCCGCCCCTGGATCGCCAACGCCGACCTGCGGGCCAGCGCCGCCCTGCTGCTGCTGGAGCAGGCCGCCATGCGCAAGCAGATGCTCCTGGCCCAGGACGAGCTCAAGCGGCGCTACCTCGACAGCCGCGAGACACTCGGCAACGCCGAGTTCTCCAAGGCCGGCGGCACCCTGGAGCAGATCCTCGCCAACAGTGGCTTCCTCAGCCGCCCGGCGGACATGCTCGAAGGCGGCTACGGCCTGCCCCAGACCAGCGAATGGCAGCGCCTGGAAGCCGAGAGCAGCAACCGCCAACTGAAGCTGCGTGGCCTCACCGATGATCTCGACCGCGAGCTGCACCAGCTTATCGACCCGCGCATCCTCGCCGAACTGGACGCCGTGCAGCTCAACCTCGACCAGCTCAGCGCCCACCTGCGCCAGCTGCACAAGGACGCCGGCGGCATCGAGCTGCCCTGATGGCCTTGCCCTACAGATAGCCCCAACGGTGGGCTGAAGCCCACCCTACGAGCGGGCCGCAGGTCGGGTGCAACCCGACAACCCCGTGGCCAGACCCGGTCAGAGCGCCTCTTCCTGCTCTTCCGGCAGGCTCGGGTCCAGGTGCAGCCAGGGCAGACGGCTGCGCACCCAGATGTGCCGGTCCGGCAGGGCCTGGGCCACGTCGTCCATCGTCGCGGTGGTCACGTCCATGGTGTCCGGGGCCTGCTGGGTGAAGAGGCCGAGCAGGCAACCGCAGCCACCGCAGAAGTATCGCGAGCAGCCGGGGGAGGAGTGGTATTCCGCCGGCTCGCCACGGGTCCAGGTGAAGGACGCCAGGGGCACGGTGATCCAGGTGGTGACGATGCCGCCGCTGGTGCGCCGGCAGTCCGAGCAATGGCAGTGGGCGATATCGGTGAGCGGGGCGTCGAAGCGATAGCGCAGCCGTCCGCAATGGCAGCCGCCCATATGGACCTGGGTCATGGGTACATCCTCCTGTGCAGTGAGAAAACCTAGACGCTGAAATGCACCTCGGCCAATGGTCGGCTTGCGCACGGGCGCAGCCTTGCACAAGATGGCCGCCTCTCCAACCGGACCACCGGAAGTCGCTGTGATCCCATTGCTAGAGGCCCTCTGGCCCCTGTTCGCCCTGATAGTCGGCGGCTACGTGCTGCGCCTGAAGGGCTTCCCCGGCGATGCCTTCTGGCCTGCCGCCGAACGCCTCAACTACTTCATCCTCTTCCCCGCCCTGCTGTTCAGCAGCCTGGCCACCGCGCCGCTGGATAACCCCGCGCTGCCGCGCCTGGCCCTGGCGGTGCTGCTGGGCCTGGGCGCCGGCTGGGTGGCACTGCTGCTGGCCAAGCGGGTGCTGGGCTGGCCGGCGGCACGCTTCGGCGCCATCACCCAGGGCGTGCTGCGCTTCAACACCTACCTGGGGCTGGCGGCCATCGGCAGCCTGTTCGGCAAGGAGGGCCTGGCCATCGCGGCGCTGATGCTGGCGCTGATGGTGCCCACGGTGAACCTGCTGTCGGTGTGGTCGCTCACCGCCGAGCGCGGCGTCAGCTTCAAGGGCCTGCTGCTGCCGATCGCCAAAAACCCGCTGATCCTCGCCTGCCTCGCCGGCGCTGCGTATAACCTCGCCGGCCTCGGCCTGGGTGGCGGCATCGACCGCCTGCTCAACCTGTTCGCGGTGGCCAGCCTGCCCCTGGGCCTGCTCTGCGTCGGCGCGGCCCTGCAACCCCGCGAGCTGAGCGGCGAGCTGCCGGCCCTGGGCTGGAACTGCGCGATCCGCCTGCTGGCCATGCCCGCCCTGGCCTTCGCCGTGGCGCACCTGCTCGGCCTGCCGGCGATGGAGAGCAGCATCCTGGTGCTGTTCTTCGCCCTGCCCACCGCCCCCACCGCCTATGTGCTGACCCGCCAGCTGGGCGGCGACGGCCACCTGATGGCAGGGATCATCACCCTGCAGACGCTGCTCTCCGGGGCGACCCTGCTGCTGGTGCTGGCCCTGCTGCAGGCCATGACATGAGGGCCCGCTGGCTCCTGGGGCTGCTGCCCTGCCTTGCGGTCCAGCCGGTGCTGGCGGAGATCGAGAAGGACCCGCTTCTGCTGGGTTCGACCTACGCGGCGATCCTCACGCTGTCGCCCTTCTTCACCACCACCCTGAGCGTGCGCTCCATGGGTGGCGGCGAGCCCAAGCTGGCCCTGGCGCGTGACGATGCGGCGAGCTTCCTCGCCAGTGACGGGGCCATCCGTGGCGCCCAGCTGGAGAGTGCACTGCAGCTGCTGCGCCAGCGCGAGGAGCTGGCCGGGCACAGCGACCAGGCGCTGGCCGAGGCCATCCTCGCCTACACGCCCTGAGTGCCGCCCGTCCGGAATTCGCCGCACGTTCACCGCCCGTTCGCCGCGAAAGCTGGCTGAAAGCTTCGCCCCTTAGCATCGTCCCACTGCCGGCAAAGACCGGCCGCCGGGCGCTGCATCCGCTCCGCCCGGCAACCCCGACAACAACAAGATGGGTGATTGCCATGCTCCGCTCCTGCCGCCTTCACGGCCTCGTTCCGCCCCCTCTCCGTACCCGACCCGCGCGCTGAACCCGCCCCGCCCTCGTCGCCCCCTCGTCCGGAGATTCCCATGCTGACCTTCCTTGGCTTCGCCATGGTCATGACCTTCATGTACCTGATCATGACCAAGCGCCTGTCCGCGCTGATCGCGCTGATCATCGTCCCCATCGCCTTCGCCCTGCTCGGCGGCTTCGCGGCCGGCATCGGCCCGATGATGCTGGAGGGCATCGGCAAGCTCGCGCCCACCGGCGTGATGCTGATGTTCGCCATCCTCTACTTCGCCCTGATGATCGACTCCGGGCTGTTCGACCCCGCCGTGCGCGCCATCCTGCGGGTGGTCAAGGGCGACCCGCTGAAGGTTTCGGTGGGCACCGCCGCCCTGGCGCTGATCGTCTCCCTCGACGGTGACGGTGCCACCACCTACATGATCTGCGTCGCCGCCCTGCTGCCGCTGTACAGCCGCCTGGGCATGAGCCCGCTGATCATGGCGGGGCTGATCATCCTCGCCGGCGGCATCATGAACATGACCCCCTGGGGCGGCCCCACCGCCCGTGCCGCCAGCGCCCTGCACGTGGACCCGTCGGACATCTTCGTGCCGATGATCCCGGCCATGGTCGCCGGCGCCGTGGCGCTGTTCGCCCTGGCCTGGGTCTATGGCAAGCGTGAGCGTGCCCGCCTCGGCGTGCTGCAACTGCCGGACGAGCAGATCAGCCACGACGAGATCAGCGTTTCCCAGTACCCGGAAGCGCGCCGGCCGAAACTGCTGTGGGTGAACGCGGCGCTGACGGCCGCGCTGATGGTGACGCTGATCGCCGGCCTGCTGCCGTTGCCGGTGCTGTTCATGATCGCCTTCAGCATCGCCATGATCATCAACTACCCCTGCCTGCAGCAGCAGAAGGAGCGCGTCGCGGCCCATGCCGGCAACGTGCTGGCGGTGGTCGGGCTGATCTTCGCTGCGGGCATCTTCACCGGCATCCTTTCCGGCACCGGCATGGTGGAGGCGATGTCCAAGAGCCTGCTGGCAGTGATCCCGCCGTCCCTCGGGCCGTACATGGCGGTGATCACCGCGCTGGTGAGCATGCCGTTCACCTTCTTCATGTCCAACGACGCTTTTTATTACGGCGTGTTGCCGGTTCTCACCGAAGCGGCGGGCCATTACGGCATCAGCCCGGTGGAGATGGCGCGGGCCTCCATCGTAGGCCAGCCGGTGCACCTGCTCAGTCCGCTGGTGCCCTCCACCTACCTGCTGGTGGGCCTGGCGAAGATCGAATTCGGCGACCACCAGCGCTTCACGTTGAAGTGGGCGGTGATGATCTGTCTGTGTATCCTGCTCGCCGCACTATTACTCGGCGTGTTCCCGCTGTTCGGTACACACTGAACCGCAGGCGACGCGCCCTCGCCGAAGCCGGAAATGCCCTCGCGCAGATTCCGGCTTCGTCGTGCTCCAACCCCCTGAACGCAGCAACGCACGAGGAAACCGCATCATGGAATGGCTGACCAGCCCGGAAATCTGGGTCGCCTTCTTCACCCTGACTGCCCTGGAGATCGTCCTGGGCATCGACAACATCATCATGATCGCCATCCTCGTGGGCCGCATGCCGCCGCACATGCAGGCACGCACCCGCTTCTTCGGCCTGGCGCTGGCGATGGTCACCCGCATCCTGCTGTTGCTGTCGATCACCTGGATCATGCGGCTCACCGCCGACCTGTTCCACGTCTTCGACCAGGGCATCTCGGGGCGCGACCTGATCCTGTTCTTCGGTGGCCTGTTCCTGTTGTGGAAGAGCAGCACCGAGATGTACCACAGCCTCGAAGGCGAGGATGAAACCGAGCAGCCGCAGGCAGGCGGCGCCGCGCGCAACTTCATCGGCACCATCATCCAGATCGCCATCATCGACATCGTGTTCTCCCTGGACTCGGTGATCACCGCCGTGGGCATGGTTTCCCACGTGCCGGTGATGGTCGCCGCCATCGTCGTCGCCGTGCTGGTGATGATGGCCGCCGCCGGCACCATCAGCGACTTCATCGACAAGCACCCGAGCCTGAAGATGCTGGCCCTGTCGTTCCTCGTGGTGGTCGGTACCGTGCTCATCGCCGAGTCGTTCGAAGTCCACGTGCCGAAGGGCTACGTCTACTTCGCCATGGCCTTCTCCCTGGCCGTGGAAGCCCTGAACATCCGCATGCGCACCGCGCGCAAGCGCAAGGAAGACCCGGTCAAGCTGCGCAAGGACATCCCCGGGGAATAAACCCGGGCGTCATCGCCAGCTGAAATGAAGAACGGGGCCGAATGGCCCCGTTTTTTGTGGGTGGGTGAAAGCCGGCTCACACCGGCTCGAAGCGCTCGCCTCGGAAGCAGCGCACCGGGTTGCCCCGTTCCACCCGGTGGTGGAACAGGCGTCGCTCGGCGCGCAGGGCGTCGTCGGCCTGTTCGGCGCGTTGTGCCAGGCGCTGTCCGATGAGGAGGATGGCCAGGCGCTTGTTGGCGTGCTGGCTGCGCTCGCTCTGCACCTTGACGCTGATGCCGCTGGCCAGGTGGGTGGCGCGCACCGCCGAGTCGGTGGTGTTGACGTGCTGGCCGCCCGGGCCCGAGGAGCGCAGGGCTTCGAAGCGGATCTCGCCTTCCAGGCTGGCCGGTGGCGCGGCGAACCGCGCACCGCCGAAGAACCAGTTCTTGCGCCCGTGGTTGGGCCGGTAGGGGCTGGGGCAGGTCCATTGCAGGGAGCCTTCCCAGTGCCCGGCCAGCTCGTCCGCACGCGCGCCGTCCAGGGCCAGGAGCACGGAGGCGAGCGTGCCGCGACGGGCGCCCTCCTCCCGCTCCAGCACCTGGGCCTGCACATCCAGAGTGGCGGCTTCGTCCAGCAGCCGGTGCAGCGCCTTGGCCACCGCCAGGGCGCATTCGTCCGGCCCCTGGGCCGCCGAGAGTTGCAGGAGGATCATCAGCAGCAGCCTCCCTTGGTCTTGTAGGTGAGCACCGGCTTGAGCCGCGCCAGCACCCGTACCAGGCCAGCTTCGCGCAGGGCGCCGACCACCGAGTCGATGGCCTTGTAGGCTTCCGGCGCTTCCTCGTAAATCAGCGCGCGGTCGGCGCAGATCACCCGGCTGCCCAAAGCGGTGCGTTCCAGTTGCTCGACGCTGTAGCGCTTGGCGAGGCGGTCCTTGCACTCGCTGCGCATCCATTTGCGCCCGGCGCCGTGGGCCAGCGAGAGCAGGCTGCGCTCGTCGACCACCGGTGCCACCAGGTAGCTGTAGTCGCCCCGGGAGCCGGGGATGACCATCACGCCCTGGTCCGCCGGCGTGGCGCCCTTGCGGTGCAGCCAGCCGTCGACGCCGCCGATGGTCGCGGCGGAGACGAGGTTGTGGTTCACGTCCAGCAGTTGCTCGCCGTGGGCACGCAGGCGTTCCAGCATGCGTCGGGCGATCAGTTGCCGGTTGGCCTCGGCGAAGCGCAGGGCGCCGTCGTGGCGGGCCAGGTAGTGCTCGGCCTCGGCGCTGCCGGCTTCCAGGCCGGCGTGGCTGAAGCGGTCCACCTGCTCGCGCAGGATGGCTTCGCCCAGGCCACGGGAGCCGCTGTGCACCAGCAGGAGCAGGTGCTTGCGGTCGACGCCCAGGGCCGCCAGGGCCTCGTCGTCATAGGCTTCGTCGAGCTGCTGCAGCTCGGCGAAGTGGTTGCCGCCGCCGATGGTGCCCAGGGAACGCTCGTGCCCACAGGGCGGCAGGCCGAAGGCGGCGATCGCCTCCTGCCAACTGTCGTCCAGCGGTGCGTCGAGGGAGCCCAGGCGCTTCTCCAGCTTGTCGAGGTGCAGCTTGGCGACCGGGATATCGGTGCGCCAGAAGGCCATGCCGCAGCCGATGTCGTTGCCCACCAGCGCCGGGTAGAAGCGGCCGCTGGAGAAGAACGCGGCGCCCACCGGGTAGCCGCGCCCCGGGTGCAGGTCCGGCATGCCGGCCACCCGTTGCATGCCCGGCAGGCGGGCGGTGGTTTCAAGTTGCTGGATCGCTTTTCCTTCGATCCAGGTGTCGTCCGCGGCGATCAGGGTGATGCCGTCGGACAAATTGCGAATGCAAGTGCCCATAGTCCAATCCAAATGGGTTGAAACGAAAAATGCTTGGATTTGGCAGGTCTGGGTCGGGCAGTGCGGAACCGTCGCGAAGAAGGACGGAAGAAGCGATTAAGCCAGGCGCGACCTGCAAAGGGTGATCAGTGTTTGCATGATGGACCTCCTTTTGCTGTCGGTTGAGGGGAGAAGAAGGCGCGAATCCTAGGCCGATCCGCGCCGCTGCGCAATCCCCGTCATGCACGACTCATGATTGCCCGCACAAAGCCCGCAGGGCCGGGTCGCGCACCTGCAGAACCTCGAACAGCCCCAGCGCCTGCAGCGCCGGCAGGGCGGCCAGCACCTCCTGCTCGGCGGCGGCGCGCTGCTGCGCCGGGGTGGCCGGGTCGCACCAGCACCGGGCGTTGATCAGGAAGGCGCCCACCGTGCCCTTGCGCACGCGGGTGCCGTTGAAGTCACGGTGGTTGAGATGGTCGGGGAGCAGGTCTTCGGCACGCATGGCGGTGTCCTCCTGTGGATGAGGGCCCATTCTGCGGCCGGAGACTTGGCTAAACTGCCTTATCCATGCCGATCGATAATGTGAAATTGCCAATGTCGCAGCCCCTGGTTTCACCCTCCCTCGCCGAGGCCGACGGTGGCCCGCTGCTGGTCGCGGTATGGCAGCACAGCCCCCTCGAACGCCAGACCGCCCTCCACTCCCACGCCCGTGGCCAGTTGCTCGGCGCTGGGCGTGGCCTGCTGTCGGTGACGGCGGCCGACAGCCATTGGGTGGTACCCGCCACCCATGCGGTGTGGGTGCCGCCGAGTTGCGAGCATGCCCTGCGTTCCCACGGGCCCTTCGATGGCTGGAGCGTCTATGTGGCGCCGCAAGCGTGCCGGGAACTGCCGCAGGCGCCCCGGATCATCGCCACCTCGGGCCTGCTGCGGGAGGCGGTGCGGCGTGCGACGGACTGGGGCGAGGGGCCGCTGGATGAACGGCAGCTGCGCATCGCCGGGGTGATCCTCGACGAGCTGCAGGGCCTGCCGGAGGAATCCTTCGGCCTGCCGCTGCCAACGGACCCGCGCCTGCGGCGCATCTGCCAGGCACTGGCCGATGAGCTGGCGGACAACCGCAGCCTGGAGGCCTGGGCGCAGTGGACGGGGATGTCGTCCCGGACCCTGGCCCGGCGCTTCGTCGAGGAGACGGGCTTCGCCTTCGGCCAGTGGCGCCAGCGCGCACGCCTGCTGCGGGCCCTGGAGCGCCTGGCGACGGGCGATGCGGTGACACGGGTGGCGCTGGAGCTGGGCTATGACAACGTCAGTGCGTTCATCGCCATGTTCCGGCGCCACTTCGGGGTGACGCCGGGGCGCTATTTCGCGCGCTAGTCGTCGCCGCCCACGGCGAAGTTGGGCAGGGAATCCACCGGCTGGGCGAACTTGAAGGGGATGGATTCCAGCGCCAGGCCGACGTTGCGCTGGATGACGAAATGCAGGTGCGGGCCGGTGCTGTTGCCGGTGTTGCCGGAACGGCCGATCTGCTCGCCGATGGCCACGCGCTGGCCCTCCTGGACCTTCACCGAGCCACGCATCAGGTGCAGGTAGACGCCCATGGTGCCGTCGTTGTGGAGGATGCGCACGAAGTTGCCGGAGGGGTTGTTGCCCCGGCCGCTCTGCTGGTTCTCGATCTTCACCACCATCCCTGGGCGGGCGGCGACGATGGGCGTGCCTTCGGGCATGGCCACGTCCTGGGCGTAACGGCCCTTGGGGGTGAAGTGGCTGTACTGGCCGTTGGCGCCCTGGGTGAGGCGGAACGGGCCACCGAGCCAGGGCAGCGGGTAGTTGTAGAGCGAAGGCTGCTGCCGCGGGTCACCCAGGGCGTAGCGCAGGCGCGGCTTGTAGCGCATGGCCTTGCTGGAGTCGGCCGGGGCCAGGGTGGCGAGGCGGATCTTGCTGCGCGGCGGCAGCACCCAGCGGATGGGCTTGTCCGGCGCGCCCACGGCGTTGCTGACGTTGCTCAGGCTCAGCTCCACTTCCACCGGCGCGTAGAGGTCGTTGCGCACCAGCAGGGTTTCGCCGGCATCGTGCTTCTGGGTTTCCAGCTTCACCGAGAGGTCCAGGCGCTCGACCATGCGATCACGGAAAACGAACACCTGCGCGCCCGCGACGGCCTTGTCGGTGTAGGTGACCACGCCGTTGGCATCGGTGTACTTGTAGATGGTCAGCGCGCACGCCGGCAGGGCTGCCGCCAGCGAACCGCAGAGAAGAAGAATGCGCCCTAGCATGACTGCATGGATCTAGTGGTTATGGGTATCCCGGAGCTGGCAAGCCTAGCAGCGCCGCCGGCACCACGCGAGGCGCCGGCCGTCGGGCTGTGACGGGGTTGGCTCAGGCGCCGGGTACGAAATGTTTCTGCGCCGAGCCACGGGCGATCAGGCGCGAGAGGTAGTCGAGCTTCTGCGGGTCGCGGTCGACGAAGCGGAAGGTCAGTTGCAGCCATTCGCTGTCGGGCTTGGGCTCCAGGGCCGCCACCGAATGCAGGTAGCCGTTGAGGCGCGCCACCTCGCCGCCTTCGCCCTGCTCCAGGTCGAGCACGGCGCTTTCCAGCACCTGGGGCAGCGGCTCGCCGCGCTTCACCACCAGGTGGGCGTCCTTGAGGCTGATGGTCTTGATCACGCAGGAGAGCACGCCGCTGGGCAGGCGCAGCTGGGCCTGGCCACGACCACCCGGTGCCTGGCCGGCGGCCTTGGCCGACGGGGTCGGTGCAGCCGGCTTGGCAGCAGCCTTGGGTGCTGCGGCGGGCTTGACCACCTCGGCCTTGCCGCCGGTGAGGGCGGCCAGGGAATCATTGGCGAAGCCGCCGCTGCTGAGCATCTTCGGCGGCGCACCGGCGGCCAGGGCTTCGAGCTTGCCGGCGCGGGCCAGCTGCTTCTTCACCTTGGTCACCAACTGGTCGTTGGAGAAGGGTTTGCCGATGTAGTCGGAGACGCCGGCCTGGATGGCCTGCACCACGTTCTCCTTGTCGCCACGGCTGGTAACCATGACGAAGGGCGTGGTCTTCAGCGTGTCCTGGGAGCGGCACCAGGTGAGCAGCTCGAGGCCGGACATCTCCGGCATCTCCCAATCGCAGAGGATCAGATCGACGGCCGCACGCGCCAGCATCTGCTGGGCCTTGCGCCCGTTGATCGCTTCTTCGATCTGGATGCCGGGGAAGTGGTCGCGCAGCCCCTTCTTCACCAGATCGCGAATGAAGGACGCATCGTCCACTACCAGCACTGTCACCTTGCTCATCGACCACTCCTCAGAGAACGGGCGTAAGCATAGCCTCGGCTGATAGCGCTTTGCCAAACTGAATGCGACATCGCGCACCCTTTCGGGTGAAAGGTGGTTTCCGGGATGGTGCCGGGACATTGAAAGGCACGGGTTTCGCGAGCAGAGCTCGCTCCTACGGGGGGATGGAGCAGCCGGGGAAGGTGGTTGGGGCCACCAACGAAAACGCCCGGCATGGCCGGGCGTTTTCCTGAAGCGGGGCGGATCAGCTGGCGGGGGTGTCGCCGCCCTTGTTGGCGGTGCCCTTCACTTCTTCCTGCATGCGCGCCAGGCCCATGTGGCGGACGTCGGTACCGCGCACCAGGTAGATCACCAGCTCGGCGATGTTGCGTGCGTGGTCGCCGATGCGCTCCAGGGAACGCAGGGCCCAGATGATGTTGAGCACGCGGCTGATGGCGCGCGGGTCTTCCATCATGTAGGTGACCAGCTCGCGCAGGGCGGTCTTGTACTCGCGGTCGATGGTCTTGTCGTACTGGGCCACGGACAGGGCCAGGTCGGCATCGAAGCGGGCGAAGGCGTCCAGGGACTCCTGCACCATGCGACGCACCTGGTCGCCGATGTGGCGGACTTCGACGTAGCCGCGCGGCGACACGCCTTCTTCGCAGAGCTGGATGGCGCGGCGGGCGATCTTCGAGGACTCGTCGCCGATGCGCTCCAGGTCGATCACCGACTTGGAGATGCTGATGATCAGGCGCAGGTCGGAGGCCGCCGGCTGGCGACGGGCGAGGATGCGTACGCACTCCTCGTCGATGTTGCGCTCCATCTGGTTGATCTGGTCGTCGATCTCGCGCACCTGCTGGGCCAGGCCCGAGTCGGCGTCGATCAGCGCGGTGACGGCGTCGTTGACCTGTTTCTCCACCAGGCCGCCCATCGCCAGGAGGTGGCTGCGCACGTCCTCCAGTTCGGCGTTGAACTGCTGGGAGATGTGATGGGTGAGGCTGTCTTTGTCGATCATGTTTTCGCTCCGCGAAAGCCGCAAGCTTCAAGCCGCAAGCTTCAAGTCGGTTGATTCGTGTCCTTGAGCTACTTGCCGCTTGACGCTTGCGGCTTGCAGCTGTCGCGTCCCACGCGACTAGCCATAGCGACCGGTGATGTAGTCCTCGGTCTGCTTCTTGGCCGGGTTGGTGAACAGGGTATCGGTATCGCCGAATTCGATCAGCTTGCCCATGTACATGAACGCCGTGTAGTCGGAGACGCGCGCGGCCTGCTGCATGTTGTGGGTGACGATGACGATGGTGTACTTGCTCTTCAGCTCGTAGATCAGCTCTTCCACCTTGAGGGTGGAGATCGGGTCCAGGGCCGAGCAGGGTTCGTCGAGCAGCAGCACTTCGGGTTCGACCGCGATGGTGCGGGCGATGACCAGACGCTGTTGCTGGCCGCCGGAGAGGCCGAGGGCGGATTCGTGCAGGCGGTCCTTGACCTCCTCCCACAGCGCCGCGCCCTTGAGGGCCCATTCAACGGCTTCGTCGAGCACGCGCTTCTTGTTGATGCCCTGGATGCGCAGGCCGTAGACGACGTTCTCGTAGATGCTCTTGGGGAAGGGGTTGGGCTTCTGGAACACCATGCCGACGCGGCGGCGCAGCTCGGCCACTTCCTCGCCCTTGCGGTAGATGTTGTTGCCGTCGAGGCGGATCTCGCCATCGACGCGGCAGCCATCCACCAGGTCGTTCATGCGGTTGAAGCAGCGCAGCAGCGTGGACTTGCCGCAGCCGGACGGGCCGATGAAGGCGGTCACGCGCTGTTTCGGGATGTTCATCTGCACGTCGTACAGGGCCTGCTTCTCGCCGTAGTACAGGTTGAGGCCGGGCACTTCGAGGGCAACGGTTTCCTCGGCCAGGCTCAGGCTCTGCTTGCTGCGGCCGAGGGCGGAAATGTTGACGCCGTGGCTATGGCTTTCGTGTTGCATGATTTCACTCCGTTCGTAGCGCCTGGCTACAAGCTTCAAGTTTCAAGCGGAGCGGCGTGTGGCACGCCGCTCGGGGCTAACTCAGTTGTCCAGCGCCTTGTACTTCTCGCGCAGGTGGTTGCGGATGGCGACGGCCGAGAGGTTCAGCAGCGCGATCACCAGCACCAGCAGCAGCGCGGTGGCGTACACCAGCGGGCGGGCGGCCTCTACGTTGGGGCTCTGGAAGCCGACGTCGTAGATGTGGAAGCCCAGGTGCATGATCTTCTGGTCGAGGTGCAGGTAGGGGTAGTTGCCATCCACCGGCAGGCTCGGGGCCAGCTTGACCACGCCCACCAGCATCAGCGGCGCCACTTCGCCGGCGGCGCGGGCCACGGCGAGGATCAGGCCGGTCATCATGGCCGGGCTGGCCATCGGCAGGACGATCTTCCACAGGGTCTCCGCCTTGGTCGCGCCCAGGGCCAGGGAGCCCTCACGTACCGCACGGGGAATCCGCGCCAGGCCTTCCTCGGTGGCCACGATCACCACCGGCACCGCGAGGATGGCCAGGGTCAGCGAGGCCCAGAGCAGGCCCGGGGTGCCGAAGGTCGGCGCCGGGGCGGCTTCGGGGAAGAACAGGCGGTCGATGGAGCCACCCAGCACGTAGACGAAGAAGCCCAGGCCGAACACACCGTAGACGATGGCCGGGACGCCGGCCAGGTTGTTCACGGCGATGCGGATGATGCGGGTGAGCACGCCCTGCTTGGCGTATTCGCGCAGGTAGATGGCCGCCACCACACCGAAGGGGGTGACGATCACAGCCATGATCAGGGTCATCATCACGGTGCCGAAGATGGCCGGGAAGATACCGCCTTCGGTGTTGGCCTCACGGGGGTCGTCCGCCAGGAACTCCCACAGCTTGGCGAAGTAGAAGCCGATCTTCTGGAACACGCCCATGTTGTTGGGCTGGTAGGCATGCACCACCTTGCCCAGGGTGATTTCCTGCTCCTGGCCACCGGCTTCGCGAACCACCACGCTGTCGCGGTTGAAGGCTTCGTGCAGGCCGCTCAGCTGGGCTTCGAGGCCCTTGTAGCGGGCATCCAGCTCGGCGCGTTCGGCAGCCAGGTCGGCCTGGGCGGCGGCGTCGAGCTTGCCGTCCAGTTCCAGCTTGCGGCCTTCCAGGCGCAGGCGCTCGAGGCCATGGTTGATGGCGCCGATGTCCTTCTTCTCCAGCTGGTAGAGCTGGGCGTAGAGGTCATCGACACGCTTCAGGCGCTTCTGCAGCTCGGCCATGGCGGCCTCGCCCTCGGCGACGACCTGGCCGTTCTCCTTGACGCTCACCAGGCGGCCGTAGAAGTTGCCCCACTCGCGGCGCTCCATGGCGATCAGCTCGGCGGGCTTCTTCTGGTCTTGCAACCATTCGCCCACCACCCAGGTGAAGTCGCTGCCGTAAACCTCACGGTTGCCCACCTTGAGCAGCTCGCGGGTCATGAACTCGGGGCCTTCTTCGGGCACCGGCAGGCCGGCACCCTTGAGGCGCGCACGGGACACTTCCTCGATCTGCACCGCTTCGCCGATCAGCGCCTTGGGCGCCTGGCCCGGCACGCTGTACTGGGCTTCGATCAGGTCGGCCGGCCAGAAGTGGCCGAGGCCGCGCACGGCGATCACCGACAGCAGGCCGATGGTCATGATGACGGCGATGGACACGGCGCCACCGCTCATCCACACACCTGGCGCGCCGCTCTTGAACCAGTATTTGAGGGAAACCTGTTTCACGGAATTCTCCACCTTAAAGCGAGGCGTATTTCTTGCGCAGGCGCTGACGGATCAGCTCTGCCAGGGTGTTCATCACGAAGGTGAACATCAGCAGCACCAGGGATGCGAGGAACAGCACGCGGTAGTGCGAGCCACCCACTTCGGATTCCGGCATTTCCACCGCGACGTTGGCTGCCAGGGTGCGCATGCCTTCGAAGATGTTCACTTCCATCACCGGGGTGTTGCCGGTGGCCATCAGCACGATCATGGTCTCGCCCACTGCACGGCCGAGGCCGATCATCAGCGCCGAGAAGATGCCCGGGCTGGCGGTGAGGATCACCACGCGGGTCAGGGTCTGCCAGGGCGTGGCGCCCAGGGCCAGGGAACCGTAGGTGAGGCTGCGCGGCACGCTGAAGATGGCGTCTTCGGCGATGGAGAAGATGTTCGGGATCACCGCGAAGCCCATGGCCAGGCCGACGATCAGGGCGTTGCGCTGGTCGTAGGTGATGCCCAGGTCATTGCTGATCCACAGGCGCATGTCGCCACCGAAGAACCAGGCTTCCAGCAGCGGGCTCATGCCCAGGGCGAACCAGCCCACCAGCAGCACCACGGGGATCAGGATCGCCGCTTCGAAACCGTCCGGCACGCGCAGGCGGATCGACTCCGGCAGGCGGCTCCAGAGGAAGCCGGCGAGCAGGATGCCGATCGGCGTCAGCAACAGCAGGCTGAAGATGCCCGGCAGGTGGCCTTCGACATAGGGCGCGAGGAACAGGCCGGCGAAGAAGCCGAGGATCACCGTCGGCAGCGCTTCCATCAGCTCGATCACCGGCTTCACCTTGCGGCGCATGGTCGGGGCCATGAAGTACGCGGTGTAGATGGCGGCGGCGATGGCCAGCGGAGCGGCCAGCAGCATGGCGTAGAAGGCGGCCTTCAGGGTGCCGAAGGTCAGCGGTGCCAGGCTCAGCTTGGGTTCGAAATCGGTGTTGGCGGCGGTGGATTGCCAGACGTACTTGGGTGCGTCGTAGCTTTCGTACCAGACCTTGCCCCACAGCGCGCTCCAGGAGACTTCCGGGTGCGGGTTGCGCAGGCTGAAGGGCAACAGCTGGCCGCCTTCTTCGAGCACCAGGCGGTTGGCGCGCGGCGACAGGGCCATCAGGCCGCTGCCATCGGTGACCTGCTCGATCAGCAGGGTGCGTTCGGCGGTGCTGTGGAAGACGCCGAGCTTGCCGCTGGCATCCAGGGCGAGGAAGCCCTTGCGGCGTTCTTCGGGGGCGATCTGCACCACCGGTGCCTTGCCCAGCTGGAAGCTGCGGATATGGGTCAGGCGCGCTTCGCCGTCGGCGCCACGGACCATGAACCACTGGCTCACGTCGCCCTTGGAGTCACCGATCATCAGCGAGATGCCGCCCAGCAGCAGGCCGCTGGCGGAGACTTCGCGATCGCCTTCCTCGAACAGCTTATAGCGGCCGTTGAGGCTCTTCTCGTGCAGGCTGAAGACGTCTACCTGGGCGCGGCCGTTGACCACGTACAGCCATTGCAGGCGCGGGTCGACGTAGATCGCCTTGATCGGCTCGGTCATCTGCGGCAGCGCGAGGGCGTTCTGCTCGACGGTGACCTCGCCGGTCATCATGTTCTCTTCGCTGACCAGCTCCTGCACATGCAGCTGGTTACCGGTGGAGCCGGCCAGCAGCAGGGTCTCGTCGTTGTGGCTGACCGCCACATGCTCCAGCGCGCCGCCGGCCTGGTTCAGCACCAGGGGCTTGTCGCCGTAGGGGAAGTCGATCTGCGGGGTGATGACCCGTTTGTTGTCCGGGTAGGTCACCAGGTAGCTGTGCTTGAACAGCAGCACCTGGCCGTTGCTCAGGCCCAGGGCCACCAGCGGGCTGCCGGGCTGGTCCTGGCCGATGGAGGCGACGCTGACGCCTGCCGGCAGGGGCAGTTGGCTGCGCTTGAGTTCGGCGCCGTCCTTGGTGGAGAAGAAGACCGCTTCACCCTTGTCGGAAACACGCATGCCGACCTGGTTCTGCTCCTCGATGGTCAGCAGCAGCGGCTTGCCGGCGTCCTGCTGGAGCCAGGCGGGGCTCTGCACCTTCTTCGCGGTCAGCTCGGCACCCTGGAACAGGGGCAGCACCACGTAGGCGAGGTAGAAGAAGATCAGGGTAATGGCCGCGAGAACGGCCAGGCCGCCCACCAGTACGTACCAGCGGGTCAGGTTGTCTTTCAACGCACGGATGCGGCGCTTGCGCTGCAGCGCCGGCGTGTTGAAATCGATGCGCGCGGGGGGATTCGTCGAGGTCATGGGGGAACTGGCCAGATCATTCATGGGCACACCCTAAAGCCTTCGTATGACAGAAAGATTACAGCGAGGTGACGCAACGAGGCCCACCCTGGGCATGGTGCCGGGGGCGGGCCTCCATGGCGGGGGTCTCCCGCCATCGTCGCGTCCTTGCGGGGCGGTCTGCTAAGCGACCGCCCCCTTCATCTGTCCTGGATTACAGGCCCAGATCCTTCAGTGCTTTTTCAGCGACCTTGGCCGGCAGCGGGATGTAGCCATCCTTCACCACGACCTGCTGGCCTTGTTGCGACAGGACCAGCTTCACGAACTCGGCTTCCAGCGGGGCCAGAGGCTTGTTCGGGGCCTTGTTGACGTAAACGTAGAGGAAGCGGGACAGCGGGTAGGTGCCGTTCAGGGCGTTCTGCTCGTTGTCTTCAACGAACTCGCCGCCTTCTTTCTTGGCCAGGGCTACGGTCTTCACGCTGGAAGTCTTGTAGCCGATGCCCGAGTAGCCGATGCCGTTGAGGGACTGGCTGATGGACTGGACGACGGAAGCCGAACCCGGCTGCTCGTTGACGTTGGCCTTGAAGTCGCCTTTGCACAGGGCTTCTTCCTTGAAGTAGCCGTAGGTGCCGGATACCGAGTTACGGCCGAACAGCTGAACCGGCTTGGCAGCCAGGTCACCGGTCACGCCCAGGTCGCCCCAGGTCTTGACGTCGCTCTTGCCACCGCACAGGCGGTTGGCGGAGAAGATGGCGTCAACCTGCTGCATGGTCAGGCCTTTGATGGGGTTGTCCTTGTGGACGAAGATCGCCAGGGCGTCGACGGCAACCGGAACAGCGGTCGGCTTGTAGCCGTACTTCTGTTCGAAGGCCTGCAGCTCGACGTCCTTCATCTTGCGGCTCATCGGGCCCAGGTTGGCGGTGCCTTCGGTCAGAGCCGGCGGCGCGGTGGAAGAACCGGCGGCCTGGATCTGGATGTTCACGTTCGGGTATTCACGCTTGTAGGCTTCAGCCCACAGAGTCATCAGGTTGGCCAGGGTGTCCGAACCAACGCTGGAGAGGTTGCCGGATACGCCAGTGGTCTTGGTGTAGGACGGGATGGACGGGTCGACAGCGGCAACCGCGCTGGCGGTCGCAACGCCGGCGGCGACGAAAGTCAGGGCCGCCATCAAACGCTTCAGTTTCATGCCTTGCTCCTAGCAAAGGATCGGGTTGGATGAATCGGGGGCCAGTATCTGCAGGCCGTATGAACACTCTATGAACCGAATATGACAATTGGATGAATGGCCATCATGGCTGTCCAACTCTGCTTGAATGAGCCCGCACCCCTCAGGAGAACGCCCATGCACCCCCTACGACTGATGCCCCTGGCGGTCCTCGTCGCCGCCTGCTCGGCCTGCGGCGACAAGGCCAGCCTGGAGGTAAGCGACGGCACCGGCGCCAACCCGACGCTGCCGCCGCCGAACAAGACCCTGCTGCCCACGGTGAACGTGGCCCCGGCCAAGGGCTGGGCCGAAGGTGGCCAGCCCACCGCTACCACGGGCACCGAGGTGAAGGCCTTCGCCGCTGGTCTGGACCACCCGCGCTGGCTCTACCTGCTGCCCAATGGCGATGTGCTGGTGGCCGAGAGCAACGCCCCAGCTTCCGGTGAAGGCTTCAGCCTCAAGGGCTGGATCGCCGGCAAGGTGATGGAGAAGGCCGGTGCCCGCACCCCCAGCGCCGACCGCATCACCCTGCTGCGCGACACCGACGGCGACGGCGTGGCCGACCTGAAGACGCCCTTCCTGGAGAACCTCCACTCGCCCTTCGGCATGGCCCTGGTGGGTGGCGACTTCTATATCGCCAACGCCGACGCCCTGGTGCGCGTGCCCTACGAGGAAGGCCAGACGCGCATCGAGGCCACGCCGCAGAAGGTCACCGACCTGCCGGCGGGCATCAACCACCACTGGACCAAGAACGTCATCGCCAGCCGCGACGGCAGCAAGCTGTACGTCACCGTCGGCTCCAACAGCAACGTCGGTGAGAACGGCCTGGAGATGGAAGAAGGCCGCGCGGCGATCTGGGAAGTGGACCGCGCCAGCGGCAGCAAGCGCCTGTTCGCCAGCGGCCTGCGCAACCCCAACGGCCTGGCCTGGGAGCCCGAGACCGGCACGCTGTGGACGGCGGTGAACGAGCGCGACGAGATCGGCAGCGACCTGGTGCCCGACTACATCACCTCGGTGAAGGACGGCGGCTTCTACGGCTGGCCCTGGAGCTACTACGGCCAGCACGTCGACGAGCGTGTGCAGCCGGCCAACCCGGACATGGTCGCCAAGGCCCTGGTGCCCGACTACGCCCTCGGCCCACACACCGCGTCCCTCGGCATCGCCTTCGGCAAGGGCGGCGCCCTGCCGGACTTCCAGAACGGCCTGTTCGTCGGCCAGCACGGCTCGTGGAACCGCAAGCCGCACAGCGGCTACAAGGTGATCTTCGTGCCCTTCAAGGGCGGCAAGCCCAATGGCGAACCGGTGGACGTGCTCACCGGCTTCCTCGACGAGGACGGTAACGCTCTGGGCCGCCCGGTGGACGTGATGCTCGACGCCCGCGGCGCCCTGCTGGTGACCGACGACGTCGGCAACAAGGTCTGGCGCGTGACCTCGACCGTCAAGTGAGCAAAAGCACCGTAGGATGGGTAGAGCTCCGCGAAACCCATCACTGCGGAGCTCCCCACTGCGATGAAACCGATCAGCGCTTCTTGCCGATCAGGTACAGACCAATGAACACCGCCAACCCGCACAGGGCCGCCACGTAGTAGGCCGGGCCCAGCGGGTCCCACTTCATCAGCAACGAGACGATCATCGGCGTCAGCCCACCGAAGATGGCGTAGGCCAGGTTGTAGGAGAACGACAGGCCGGAGAAGCGCACCACCGGCGGGAAGGCCTTGACCATCACATAGGGCACGGCACCGATGGTGCCGACGAACAGACCGGTCAGCGCGTAGAGCGGGAACAGCCAGTCCGGGTGCGCCTTGAGGCTGGTGTAGAAGGTCCAGGAGCTGGCCGCCAGCAGCAGCCCGCCCACCAGGAAGGTACGCCCCGCGCCGAAGCGGTCGGCGATGGCGCCCGAGGCGATGCAGCCGACCGTCAGGCAGACGATGGCCAGGCTGTTGGCCTTGAGCGCTGTGGCCGCCGCGAAGCCGTACACGGTCTGCAGCACGGTGGGGGTCATGAGGATGACGACCACGATGCCGGCCGACAGCACCCAGGTCAGCAGCATGCTGATGGCGATGGCGCCCCGGTGCTCGCGCAGCACCGCCTTGAGCGGCACTTCCTCGGCCAGCGCCTTGCGCTGCTGCAGCTCGGCGAACACCGGCGTCTCGTGCAGCCAGCGGCGCAGGTAGACGGAGAACAGGCCGAACACGCCGCCCACCAGGAAGGGGATGCGCCAGGCCCAGTCCTGCACCTCGGCCGGGGTATAGATGCTGTTGATCAGGGTCGCCATCAGCGAGCCCAGCAGGATGCCGAAGGTCAGGCCCGAGGTCAGGGTGCCGCAGGCGTAGCCGATGTGCCGCTCCGGCACGTGCTCGGCGACGAACACCCAGGCGCCGGGCACTTCGCCACCGATGGCCGCGCCCTGGATCACCCGCAGCAGCAGCAGGGCCAGGGGCGCCAGGATGCCGATCTGTTCGTAGGTGGGCAGCAGGCCCATGATCAGCGTCGGCACCGCCATCAGGAAGATGCTCAGGGTGAACATGCGCTTGCGCCCCAGCAGGTCGCCGAAGTGCGCCATGACGATGCCGCCCAGGGGCCGCGCCAGGTAGCCGGCGGCGAAGATGCCGAAGGTCTGCATCTGGCGCAGCCATTCGGGCATCTCGGCGGGGAAGAACAGCTTGCCCACCACCGCCGCGAAGAACACGAAGATGATGAAGTCGTAGAACTCGAGGGCGCCGCCCAGGGCGGACAGGGACAGGGTCTTGTAGTCGCTGCGGGTCAATGGCCGCGCGGGAGCCTCGGAGGCGAGAACGGTGGACATGGGTGATCTCTTGTCAGTGCAGGCAGGGCATGCCCCGCCGCTGCGTTGGCGGCGGGTCGGTCCGCAAAATAGCAAAAAGCCGCCGGGCGCACACAATCTCTGACGTATGGGTGGTCAAAAGCGAAACCCGGCGGTCGTCGCCCGTCGCGGCGAGCTATATACTGCGCGCTGTTGCGCGCGGGCGACATGCAGTGGGTCGGCGGGCGCAGGGGGAATTTTGCAGGGCACCTTGCCCTTCCCCGTCCATAGACGCCATCCAAAGCAGCACAGGGGCAGAGGCACCCCAGGCATGATCGAGATCGAAGAAGAAGAAAACCTGACTCCCCAAGGCGACCTGGCCTTGCAGATCACCGCGCTACCCCGCGAAACCAACGGCTTCGGCGACATCTACGGCGGCTGGCTGGTCTCGCAGATGGACCTCGCCGGCACCGCCATGGCCAACAAGGTCGCCGGGGGCCGCGTCGCCACCGTCGCCATCGACCGCATGGCGTTCCTCGTCCCGGTCGCCGTGGGCGCCCAGCTCTCCTTCTATACCCAGGCACTGGAAATCGGCCGCAGCTCGATCCAGATGCTGGTCGAGGTATGGAGCGACGACCCGCTCTCCAGCGAATGGCGCAAGGTCACCGAGGCGGTCTTCGTCTTCGTCGCCATCGACGGCAGCGGTCGCACCCGCCCGGTTCCGCCGCGCCGCGGCTGAGCCCCGTCCCGAGGGGCGAGCGCACGCGCGAACGCCCCCTCCCCCATTGATACCCTTCATGCATTCGCCGGTTTCGGGGGAACCCCGCCGGCCCGCCCCTGCCCAATGCAGACGGCAAACAGCCAAAGGCCCAGGAGCACCCGGATGAACAGCGAAAGCAAGGTTCCGCAGATCGAGCGGATCGACATGGATCAACTGCCCTGCTGGCGCCTGCGCACCGCCGATGCGGAACTGCTGGTGGCCCAGCAGGGCGCCCAGGTGCTCAGCTACCAGCGCAATGGCGAAGAGCCGCTGATCTGGCTCAGCGAGCAGGCGGCGTTCCAGCGCGGCCAATCGGTGCGCGGTGGCGTGCCGGTGTGCTGGCCCTGGTTCGGTGACCTGCAGCGCAACCCCGAGGCGATCCAGGCCCACTACCAGGGCGATGGCGCAGCGCCGGCCCATGGCGGTGTACGCAGCCTCGACTGGGAACTGGAAGGGGTGGAAGCCCTGGATGGCGTGGCACGCCTGGTGCTGTCCTGGGACAGCCGCCGCACACCGCTGCCCGGCTGGAAGGGCGATGCCGGGCTGCGCCTGGAAATCCACCTGGGCCAGCGCCTGCAGCTGACCCTGGAAACCCGCAATCGCGGCGACGCGCCCCTGGCCCTGAGCCAGGCGCTGCACAGCTACTTCGCCGTCAGCGACATCCGCCAGGTGCGGGTGGAGGGCCTGGACGGCTGCGACTACATCGAAACCCTGGAAGGCTGGGAACGCCGCCAGCAGGTGGGCGAGGTGACCTTCGGCGGCGAGACCGACCGCATCTACCTCGGCACCCCGGCGCGCCTGGCCATCCGTGATGACGCCTGGCGCCGCCGGGTGCTGATCGAAGCCAGCGACTCCGCCTCGGCGGTGGTGTGGAACCCCTGGATCGACAAGGCCGCCCGCCTCTCCCAGTTCGCCGACGACGCCTGGCAGCGCATGCTCTGCATCGAAACCGCCCGGGTGCTGGACGACAGCCTGCTGCTGCAACCGGGTGCCAGCCACAGCATGGGCGTCAGCCTGTGGAGCGAAGCGCTCTGACCTGAGCGGGCGCAGGTCGGGTGCGACCCGACACAGGGTGTATCAACCCTCGCGGGTTTCACCCGCCCTACGAAGCCGATATCACGAGCGCTGTTCGCCTTACTGAATATCCTCATCCTCTACGACCCGCACCTCGCCCGCGTCCAGCGCGTAGGCGGCATCGGCCAGGTCGTTGCTGACCTGCTCCACCTTGAGGGTGCCGGTGACCCAGAGCGGGGTGTAGATATCGTCGAGGGCGATGCCCTTGGGGTAGCGCACCAGCACGATCTGGTTCGGCGGCGGCGGCGGCACGTGGATGCAGGCCCCCGGGTAGGGCACCAGGAAGAACAGCGTGCCGCGCCCCTTGGCGTCGGTCTCCAGCGGCACCGGATAGCCACCGATGCGGATCTTCTGGCCATTGAGCTTGGCCACCGTCTTCGCCGAATACATCACCGCCGGCAGGTCCTTGTCCTGCTGCTTGAGGCCGCCCTTGTTGTTGAAGGTGCCGTCCGCTTCCGGGGTGTCGTGGCTGATTTCCGGCATCTCCTCCAGGGCCTTGCGGTCCTCGGCGGGCATCAGTTCCAGCCAATCGGTTTCCGGCATGTCCAGCCGGGCATGGGCCAGGGTGCTGCACAGCAGCAGGGAGAGAAGCAGGGCACGGCGCATCAGGGAGAACTCGAGGGGAAGAAACAGGCGCTAAGACTAGCCGCGCCCGTTCCCGGTTCCCAGCCCTCAGTCGTTCTTCTTGATCAGGCCGTAGATCACCAGCAGCACGATGGCGCCCACCACCGCGCCGATGAAGCCCGCGCCTTCGCCGGCCTGGTAGATGCCCAGGGCCTGGCCGCCATAGGTCGCGGCGAAGGAGCCGCCGATGCCCAGGAGGATGGTCCAGATCCAGCCCATGCTGTCATCGCCCGGCTTGAGGAAGCGCGCGATGAGCCCGACGATCAGGCCGATGAAAATAGTACCGATGAGTCCCATGACGGTTCCTCCACAATGAAAAAGGGCGTGTCCATGGACACGCCCTTTTTCAGACTGAGCGCAGCGGCAGGGGTTCAGCCGGCGATCAGTGCCTCGACCGCGGCGATCTGCCGATCGAGGGTGGCACGGTCAGCGCAGCGCAGGGTGGCATGGCCGACCTTGCGCCCGGCCTTGAAGGCCTTGCCGTAGTGATGCAGGTGGCAGTCGGCGATGGTGATCACCTGGTCCACGGCCGGCACCTCGCCGATGAAGTTGAGCATGGCGCTCTCCCCCAGCTTGGCGGTGGAGCCCAGGGGCAGGCCGGCGACGGCGCGCAGGTGGTTCTCGAACTGGCTGCACTCGGCGCCTTCGATGGTCCAGTGCCCGGAGTTGTGCACGCGCGGGGCGATTTCGTTGGCCTTCAGGCCGCCGTCCACCTCGAAGAACTCGAAGGCCAGCACGCCGACGTAGTCCAGCTTCTGCAGCACGCGACCGACGTAATCCTCGGCCAGGGCCTGCAACGGGTGGTCGGTGCTGGCGATAGACAGGCGCAGGATGCCGTTGTCGTGGGTGTTGTGCACCAGCGGGTAGAAGCGCGTCTCGCCATCACGGGCGCGCACCGCCACCAGGGACACTTCGCCGGTGAAGGGCACGAAGCCTTCGAGGATGCAGGGCACGCTGCCCAGCTCGGCGAAGGCGCCGGTTACATCTTCCGGTTTGCGCAGGACCTTCTGGCCCTTGCCGTCGTAACCCAGGGTGCGGGTCTTCATCACCGCCGGCAGGCCGATGGCGGCCACCGCGGCGTCCAGGTCGGCCTGGGACTGGATGTCGGCGAACTCGGGGGTGGGGATGCCCAGCTCCTTGAACATCGACTTCTCGAACCAGCGGTCACGGGCGATGCGCAGGGCGTCGGCCGAGGGATAGACCGGCACGAACTGCGAGAGGAAGGCCACGGTCTCGGCCGGCACGCTCTCGAACTCGAAGGTCACCAGGTCCACTTCGTCGGCCAGCTGGCGCAGGTGGTCCTGGTCGCCGTAGTCGGCGCGGATGTGTTCGCCAAGGGCCTGGGCGCATGCGTCCGGGGCCGGGTCTAGGAAGGCGAAGTTCATGCCCAGCGGGGTGCCCGCCAGGGCCATCATGCGGCCGAGCTGGCCGCCGCCGATCACGCCGATCTTCATCTGTCAGGCCTCACGCGGGTCCGGATTGTCGAGCACCGAGCGGGTCTGCTCGTCGCGGAAGGCCTTCAGCGCCGCGTGGTACTGCGGGTGCTGGTGGCCGAGGATGCTGGCGGCCAGCAGGGCGGCATTCACCGCACCGGCCTTGCCGATGGCCAGGGTGGCGACCGGGATGCCCGCCGGCATCTGCACGATGGAAAGCAGCGAGTCGACGCCCGAGAGCATGGACGACTGCACCGGCACGCCGAGCACCGGCAGATGGGTCTTGGCCGCGCACATGCCCGGCAGGTGGGCGGCGCCGCCGGCACCGGCGATGATCACCTGGATGCCACGGGCCTCGGCCTCATCGGCGTACTGGAACAGCAGGTCCGGAGTGCGGTGCGCGGAAACCACCTTCACCTCGAAGGGGATACCCAGCTTTTCCAGCATCTCGGCGGTGTGGCTGAGGGTGCTCCAATCGGATTTGGAGCCCATGATCACGCCTACCAGTGCGCTCATCGTCGTGCCTCATCAAGAGTCGAAAAACCAACAAGCCACGCATATGGCGTGGCTTGTCTGCGATGTGGGCCGGCGTGCGCTGCCGGCCGAAGGCCGCGCAGTATAACGCAAAGCCCGGCCTTGCCTACCGTCCGTCCAGCGGCTTGCCAAGGCGCCCGGAAATTGCCCTGGAGCAAGGGTCGGGCGAGCGCGCGGGTGCACACTCCAGGCTCCTTTTTCAGGAGGTGCATGCCATGAACCAGACCATGAAAGCCGCCGTCGTCCATGCCTTCGGCGAACCGCTGCGGATCGAAGAGGTGAAGGTGCCGCTGCCCGGCCCCGGCCAGATCCTGGTGAAGATCGAAGCCTCGGGCGTCTGCCACACCGATCTGCATGCCGCCGAGGGCGACTGGCCGGTGAAGCCCGCCCTGCCCTTCATCCCCGGCCACGAAGGCGTCGGCTACGTGGCGGCGGTGGGCGCCGGGGTCACCCGGGTCAAGGAAGGCGACCGCGTCGGCGTGCCCTGGCTGTACACCGCCTGCGGCTGCTGCGAACACTGCCTGACCGGCTGGGAAACCCTCTGCGAGGGCCAGCAGAACACCGGCTACTCGGTGAACGGCGGCTACGCCGAGTACGTGCTCGCCGACCCCAACTACGTGGGCGTGCTGCCGAAGAACGTCGGCTTCGCCGAGATCGCGCCGATCCTCTGCGCGGGTGTCACTGTCTATAAAGGCCTCAAGGTCACCGGCGCGCGCCCCGGCCAGTGGGTGGCCATCTCCGGTATCGGCGGCCTGGGCCATGTGGCCGTGCAGTACGCCCGCGCCATGGGCCTGCACGTGGCGGCCATCGACGTCGACGACGCCAAACTGGAACTAGCCCGCAAGCTCGGCGCCAGCCTTACGGTCAACGCCCGTAACGAGAACCCGGCCGAGGTGATCCAGCGCGACATCGGCGGCGCCCACGGCGTGCTGGTCACCGCGGTGTCCAACAGCGCCTTCGGCCAGGCCATCGGCATGGCCCGTCGCGGCGGCACCGTGGCCCTGGTGGGCCTGCCGCCGGGCGACTTCCCCACGCCGATCTTCGACGTGGTGCTCAAGGCCATCAGCATCACCGGCTCCATCGTCGGCACCCGCGCGGACCTGCAGGAAGCGCTGGATTTCGCCGGCGAAGGCCTGGTGCACTCCACCTTCAGCACCGACAGCCTGGACAACATCAACAGCATCCTCGACCGCATGCGCGCCGGGCAGATCGAAGGCCGCGTAGTCCTGCAGATGTAACCCCGCCAACCGGCCCCGGCTCAGGCCGGGGTCGCCCCCTCGCTGCCCGCCCCGCCTTCCAGCTTGCGCCACAGCAGGCGGATCGCCGCCTTGCGCACCAGCGCGCAGCGGTACAGGCGGATCTCCAGCGGCACATGCCACTGCGACCCGCCACACACCACCAGTTCACCCCGCGCCAGCTCCGCCTGGGCACTGAAGCGCGGCACCCAGGCCACGCCCATGCCCTGCAGCGCCATGCTCTTGAGGCTGTCGGCCATGGCCGTCTCATAGACAGTGGTGGAGCGCAACGCCCGCTGGCGCAGCAGCAGGTTCACCGAACGCCCGAGGAAGGCCCCGGCGGTGTAGGCCAGCAGCGGCACGCTCTGCCCGTTCTCCAGGCTGTAGAGCGGCTCGCCATTCGCGTCCACCGCGCACACCGGCAGCATCTCGGTGCTGCCCAGGTGCATGGAGGGGAAGATTTCCGGGTCCATCTGCAGGGAGGCGTCCGGATCATAGAAGGCCAGGATCAAGTCGCAGCTGCCCTCGCGCAGGGAATGCACGGCGTCGCCGACGTTGGTGGCGATCAGTCGGCTGGCGATGTTCAGGCCCTCGCCGCGCAGCCGCGCGATCCACTGCGGGAAGAAGCCCAGCGCCAGGGAGTGGGCGGCGGCGAACTGCAGCACCTCGCCCTGCTGCCCTTCCAGGTGATGCAGGTGGCGCACCACCTCGCCCACCTGCTCGACCATGCTGCGCGCGGTGACCAGGAACAGCTGGCCCGACTCGGTGAGCTCCACCGGCGTGCGCGAACGGTTCACCAGGGTCAGCCCCAAGGCCGCCTCCAGGCTGCGGATGCGCCGGCTGAAGGCCGGCTGAGTGACGAAGCGTTTCTCCGCCGCCTGGGAAAAGCTGCGGGTGGCGGCCAGGGCGACGAAGTCCTCCAGCCATTTGGTTTCCAGGTTCATCTCGGCCCCCTTTGCCCGATTTTGGTGCACACGCTTCCCGAACGAAGCGGGTCACGGCCACATTATGCCGTTTGTGCATGACCCAGCGGATAACAGCATTGGTCGACGAACGGTTGCAAGCTTAGTCTATTGGGCATCGCGGCACTGGCCGTGTCTTCCCTGAGATGTATTACATCATGTCCTCCGCTGCATCCTTTCGTGTAGAAAAAGACCTGCTCGGCACCCTCGAAGTCCCCGCTGATGCCTACTACGGCATCCAGACCCTGCGCGCCGTGCAGAACTTCCGCCTGTCGGGCGTGCCCCTGTCGCACTACCCGAAGCTGGTAATCGCCCTGGCGATGGTCAAGCAGGCCGCCGCCGATGCCAACAAGCAGTTGGGGCACCTCAACGCGGAAAAGCACGCCGCCATCAGCGAGGCCTGTGCCCGCCTGATCCGCGGTGATTTCCACGACCAGTTCGTGGTCGACATGATCCAGGGCGGCGCCGGCACCTCCACCAACATGAACGCCAACGAGGTGATCGCCAACATCGCCCTCGAGGCCATGGGCCGCAACAAGGGCGAGTACGCCTACCTGCACCCGAACAACGACGTGAACATGGCGCAGTCCACCAACGACGCCTACCCCACCGCCATCCGCCTGGGCCTGCTGCTCGGCCACGACGCGCTGCTGGCCAGCCTCGACAGCCTGATCCAGGCCGTCGCCGCCAAGGGCGAAGAGTTCTCGCACATCCTCAAGATGGGCCGTACCCAGCTGCAGGACGCCGTGCCCATGACCCTGGGCCAGGAATTCCACGCCTTCGCCACCACCCTGGGCGAAGACCTCGGCCGCCTGCGCAGCCTGGCGCCGGAACTGCTCACCGAAGTGAACCTCGGCGGCACCGCCATCGGCACCGGCATCAACGCCGACCCGGGCTACCAGCACCTGGCCGTCGAGCGCCTGGCCACCATCAGCGGCCAGCCGCTCAAGCCCGCTGCCGACCTGATCGAAGCCACCTCGGACATGGGCGCCTTCGTGCTCTTCTCCGGGATGCTCAAGCGCACCGCGGTCAAGCTGTCGAAAATCTGCAACGACCTGCGCCTGCTCTCCAGCGGCCCGCGCACCGGCATCAACGAGATCAACCTGCCGGCCCGCCAGCCGGGCAGCTCGATCATGCCCGGCAAGGTCAACCCGGTGATCCCGGAAGCGGTCAACCAGGTCGCCTTCGAAGTGATCGGCAACGACCTCGCCCTGACCCTGGCAGCCGAAGGCGGCCAACTGCAGCTGAACGTGATGGAGCCGCTGATCGCCTACAAGATCTTCGACTCGATCCGCCTGCTGCAACGCGCCATGGACATGCTGCGCGAGCACTGCATCGTCGGCATCACCGCCAACGAAGCCCACTGCCGCGCACTGATGGAGAACTCCATCGGCCTGATCACCGCGCTGAACCCCTACATCGGCTACGAGAACTCCACCCGCATCGCCAAGGAAGCGCTGATCAGCGGCCGCGGCGTGCTGGAACTGGTGCGCGAGGAGAAGCTGCTGGACGAGTCCATGCTCGCCGACATCCTCCGCCCGGAAAACATGATCGCCCCGCGCCTGGTGCCCCTGAAGGCCTGACGCGACACCTGACTCACCAGGAGGGGCCCTGCCCCTTCATCCTTCAAGGATGGCGCCAGCCATCCTTTTTTTTCGCCTGTGGAAAAGGGGTTATCCACAAGCCCCGAATCCCACTGTCTGCCGAAGTCCGTGTAGGGGCGACTTCAGTCGCCAAGCGGGCCGCAGGCCCGCCCTGCGGAATCCATGGGACCGCTGCGCGATCCTTGGGCGAATGAATTCGCCCCTACAGGAAGCACCGCAAGCGCCGGTGAATCGGTGCCAACCCCAACGCCGAAACGGTGGACCGATGAAGCGGGGTCCACCCTACATCGACCGACGCACCGTGCCCGCACAAACCCTCCCGTTGGGTACGATGGATAACGCTCTTTTATCCACCGAGCGAAGCCGATCCCAGCACCTCTGCTCACCCCGTGGGAATTCATTCGCGATGGGGCCCCAGCCACCTGGAGCTATCCAGCGGGTTGCAAGCCATTCGCGGCTGAAGCCGCTCCCACAAGGGTCCCCCTCCATCTGCCGGGAGAACCGTGCGGGTGGCCCTGGGCGAATGAATTCGCCCCTACAACCTCCACGCCTTGCGCAATGCCGCCAGGGCCTTGGCGATCTCCGCCTCGGGCACCGCGGCGAAGCCCAGCACCAGGCCGGCGCGGTTATCCACAGGCGGCTCCTCCCCCGGCAGCCAATAGCTGCTAAGGCCGTTCAACTCCACGCCGGCTCCTTCGGCCGCCGCGATCAGCTCGCGCTCGCGGGCCAGGCTATCGACCCGCACGCACAGGTGCAGCCCGGCCTCCACCGCCGGCATCGGCGCGCAGCCGGGGATATCCACAGGCCAGCCGGCCAGCAACGCATCGCGTCGGCTGCGGGCGGCGGTGCGCATGCGCCGGATGTGCCGCTGGAAGTGCCCGGCGGCGATGAACTCGGCCATCACCGCCTGGGTGCCGATCTCCGAATGGCGCATGTCCAGGGCGCGGCGGAGAGCGAAGGGTTCCACCAGGGCCGGCGGCAGCACCAGGTAGCCCAGGCGCAAGGCCGGGAAGGCGATCTTGCAGAAGGTGCCGACGTAAAGCACCCGGCCCTGCCGGTCCAGCGCCGCCAGAGGGGCCAGGGGCGTGCCGCTGTAGCGGTACTCGCCGTCGTAGTCGTCCTCGACTATCCAGCCGTCGTGGCGCTCGGCCCAGTCCAGCAGCTCCAGGCGCCGCGCCAGGCTCAGGGTCACCCCGGTGGGGTACTGGTGGGACGGCGTGACATAGGTAAGGCGGCAATCCCCGGCCCGCTCCAGGGCGGCGGTATCCAGCCCATCCGCGTCCACCGGGATGCCGGCGAGCTGCGCACCGGCCACGGAGAAGGCATGGCCGGCGGCGCGGTAGCCGGGGTTCTCGATGGCCACCCGGTCCCCCGGCTCCACCAGCAGTTGTGCACAGAGGCTGATGGCCTGCTGGGCGCCACAGGTGACGATCACCTGCGCCGGGTCGCAGTGCAGCCCCCGGCTGTTGCGCAGGTAGGCGGCGATCAGCTCGCGCAGCTGCCAGTCGCCGGCCGGGTCGCCATAGCCCAGGCGCGCGGGCGAGGGTTTGCGCCAGAAGCGCGCCGAAAGCCGCGCCCAGGTCTCGAAGGGGAACAGGTCGAAGGCTGGCACGCCCACGCGGAAGGCACGGGGTGGCCCGATCAGCGGCCGGCTCAGGTGATGGGCCTGCAGACGCTGCAGCGCCTCGCTCGTCGCAGCCCTGGCCTGCACGGCGGGCGCCGGCCTCGAGGTTGTGGATAACTCCGCCACATAGGTGCCATCGCCGATGCGGCCCTCCACGTAACCCTCGGCGTAGAGCTGGTCGAAGGCGCGGGTCACGGTATTGCGCGAGATGCCCAGCAAGGCCGCCAGGTCCCGGCTCGCCGGCAGCCGCGTGCCGCTTTGCAGGCGGCCATCGAGAATGCGTTCGCGCAGCCCCTCGTAGAGCTGGCGGGCCAGGCCCTGGCGCGCATCGAGGCGGATGCCGGAAAGATCGACGGGGAGTGGCACGGCAATCGGCATGGATTGGCCCTATGGAAGTCGCAGGAAATGGCTCTTACAACGGGCCAATATCCTGCCTAGGATGTTTCCATCACGCCAGGAGATTCGCCATGTACCTGCCCGCCTCCTTCCGCCAGGAAGACCTCGCCGAACTGCACCTGCAGATGCACCAGAGCCGCCTGGCCACACTGGTCTGCCAGGGCGCCGACGGGCTGGTGGCCAGCCACCTGCCGCTGCTGCTGGAAGCCGGCGAAGGCGAGTACGGCACCCTCTATGGTCACTTCGCCAAGGCCAACCCGCAGTGGCGCGCGCTGGCCGACGGCGCCGAGGCGCTGGTGGTGTTCAACGGTCCGGACGCCTACGTCAGCCCCGCCTGGTACGCCGCCAAGGCCGAGCACGGCAAGGTGGTGCCGACCTGGAACTACATCGCCGTGCACGCCTACGGCCAGGCCGAGGTGTTCGACGACGCCGAACGCCTGCTGCAACTGGTCGGCCGCCTCAGCGACCAGCACGAAGCCGGGCGCCCACAGCCCTGGGCGCTGAGCGATGCGCCGCGCGACTACATCGACGCCATGCTCCGCGCCATCGTCGGCTTCGCCCTGCCGATCCGCCGTATCGAAGGTAAATGGAAGCTCGGCCAGAACCGCAGCCAGGCCGACCAGGCCGGCGTACGCGAAGGCCTGGCCGGCAGCGCCGACGGGCGCGACCGCGAACTGGCCCAGCGCATGGCCCCCACTCTCTGAACCACCCTGAAAGGAAGCAGCATGTCCCTCGAAATCCGCCCGGTCAGCGCCGCCGACCACGCCGCCTGGCTGCCGCTGTGGCAGGGCTACCAGCGTTTCTACAAGACCGAGATCGCCGCCGAGACCACCGAGCAGACCTGGCAGCGCTTCCTCGATACGGCCGAACCCATGCACGCCGCCCTCGCCTGGCAGGGCGACCGCGCCGTGGGCCTGGTGCACTTCATCTATCACCGCTCCTGCTGGACGGTGGGCGATTACTGCTACCTGCAGGACCTCTATGTGCAGGACGGCCTGCGCGGCGCCGGCGTCGGCCGCGCGCTGATCGAGCACGTCTACGCCCAGGCCCGTGCCGCCGGCGCCTCGCGGGTGCACTGGCTGACCCACGAGACCAACACCGACGCCATGCAACTCTATGACCGCATCGCCGATCGCTCCGGCTTCCTCCAGTACCGCAAGCTGCTCTGACCAGGAATCTTCCATGAACGACGAAACACAACTCGACTGGCGACCCGTACCCGCCCCGGCCCGTGCGCCCCTCGACGGCCGCTTCGTGCGCCTGGAACCGGTGGACGCCAGCCGCCACGGCGACGACCTCTGGCCTGCGCTGCAAAGCCCGGATGGCGACCCGCGCCTGTGGGACTACCTCGGCTACGGCCCCTTCGCCGAGCGCGCGGCCTTCGACGCCTGGCTGGCGGGCAACCAGGCCAGCATCGACCCGCAGTTCTTCAGCGTGATCGACCGCGCCAGCGGCCGCGCCGTGGGCCTGCTCAGCTACCTGCGCATCGCCCCCAACGACGGCTGCATCGAGATCGGCCACATCGCCTTCGGCGCCCCCATGCAGCGCTCGCCCGCCTCCACCGAGGCGGTCTACCTGCTGGCGCGCCTGGCCATGAGCGAGCTCGGCTACCGCCGCCTGGAATGGAAGTGCAACGCCCTCAACGCCCGCTCCATGCGCGCCGCCGAGCGCCTGGGCTTCACCTATGAAGGGCTGTTCCGCCAGCACATGGTGGCCAAGGGCCGTAACCGCGACACCGCCTGGTTCTCCATCATCGACAGCGAATGGCCGGCGGTACGCGACGCCTTCGAGGGCTGGCTGGCTGTGGATAACTTCGATGGCCAAGGCCAGCAGAAGCGCCGCCTTGAGGATTTCAGGAAAGCCTGAAGGCGAGCCACGCCTCGTAGGATGGGTAGAGGTACGAAACCCATCATTGCGGAGTACCCCATGACCGCATGGGTTTCGCTTCGTCGCCCAGCCCATTCGAATCAGCCCCCACGTAAACGGGAGCCCATCAAGAAAAAGCTCCCTTATTCCGGTAACCCTTCTGTTACGAAACCGTAAGACTTCTTCCTTATAAACAGCGGCCAGCCAACACAATCACTACAAAGGTTGCCGCCATGAACCGCACGCTGTCTCCGCTCGCCCGCTGCGTCGCCCTCGCCCTGACCGGTTTCTCCACCCTCGCCGGTGCCGCCACCGTCACCGTGAACACCGCCACCACCACCGGCCAGGTGCTCACCGGGGAAACCACCCTGCAGGTGGGCAGCAGCGGCAGCATCACCACCAGCGGCAAGAGCGTGGAACTGAAGAACGCCACCAGCGGCGCCGGGGTGATCGTCGACAACAGCGGCCTGATCAAGTCCACCGGCGATCGCGGCCTCGACAGCTCGGGCAGCAACGCCTCGCGCACCTACCAGATCATCAACCGCGAAGGCGCCACCATCGACGCCTCCAAGCAGGGCATCCGCATCAGCGGCGACCTGGCCGGCACCCACGTGACCATCGACAACGCCGGCACCATCATTTCCCAGACCGACCGCGCGATCATGCTCAAGGACCTCAAGACCAATGTGCAGATCGACATCACCAACCGCGCCACCGGCCTGATCCGCGGCGTACGCGAAGACGCCATGCGCGTCGGCAACAACGCCACCATCACCAACTATGGCGAGATCAGCAGCGGCGACATGACCAATGCCGACGCCAAGTTCGACGGCATCGACTTCGACGCCTCCACCGGCGGCAAGGTGGAGAACCACGGCACCATCTCCGGCGGCCGCCACGGCATCACCACCGATGTTGGCGCCGAGCTGATCAACTACGCCGATGGCGTGATCATCGGCCGCAACGGCTCGGGCTTCGGCTCCGACGGCAATGGCCGCGTCACCAACTACGGGCGCATCACCGGCGCCTACAACGGCCTGGTGCCGGACGGTGACGGCGATGGCGTGGACATCGACGGCGAGGGCTGGATCGACAACCACGGCATCATCGAAGGCACCGGTGCCGGCGGCTTCAAGGACGGCTCGGCCAACACCAGCGAAGGCATCGCCATGGGCGGCGGCACCATTTATAACCGCGCCGGCGCCAGCATCAGCGGCGCGGCCAACGCCATCCTCATCGACGACAGCGCCACCGGCGGCGCGCCCTATGCCACCTACCTGGAGAACTTCGGGCAGATCCTCGGCCTGGGCGGCGATGCCGTGCGCATCATCGGCGACAAGAACGACACCGTGATCAACGGCGGCCTGATCAGCAGCACCGGCGGCGTGGCCCTGGACCTGGGCGGCGGTGCCGACAGCCTGACCCTGCGCAGCGGCAGCCAGTTCGTCGGCCTGGTGGACGGCGGTGCCGGCCGCGACGTGCTGACCCTGGACGACGTCGGCGGTGGCAGCTTCGGCAACAGCGCCCACTTCGAGTGGCTGAAGGTCAGCGCCGGCCGCTGGACCCTGGATACGCAAGACTTCAGCGAAGGCGGCGAAGTACTGGCCGGCGCCGAATTGATCAACCTCGGCCGCATCGGCGGCACCCTGGGCGTCGCCTCGGGCGCCACCTACGCCGGCGGCGGCCATGTGGATAACCTCAACCTGGCCGCCGGCTCCACCCTGGCCTTCGCCGTAGCCGCCGATGGCAGCCACAGCCCGCTGCTAGCCGACGGGCACGTCGCCCTCGACGGCGCCCGCCTGGACGTGCGCGCCAGCGCCGGCACCTACCCGAACACCAGCCACTACCAGGTGATCCAGGCCGCCGACGGCGTCAGCGGCCGCTTCGCCAGCGTCACCAGCAACTTCGCCTTCCTCACCCCGACCCTGCGCTACGAAGCCGACAGCGTGGAGCTGGACCTGACCCGCAACGACGTTGCCTTCGCCGACGTGGCCAACAACGGCAACGGCGCCAATGTCGCCAACAGCATCAGCGCCCAGGGCAGCCCGCAGCTGTACAACGCCCTGGTCACCAGCAGCACCAGCGAAGCCCGCGACGCGCTCAACCAGCTGGCCGCGCCGAACAACGCCAGCCTCGCCGGCAGCACCCTGGGCAGCACCAGCCAGGTCAGCGGCGCCATGCTCGGCGCCCTGCAATCCCTCAGCGGCGGCCTCGGCGGCAACCTGCAGAGTTCGCTGAACGTCGAAGACGGCCCGCTGCTGGCCGCCACCGGCGTGCCGGCGGATGCCCGCAACCTCAACGACCCGTCCGCTCGCGGCCGCCTCTGGGTCCAGGCCCTGGGCAGCCACGGCAACCTCGACGGCAGCCAGGGCGGCCACGACCTGGACAGCGACACCCGTGGCGCCGTGGTCGGCGCCGACTGGGCCATGGGCAACGATTGGCGCCTGGGCGTGCTCGGCGGTTATTCGCGCACCGACCTGGAGGCCGGCAGCGGCTTCGAGGGCGATGTCGACAGCCTGCACCTGGGCGTCTACGGCCTGCGCCAGGACGGCCCGGTGGCCCTGCGCCTGGGCGCCGCCTACAGCCGCCACGACGGCGACAGCAAACGCGACGTGGCCTTCGGCGGCTTCACCGACCACCTGCGCGGCAGCTACGACGCCGAAAGCTTCCAGGCCTTCACCGAGGTGGGTTACGCCATGGGCAGCGGAAACATCCAGACCGAACCCTTCGCCGGCATCGGCTACCAGTACTACGCCCGTGACAGCTACGACGAGAAAGGCGGCGCCGCCGCCCTGCACGTGGACGACCAGGACCAGGGCAACCTCACCAGCACCTTCGGCGTGCGCATCGCCCGACTCGACACCCTGGACAACGGCATGGCCTTCACCCCGCGCCTCTCGGTGGCCTGGCGCCATGTCTACGGCAACGTCGACAGCAGCACCCGCCAGTCCTTCCTCAGCGGCGGCAGCGCCTTCAGCGTCGAAGGCAGCGCCCTGGACCGCAACAGCCTGCTGCTCGATGCCGGCTTCGACATCGGCCTGAGCAGCACCCAGAGCATCGGCCTCGGCTACAGCGGCGAGCTGGGTGGCAATGCGCAGAACCACGCCATCGTCGCCCAGTGGCAGATGGGGTTCTGAGGCACCGGGTACGGGGCGTGCTGAAACATGTCCCGGTGTGTAGGGTGGATAACGCTCTTTTTATCCACCAGCGGAGCCAGGGTCGGCACCGCAGTGGTGGACCGGTGAAGCGGGGTCCACCCTCGCCGGATGCATCATGCCGGCGGGGTGTGGGCCGCTGCGCGGCCTTGGGCGAATGAATTCGCCCCTACAACCGGCACGACCTACCCCGCGCCAGCACGAAGCGATAGTCGGGCCACGCGGGCCTATTCAATAGGCGCGGCAGGCCCCCAGGGCCACGGTTTCCAGCAGGCGCTCCTTGCGCTGGCTTTCGCCGTCGAACTCGGCGATCGGGGGTTGGTGGCTGGCGGGGTTGGTGAAGGCGAGGCTGACCATCAGCTTGTAGGTCTGGTAGCGGTTGCGCACCGGGCGGGTGCCGGGGCAGTCGGGGAAGTTGCCGCTCTCGGTCACCAGCACTTCCTGGCAGTTTTCATCGTCCAGGTGCTTTTCATAGCGGTCGGTGCCGCTGCGGTAGGTCTTGCCGGCGCATTTGAGGCGGCGCACCGACTTGCTGCAGAACCCCGGCGCCGTGCAGCTCTCGCTGCTGTCGCGCTCCGCCCGGTCTTCCTTGGACTCACGCCAGTAGGCGCGGATGTCGTAGCGCAGCCCGCTCTCCCGGCTGGCGAGGAAGAAAGAGCGGCCGGAATAGGCTTCCGACGGCACGCTGACGCTGAAGTCGCTGCGCTCGTTGTGCAGGCGCATGTCGGCGGACCACATGGGCTTCGGGTTGAACTCCAGCCCCATATGGCCCTGGCGCAGTTGCACCTCGTCGCTCAGTTGCAGGGGCTGGCTGTCGCGGGTGTAGAGGTAGCCCTGGCTGCTGAGGTTGTTGAGGCCGTTGCAACCAGCCAGGGAAAGGCCCAGCAGGCCCATGAGCAGGGAGGTCGGCAGCGCGCGTCGAATGCGGGCCGGTGGAACAGGAAGCATGGCGTTCATTCCTTGATCAGAAGATTGCAGTCCGTGGTCGGGGTCGCGGCCGGGCCGCTCACTCGATCTCGAACAGCCCGTTCTTCAACGGCGCGACATCCAGGCGCTGGCGGATGTCGGCGTCGATGCGCGGGTCGTCGGGGCGGTAGAGCATCACCTGGCGGTAGGCGCTGACGCGGTTGATCTCCGGGCCCAGGTATTCCCACACCACGCGGGTGCAGGCGGGGTTGCGGCGGTCGCCGCTGGAGACGCCGGTCTTCAGGCCGTTGAGGCGGGTGATACGGCTCTTGAAGCTGGGGATGAGGATGGTCTGGCTCATCTCGTTGACGGTGAGCGACTCGTAGTCCATCAGGAACACCCGGTCCTGCAACTGGAAGGCGGCGCCCAGGTAGCGGCAGCGCACCCAGTCCTCGGCCTGCACGTCGGTGCTGCTGGAGCGCTCCTGGCGTTCCTGGCGCTCGAAGAGGAAGGTGCCGCGCTCCTCCCACAGGTGCACCAGGGACAGCAAGATGGTGCCGGGCACCGACATGCAGTTGGAGTACTCGAAGTAGTAGCCGCAGTAGCGCGACAGGTTGCCGGACTCCTCCCGCAGCGGGCGCAGCAGGTCCAGCAACGGGTCGCTGGCCGGAACCGCGCCGCTTTCCGGGCGGCGCGCGCCGATCAGGCGGGCGAACTGTTCGGCCGGCAGGCTCAGTTCGTAATCCTCGACACCGAAGAAATCACCGATGCGCTTGAGGTTGTAGGCCGTCGGACGGCTCTGCCCGCTGAGGTACTTGTTGAACTGCGCACGGTTGATCGCCAGCTTGCGGCAAACCTCCGCGATAGAGCGGTAGTGGCTGCAGAGCAGCTTGAGGTTTTCCCCCAGATTGTCCGACAAGGTCTGAACTCCCCCGATGCGAGCGGCGCGAATATAGCATCAACTCGCGTCACCTCGAATAAACCTGCGAAATTGCCTGACCAATGGCCCTTGGCCAAACATGCGCGCCTTGGCCACGACCCGCTCGCGGCGTTCACCGTCCGAACAATAAGAATCGAGGAATTCTCCATGCTCGAAATGCTCAACGATTTCCTGTCCGGGAAAGTGCTCATCGTGCTGATCGTCGGCTTGGGCAGCTACTTCACGCTGCGCTCCCGCTTCGTTCAGTTCCGTCACTTCGGCCATATGTTCGGCGTGTTCAAGGAATCCATCCGTGGCCAGGCTGGCCAGCTGAGCTCCTTCCAGGCCCTGATGCTGAGCCTCGCCGGCCGCGTCGGCGCGGGCAACATCGCCGGTGTCGGCATCGCCGTGACCCTCGGCGGCCCGGGCGCCGTGTTCTGGATGTGGGTGACCGCCCTGGTCGGCATGTCCAGCAGCTTCTTCGAGTGCACCCTGGCCCAGGTCTACAAGCGCGCCGACGGCGACGGCCTGTACCGCGGCGGCCCGTCCTACTACATCCAGCACGGCCTGAAACTGCGCTGGATGGCGATGGTGTTCGCGGTCCTGCTGCTGGTCACCTATGGCTTCGCCTTCAACGGCCTGCAGTCCTTCACCGTCACCCACTCGCTGGAAAACGCTTTCGGCCTTCCGGTGCAGTACACCGGCATCGGCCTGGCCGTGCTGCTGGGCCTGGTGTTCATTGGCGGCATCAAGCGCATCGCCTCGGTCTCCGACCTGCTGGTCCCGGTGAAAACCCTGGCCTACATCGGCGTGACCCTGTACGTGATCGCCACCCAGATCGAACTGGTCCCGGACATGCTGGTGACCATCGTCAAGAGCGCCTTCGGCCTGGAACCGGCCTTCGCCGGCCTGCTGGGCAGCGCCATCGTGATGGGCGTGAAGCGCGGCGTGTTCGCCAACGAAGCCGGCCTGGGCAGTGCGCCCAACGTCGCCGCCGTGGCCGCCGTGAAACACCCGGCCGCCCAGGGCGTGGTCCAGGCGTTCAGCGTGTTCCTCGACACCTTCGTGATCTGCACCTGCACCGCGCTGCTGATCCTGCTCTCCGGCTTCTACACCCCGGGCTTCGAAGGCGACGGCATCGTCCTGACCCAGAACTCGCTGGCCGCCGTGGTCGGTGACTGGGGCCGCATCTTCGTCAGCGTGGCACTGAGCCTCTTCGTCTTCACCTGCATCCTCTACAACTACTACCTCGGCGAGAACGCCCTGCAGTTCCTCCTCGGCCGTAGCCGTGTGGCCCTGCTGAGCTACCGCGGCCTGGTCCTGGCGCTGATCTGCTGGGGCTCGATGCAGAACCTGGGCACCGTGTTCGCCTTCGCCGACATCACCATGACCTGCCTGGCCTTCGTCAACCTGATCGCCCTGGCCCTGCTGATCAAGGTCGGCCTGCGGGTGATGCGCGACTACGACGAACAGCGCAAGGCCGGTATCGATCAGCCGGTGTTCGACTCCGCCAAGTTCGCCGACCTGGACCTGGACCGCGCCGCCTGGCCGGCCAACCCGGCCGTCGAAGCAGCGCCGCAACAGGCCCCTGCCGGCCTGGCGGAAAGCCACCGCTAAGCGCTCCCCGCGCTGCACCGGATGCCGCTTCTCCGCCCTGCGGGGAAGCGGCATCGTCGTATCAGGCAACAGTTTCTGGTGGGATCGGCTCGCGATAGCGGCCAGATTCGGCGTTATGCTGGCCCACCGTTTTATTCCCCGAGTGAACCAGGACAAGGCATGAGCGCAGTCAACAACCTCTTCGTCCTCTATACCGGCGGCACCATCGGCATGCTGCAGACGGCCCAGGGCCTGGCCCCGGCCGGTGGCTTCGAGGCGCGCATGCGCGAGCACCTGGCCAGCACCGGCGCGCCGGCGCCGCAGTTCGCCTTCCACGAAATGCTGCCGCTGCTGGACAGCGCCAACATGACCCAGGCCCAGTGGCTGGCCATGCGCGACCGCATAGTCGAGGCAGTGGTCGAAGGCGGCCACGACGCCGTGCTGCTGCTGCACGGCACCGACACCCTGGCCTACAGCGCCGCCGCCTTGAGCTTCCTGCTGCTGGGCCTCGGCGTGCCGGTGGTGCTCACCGGCGCCATGCTCCCGGCGGGCGCCGAAGGCAGCGATGCCTGGCCCAATCTGTGTGGCGCACTCGCGGCCCTGCAAACCGGCGTGGAGCCGGGCGTGCACCTGTATTTCAACGGCGAGCTGATGCATGGCGCGCGGGTGAGCAAGCTGCGCAGCGACGCCTTCGACGCCTTCACCGTGCTGCCACGCCAACGCAACGGCGAACGTGCCGACGTGCTGCCCGCCCTGCTCGGCTTCAACACCCGTCGCGCACCGGTGAACCTGGCGGTGCTGCCGCTGTTCCCCGGCCTGCAGGCGAGCCATGTGCAGGCGCTGCTGGATTCCGGCGTGCAGGGTCTGTTGCTGGAGTGCTACGGCAGCGGCACCGGCCCCTCCGACAACGCCGAGCTGCTGGCTGTGCTCAAGGCCGCGCACCAGCGCGGCGTGGTGCTGGCCGCCATCAGCCAGTGCCCGGCCGGGCATGTGGAATTCGGCGTCTACGCCGCCGGCAGCCAACTGGCGGCCAGCGGCCTGGTCTCGGCCGGCGGCATGACCCGCGAAGCCGCCCTGGCCAAGCTCTTCGCCCTCATCGGCGCCGGCCTCGCCCCCGCCGATGTCGAACGCTGGTTCGCCCTGGACCTGTGCGGCGAACGGGTAGCGTGATGGACCTGTAGGGGCGACTTCAGTCGCCAAGGGCCGCACAGCGGCCCCAACCACCACCCGCACAACGTTGCCGACTTGCGTAGGGTGGACCCCGCTTCACCGGTCCACCATTGCGGAGCTCCGGGCGACACCGCCGGTGGACGTAAAAAGCGACGTCCACATCCGGCTCAGGTCACCTCACCCCGGATGTACTGCTCCAGGTGCTGGATCAGCGCGTCCTGTTCGGCGATGGCTTCCTTGACCAGGTCGCCGATGGACAGCAGGCCGACCAGTTGGCCGTCTTCCACCACCGGCAGGTGGCGCAGGTGGCGGTCGGTCATCAGCGCCATGCACTCGCGGATGCTTTGCCGGCCATTCACCGTCAGCACCGCTTCGGTCATGAATTCGCGCACCGACGTGCCCACCGACGAACGCCCTTGCAGCACACCCCGGCGGGCGTAATCACGCTCGCTGACGATGCCCACCAGGCGGCCCTCCTCGACCACCGGCAAGGCACCGATATTGTGTTCGGCCAGCAGGCGCAGGGCATCGAGCATCGGCACTTCGGCGCCGACGGTGTGCACCTGCTGGAGCGGCTTGGCGTGGAGCATCTGGGCAACGGTCTTCATCGGTGAACCCCTTCGGTGATCGTGATTGGCGCCCAGCATGCCGTCGCCGGCCGGTGCCCGGCCAAACGGTGATTTGCATGGCGGCCATTGAAAGTTTTGTGGCCGAGACCTGGAAAAAGCGCAAAAAAAGGGGAGCCCGTGGGCTCCCCAGGGGACTGCTTGCTCGGGATCACTCGATCTCGATCAGGACCTCGCCCGGGTTGACCCGGTCGCCCTTGGCGATGTGGATGGCCTTGACGGTGCCGGCGATGGGCGCCTGCACTTCGGTCTCCATCTTCATGGCTTCGGTGATCAGCACGGCCTGGCCGGCCTTGACGCTGTCGCCTTCCTTGACCAGTACGTCGACGATGTTGCCCGGCATGGTGGTGCTGACGTCGCCCGGTGCGCTGGCGTGCTTGCGCTTGCTGCTGCTGCCGGCGACGAAGTCGTTGAGCGGCTCGAACACCACTTCTTCCGGCATGCCGTCGATGGACAGGTAGAAGTGGCGCTTGCCGTCGGTCTTCACGCCGACGCCGGTGATGTCCACGCGGTAGCTCTCGCCGTGCACGTCGACCACGAACTCGGTGGGCACGCCTTCGCCGCCGACCGGGGCCGCACCCTGGCCGTTGGGGATGGGCAGCAGCTCCTCGGGCTTGAGGGTGCCGGCTTCACGCTCCTCGAGGAACTTGCGCCCGATGTCGGGGAACATGGCGAAGGTGAGGACGTCTTCCTCGCTCTTGGCCAGGGCGCCGATTTCCTTGCGCAGCTTGTCCAGCTCGGGCTTGAGCAGGTCGGCCGGGCGCACGTCGATGACGTCTTCGTTGCCGATGGCCTGGCGGCGCAGCTCTTCGTTGATCTGGCCCGGGGCCTTGCCGTAGCGGCCTTGCAGGTAGAGCTTCACCTCGTTGGTGATGGTCTTGTAGCGCTCGCCGGCGAGGACGTTGAAGAACGCCTGGGTGCCGACGATCTGCGAGGTCGGGGTGACCAGGGGCGGGAAGCCGAGGTCGGCGCGCACGCGCGGGATCTCTTCCAGCACCTCGCCCATGCGGTTGAGGGCGCCCTGCTCCTTGAGCTGGTTGGCGAGGTTGGAAATCATCCCGCCCGGCACCTGGTTGACCTGCACGCGGGTGTCGACGCCGGTGAACTCGCTTTCGAACTGGTGGTACTTCTTGCGCACGGCGTGGAAATACATGCCGATCTCCTGGATCAGCTCCAGGTCCAGGCCGGTGTCATAGGGCGTGTTGCGCAGGGCCGCGACCATGGATTCGGTGCCCGGGTGGCTGGTGCCCCAGGCCATGCTGGAGATGGCGGTGTCGATGCGGTCGGCGCCGTTCTCTATGGCCTTGAGCTGGCACATGCTGGCGACGCCGGCGGTGTCGTGGGAGTGGATCACCACGTCCAGCGGCAGGGCGTCCTTCAGCGCCTTGACCAGCTCGCCGGTGGCGTAGGGGGTCAGCAGGCCGGCCATGTCCTTGATGGCGATGGAGTCGACGCCCATGGCGGCCATGGCCTTGCCCTGGGCCACGAAGGCATCGATGGTGTGCACCGGGCTGGTGGTGTAGGCGATGGTGCCCTGGGCGTGCTTGCCGGCGGCCTTCACCGCTTCGATGGAGACACGCAGGTTACGCACGTCGTTCATGGCGTCGAAGATGCGGAACACGTCGATGCCGTTGACCGCCGCCTTGGCCACGAAGGCCTTGACCACGTCGTCGCTGTAGTGGCGGTAGCCCAGCAGGTTCTGTCCACGCAGGAGCATCTGCAAGCGGGTGTTGGGCAGCGCGGCCTTGAGCTTGCGCAGGCGCTCCCACGGGTCCTCCTTGAGGAAGCGCACGCAGGCGTCGAAGGTGGCGCCGCCCCAGACTTCCAGCGACCAGTAGCCGACCTTGTCCAGCTTGTCGCAGATGGGAAGCATGTCTTCCAGGCGCATGCGGGTGGCCAGCAGGGACTGGTGCGCGTCACGCAGGATGGTGTCGGTGACGCTGATCTTCTTGGTTTCGAGGGTCTTGCTCATGTTCTGCATCCTTCCCTTACAGGCCCGCGTGGGCGGCAATGGCGGTCGCAATGGCGATGGCCAGGTGCGACGGGTTGCGCTTGATCGAATACTGGGTCAGCTCCGGGTGGCTTTCGACGAAGCTGGTGTTGAACTGGCCGCTGCGGAATTCGGGATCGCGGAGGATCTCCTGGTAGTAGGCCGCGGTGGTCTTGACCCCTTGCACGCGCATGTCGTCCAGCGCGCGCAGGCCGCGGTCCAGTGCCTCTTCCCAGGTCAGTGCCCAGACGATCAGCTTCAGGCACATGGAGTCGTAGAAGGGCGGGATGGTGTAGCCGGTGTAGATCGCCGTGTCGGTACGCACGCCGGGGCCGCCGGGGGCGTAGTAGCGGGTGATCTTGCCGAACGAGGGCAGGAAGTTGTTCTTCGGGTCCTCGGCGTTGATGCGGAACTGCAGGGCGAAGCCGCGGTGGATGATGTCCTCCTGCTTCACCGAAAGCGGCAGGCCCGAGGCGATGCGGATCTGCTCGCGGACGATGTCGATGCCGGTGATTTCCTCGGTGATGGTGTGCTCCACCTGCACCCGGGTGTTCATCTCCATGAAGTACACCTCGCCCTCGGCGAGCAGGAACTCCACGGTGCCGGCGTTCTCGTAGCCCACCGCCTTGGCGGCGCGCACGGAGAGGTCACCGATGTAGGCACGCTGCTCGGGGGTGAGCTGCGGGCTGGGGGCGATCTCGATGAGCTTCTGGTTGCGGCGCTGGATCGAGCAATCACGCTCGAACAGGTGCACGGTGTTGCCGAAGCTGTCGGCCAGGACCTGGGCCTCGATGTGCTTCGGGTTGACGATGCATTTCTCCAGGAACACCTCGGCCGAGCCGAAGGCCTTGGTCGCCTCGGAGATGACCCGCGGGTAGGCCTGCTCCAGCTCGGCGCGCGAGTTGCAGCGGCGGATGCCACGACCGCCACCGCCGGAGGTGGCCTTGAGCATCACCGGGTAGCCGATGCGCTCGCCCTCGCGCAGGGCCTCTTCGAGGTCCGCCACGTTGCCTTCGGTGCCCGGGGTCACCGGTACGCCGGCCTTGATCATGCTGCGGCGGGCTTCGGTCTTGTCGCCCATGCGGCGGATCACTTCCGCCGACGGGCCGATGAAGCGGATGCCGCGCTCGGCGCAGATGTCCGCCAGCTCGGCGTTCTCGGAGAGGAAGCCGTAGCCGGGGTGCAGGGCGTCGCAACCGGTTTCCACGGCCAGGTTCACCAGCTTGCGCGGGTTGAGGTAACCGGCCAGCGGGTCCTCGCCGATGCTGTGGGCCTCGTCGGCACGCTTGACGTGCAGGGCGTGGCGGTCGGCGTCGGAGTAGACGGCCACCGAGCGGATGCCCATCTCGGCGCAGGCACGCACGATTCGGACGGCGATCTCACCCCGGTTGGCGATGAGGATTTTCTTGATCACGAGCGTTCCCTCGACCAAGTGGGCAGGCGAACGGCGGGCCGTTCGGCGAGTGACCGCCGGTGCTGTAGCGGTGCGTGATTAACCTACGCCCAGCCCTGGGATAACCCAAATCAATAATTATTGGGGTATCCATTAGGAAAGCCTTATAGTCGCCGCCGCGACCCCACGTTTTCGAGGCCCTACCCTATGCGCAAGACCCTGCTGCGCATGACGCTGCGCCAGCTCCAGGTGTTCCGTGCCGTGTTCGAGACCCGCTCCTACAGCCGAGCGGCGGAGGAAATGGCATTGACCCAGCCGGCCGTCAGTCTGCAGATCCGCCAGCTCGAAGAACTGGTGGGCCAGCCGCTGTTCGAGTACGTGGGCAAGAAGCTCTACCAGACCGACGCCGCCGAGGCGCTGTACGTGGCCAGCAGCGACATCTTCCAGCGCCTGGCCAGCCTCGACATGCAGCTTTCGGATCTGCAGGGCTCGCTGCAGGGCCAGCTCAACCTGGCGGTGGAATCCAGCGCCAAGTACTTCGTGCCGCACCTGTTCGCCGCCTTCAAGCAGCAGCATCCGGACGTCAGCCTGCACCTGTCGGTGGTCAACCGCGCCCAGGTGATCAAGCGCCTGGCGGACAACCGCGACGACCTGGTGATCATGTCCTTGGTGCCCCAGGACATGGCCCTGGAGTTCCTGCCCTTCCTCAACAACCCGATCATCGCCGTGGCGCCACCGGATCACCCGCTGTGCCACGCGCGCAGCCTGACGCTGAAGGACCTGGAGCCCTTCCCGTTGCTGATCCGCGAGGCGGGCTCGGGCACCCGCAAGGCCTGCGAGGAATACTTCCAGCAGAAGCGCGCGCACTTCGCCCAGACCCAGGAAGTCGCCTCCCTGGATGCCCTGCGCGAATGCGTGGTGGCCGGCCTCGGCCTGGGGCTGCTGCCCCGCCATGCGGTCAGCCTGGAGCTGGCCACCGGCGTGTTGCGCGAGCTGCCGGTGGAAGAGCTGCCGCTCTACCGCAGCTGGTGCGTGGTCCACGCCAAGGGCAAGCGGCTGTCACCGGTCGCCCAGGCGCTGATGGCCTTTATCCGCGAAGAACGCGCCCAGATCAGCACGCTTTCGCAGCGGTTCGACGGCGCTCTGCCGTTGACGACAACAGGTAGTTGATCGCGATCAGGTCGGGATAATCGTTCAGCTCCGCCAGCAAGCGGCGCTGTTCGGCGCGGTCCTCGATGGCCCGGCGGAACTGCATCCGGCGCTGGTCTTCGAGTTTGCGCCGGGTCTTGCTGTCGATGGCCGGCTCGTCAAAACGCTGTGCATGGTGTCGAGGCATGTCAGGTCTCCCAGGACGAAGTGCGGGAGCACCAGCATCGGCCAGCGGCGTGACGCTTTGACGGCAGGGGGGTGACGCTGCGGTGACCGTCTTGCGACAGCCACCGGCACCTTCAGAGCAACGCGTCGAGCAGGCGGTACCAGGCGATCCCCGCGCCCAGGTAGAGGCGTTGCAGGCCGTGCAGCGGGATGCGCCGCAGCGGCGTGATCGGGAAGGGGAAGTCCCCGCCCTGCCCCGCCAGGCGCGCGGCCATGTGCCGCCCCAGGCTGGTGGCCAGGGCGATGCCGCGACCGTTGTAGCCCAGCAGCATCGACAGCCCCGGCGCCGGCTCATGGACGTGGGGCAGGAAGTCCTGGGTCAGCGCCACGCGCCCGCTCCAGCGGTATTCGATGGGCACCCCGGCAAGCTGCGGGAACAGCCCGGTGAGCGAGCGCTCCAGGTGCGCCCAGTCGCTGGCCTGGCGTGGCTCGGGGAAGGGCCCGCGGCCGCCCAGCAGCAGGCGGCCCTGGGCATCCTGCTTGAAGTACAGCAAAAGGCGCCGCGCATCCGAGCAGACCTCGCCCCCCGGCAGCACGCTGTGGCGCAGGTGCGCGGGCAGCGGCTGGGTGGCGACGATGAAGCTGTTGGCGGCGATCAGCGTCTGTCGCAGGCCGGGCCAGAGATCATCGGTGTAGCCGTTGCCAGCCAGCAGCACGCGCTCGGCCCGCACCTGGGCACCGCCGGCTGTGGATAACATCCAGCCGCCCTCCTCGCGGCGCAGGCCGGTGACCCGACTGTGACCATGGACCTTCGCACCCCGCTCCACCGCCGCACGCGCCAGCCCACGGGCGTAGCTCAGGGGCTGGACGCTGCCGGCGCGCGGGTCGACCCAGCCGCCGAGGTAATTGACGCTGCCGATGCGCCGGGCCACGGCCGGTTTGTCCAGCAGCTCCACCTCCACACCGCGCGCACGCCATTGCCCGGCGCGCTGCTCCAGGCCACGCATGGCGACGGGGGATGCGGCCGGCTGGATCCAGCCCTTGCGGGTGGCGTCGCAGTCGATGCCGAGCCGTTCGATCAGCGCGAACACCTCGTCGGCGGCGCCACCGGCGGCGGCGATCATCGCCTCGCCACGGGCCGCGCCGAACTTGGCGATCAGTTGCTCGGGGTCGAACTTGAGCCCGGGGATCACCTGCCCGCCGTTGCGCCCGGAAGCGCCCCAGCCCGGCTCGCCGGCATCCAGCACGCAGACGCGCACGCCCGCTTCGGCCAGGTGCAGGGCGGTGACCAGCCCGGTGTAGCCGGCACCGACGATGGCGACATCGGCCTGGGTGCTCTCGCTCAAGGGCGGGGTGGCGACAGCGGGTTTGGCGGTGGCCGCCCAGAGCGAGGACGGCAGGGTGGGCACCAGGGGCGCATTCATGCCGGCACCTCGCCGCTGTTCAGCAGGCGCTTGAGGAAGTCCTGGGTACGCGGGTGGCTCGGTGCGCTCAGCACCTCGCGGGCCGGGCCCTGTTCGACGATGCGGCCGCTGTGGAGGAAGCAGACCTTGTCGGCCACGTCACGGGCGAAGCCCATCTCGTGGGTGACTACGATCATGGTCATGCCTTCATCGGCCAGGCGGCGCATCACCGCCAGCACCTCGCCCACCAGCTCGGGGTCGAGGGCGGAGGTGGGCTCGTCGAAGAGGATCGCCCGGGGCTTCATCGCCAGGGCACGGGCGATGGCCACGCGCTGCTGCTGGCCGCCGGAGAGTTCGTCCGGGTAGGCGTTCATGCGGTGGGAGAGGCCGACCTTCTCCAGCAGCGCCTCGGCCTGGCGCCGGGCTTCGCGGGGGTCTTCCTTCTTCACGTAGATCGGCCCTTCCATCACGTTTTCCACAGCGGTGCGATGGGGGAACAGGTTGAAGCGCTGGAACACCATGGCCACCTGGGTGCGGATCTCATGGATGCTGTCGTGGTGGCGGTCCACCGCCTGGCCACTGACCAGGATTTCGCCACGGTCGTGGGTCTCCAGGCCGTTGATGCAACGCAGCAGGGTGGATTTGCCCGAGCCCGAGGGGCCGATCAGGCAGACCACCTCGCCGCTCTCGATGTTCAGGTCGATGCCTTCGAGCACCGCCAGGCTGCCGAAGCTCTTGTGCAGCTGCTTGATCTCGATCATGGCTTGCTCCTCTTGCCGATTCGCGCTTCCAGCCGGCGCAGGCCGTAGGACAGCGGCAGGCTCAGCGCCAGGTAGAGCAGCGCCACCAGGGTGTAGACGGTCATGTTCTCGAAGGTCGAGGAGGCGATCAGCTGGCCGGCGCGGGTCATCTCGGCCACGGTGATGGTGGAAACCAGCGAGGAGTCCTTGAGCATCATCACCAGGGTGTTGCCGTAGGGCGGCAGGGCGATGCGGAAGGCCTGGGGCAGCACCACCCGGCGCATCACCATGGCGCCGCGCATGCCGAGGGATTCGGCCGCCTCGATCTGCCCCTGGTGGATGGCCTGGATGCCGGCACGGAAGTTCTCCGCCTGGTAGGCCGAGTAGGCGATGCCTAGGCCGATGACGCCGGCCTGGAAGGCAGTGAGCTGGATGCCGAAGTCCGGCAGCACGAAGTAGATGTAGAAGAGCTGCACGATGATCGGCAGGCCGCGGATGACGTTGACCACGCCGATGGCGAACAGCGAGATGGCGCGGACCTTCGACACCATCATCAGGGCGAAGACCAGGCCGATCACGGAACTGAGCAGGAAGGACCCGGCAGTGACCTGCACGGTGACCACCGCCCCTTTCAGCAGAATGGGGAGGAAGTCCAGAGCGTTCTGGAGAAACATGGAGGCTACCCGAGGATGGGTTCAGGGAAAGGCCCGCCGCGCCGGCGGGCCGCGAGCGGGATCAGTTGAGCTTCCACTTCTCGACGATGCGTTCCAGGGAGCCATCGGCCTTGATGGCGGCGATGCCGGTGTTGACCCGCTCCAGGGTCGCAGCATCGCCCTTGCGCACGATCAGGCAGACATCGCCCATGATCACCGGCTGGTAGCCCTGCACCAGGCGCACCTTGTCCTGGGTGCCCTGGGCCAGCTGGTAGGCGAGGATCGGGTGGTCGGCAAAGCCGGCCTTGATCCGCCCCAGGGCCAGGTCGCGCATCAGGTCGGCGATGGAGTCGTAGCCCCGCACCTCCTTGAAGATGCCGCGCTTGTTCAGCTCGTCGATGAACACGGTGCCGACCTGGGCACCGACCACCTCGCCCTCGAGGTCTTCCATGCGGGTATAGGCGGTGGCGTCGTCGGCGCGGACGATCAGCCCCTCGCCGTAGCTGAACACCGGGTCGGAGTACTGCACCACCTTCTCCCGCGCGGGGGTGCGCAGCATGGCGGCGGAGATGACGTCGATCTTGTTCGCGGTCAGCGAGGGGATCAGCGCGGCGAAGGTGGTCTGCTGGATCTCCACCTCGAAGCCGCCGGCCTTGGCCACCGCCTGGGCGGCATCGACCATCATCCCCTGGATGCTCTGGCTCTTGACGTCGAGGAAGGTGAAAGGCACGCCGGTGGCGGTGGCGCCGACCCGGTAGCTCTCGGCGCTGGCGGCGAAGGACGTGGCAAGGCCGGCGACGAGGGCGCAGGCACAGGTGAGGGCACGAAGGCGAGGATGCATGGCAAGTCTCCCATTGGACGCTGTTTATTGTCGTTGTGCGCTATGGATAGCCCCTTCTGAATCGGCAGGGGGCGTTTTCTCGAATATAAACAATTTACAAGAATCGTAAAGAGATTTATAAATATCGAATATCGATATTCAAAGCAGCAGAAAACCCGCTGAAAGGACGCGACATGAGCGATAACAACAATTCACTGTTCAACCAGTCGCTGGAGAAAGGCCTGGCCGTGCTGCGTGCCTTCAACGCCCGGCAGCGCACCATGAATCTGGCCGAAGTGGCGGAGGCGGCGGGCATCAACAAGAGCTCGGCGCAGCGCATGATCCACACCCTCGAAGAGCTGGGCTACGTGCGCAAGCACCCGCAGACCAAGCGCTTCCAGCTCACGCCCCGGGTGATGGAGATCGGCTACAACTACCTGGCCGCCGACACCCTGGTGGACGTGGCCAACCCCTTCCTCGCCGAACTGGCGCAGATCACCGGGGAAACCACCAACCTCACCGAGCCCGACGGCCTGGAGATGGTCTACGTGGCGCGCTTCGTGGCGCCCAAGTTCATCCCCATCCACATGCCCATCGGCAGCCGCATCCCCATGTACTGCACCGGCTCCGGCCGCGCCTACCTGAGCGCGCTGGGCGACGACGAGGTGCACGCAGCGCTGGCGGCGAGCGAACTGAAGCGCCACACCCAGCAAACCCTGACCGGCCCGGAGGAAATCTTCGCGCAGATCGAGGCGACCCGGCGCAAGGGTTATGCGATCAACAACGAGGAGCTGTTCCTCGGCGACATGACCATCGCCGCGCCCATCGTCGGCAGCCAGGGGCAGCCGGTGGCCGCCGTGCACGTGGTGGCACCGACCAGCCGCTGGAGCCTGGAGGAAGCGGAACGCAAGCTGGCGCCTGCGGTGATCGAGTGCGCGCGGGCGATCCGCACCTCGATCAGGACCCTCTGAGCGCCGCCTGGCGCCCGGGGCGGGGGACGTCGATCAGTCTTCCATCACCTTGATCGACTTGGGCGACAGACGCAGGCTGCGCAAGCTGCGCTTCACGCTCTTGAGGTGGTTGACCAGGGTCGGGCCACGGGCCATGGCCACGCCCATCGCCAGCACGTCGATCACCACCAGGTGGGCGATGCGCGAGGTCAGCGGGGTGTAGATCTCGGTGTCTTCCTGCACGTCGATGGCCAGGTTCACCGTGGCCAGGTCCGCCAGCGGCGTCTGGCTCGGGCACAGGGTGATCAGCGTGGCGCCGGCCTCGCGCACCAGGTTGGCGGTGATCAGCAGGTCCTTGGAGCGGCCGGACTGGGAAATGCAGATGGCCACGTCCGACGGCTTCAGCGTGACCGCCGACATCGCCTGCATGTGCGGGTCGGAATAGGCGGCGGCGGTGAGTAGCAGACGGAAGAACTTGTGCTGGGCATCGGCGGCCACCGCGCCGGAAGCGCCGAAGCCGTAGAACTCCACGCGCTGGGCCTGGGCGCAGGCGGCGATGGCGCGCTGCAGGGCCTGGGGGTCGAGCTTCTCGCGCACGTCCATCAGGGTGTGCAGCGTGGTGTCGAAGATCTTCAGGCTGAAGTCGGCGACCGAGTCATCCTCGTGGATCGCGAACTGGCCGAAGCTGGCACCGGCGGCCAGGCTCTGCGCCAGCTTCAGCTTGAGATCCTGGAAGCCGCCGCAACCGATGGCGCGACAGAACCGCACGATGGTGGGCTCGCTGACCCCGACGCTCTGCGCCAGGTCGGCCATGGAGCTGTGCATGACTGCGGCGGGATCGAGCAGGACGTGGTCGGCGACTTTCAGTTCCGACTTGCGCAGCAGGTGGCGCGACTGGGCGATGTGTTGCAGCAGATTCACTGGGCAGGCTCTTCGAAGTGGGGGATACGCCCAAAGGCTCGATCAACTCGGGGTGGCAACTCGGTTATGATCGACGGCCGTCGGGCTGTAGTGACCTTGTAGTTATACTACATGACCCGCTTTTCCGCTCAGCTAAACCACGCAGGAGTGCACCCTTGACCCAGCCTTGTGACATGTTGGTCTTCGGCGGCACCGGCGACCTCGCCCTGCACAAATTGCTTCCGGCGCTCTACCACCTGCATCGCGACGGGCGCCTGCATCCGCAGTTGCGCATCCTCGCCATCGCCCGTAATCCGCTGGACGCACAGCAGTACCGCGCCCTCGCCGAACGCCATTGCCGCGCCCAGGTGGCCCGCGCCGATTTCACCAACGAGGCCTGGGCGGGGTTCGCCGCGCGCCTCGACTACTTCGTCATGGACGTTTCCCAGAGCGCCGACTTCGGCCGCCTGGCCCGCCACCTGGGCCCGGCCGATGACCGTGGTCGGGTCTACTACCTGGCCATCGCCCCGCGCCTGTTCGAGGACATCGCCCGCCACCTGCAGATCGCCGGCCTCGCCGGGCCCCAGGCGCGCATCGTGCTGGAGAAGCCCATCGGCCACTCGCTGGAATCGGCCCTGGCGATCAACGCCGCCATCGGCGCGGTGTTCGACGAGCGCCAGGTGTTCCGCATCGACCACTACCTGGGCAAGGAGACGGTGCAGAACCTCATGGCCCTGCGCTTTGCCAACGCCCTGTTCGAACCGGTGTGGCGCGCCGGGCACATCGACCACGTGCAGATCAGCGTCTGCGAGACCCTGGGCGTGGAGAACCGCGGCAGCTACTACGACCACGCCGGGGCCATGCGCGACATGGTGCAGAACCACCTGCTGCAGCTGCTCTGCCTGGTGGCCATGGAAGCGCCGGTGCGCTTCGACGCCGACGCCGTGCGCAACGAGAAGGTGAAGATCCTCGAAGCCCTCAAGCCCATCTCCGGGCTCGACGTGCAGGACAAGACCGTGCGCGGCCAATACGGCGCCGGCAAGATCGGCGGCCAGGAAGTGCCCGCCTACTACTTCGAGAAGAACGTCGACAACGACAGCGACACCGAGACCTTCGTCGCCGTGCAGGCCGAGATCGACAACTGGCGCTGGGCCGGCGTGCCCTTCTACCTGCGTACCGGCAAGCGCCTGGCGCGCAAGTACTCGGAGATCGTCATCCAGTTCAAGCCGGTGCCGCACCGCCTGTTCAACGGTGGCGAAGCCAACCGCCTGCTGATCCGCCTGCAGCCGGAAGAGCGCATCAGCCTGCAACTGATGGCCAAGAACCCCGGCAAGGGTATGCGCCTGGAACCAGTGGAGCTGGACCTCAACCTCGCCCAGGCCTTCACCCAGCGCCGCTGGGATGCCTACGAGCGCCTGCTGCTGGACGTGATCGAAGGCGACTCGACCCTGTTCATGCGCCGTGACGAAGTGGAAGCCGCCTGGCGCTGGGTCGACCCCATCCTCGAAGGCTGGCACGAGTACTACCAGAGCCCGCGCAACTACCCCGCCGGCTCCACCGGCCCCGAGCAGGCCCACAGCCTGCTGGAGCTGCAGGGGCGGGAGTGGAACGACTGAGGCGAATGAGCCGCCTCCAAGAGGGTGGCTGCGCGAGGAAGAGCGGGCGAATGAATTCGCCCCTACAAAAAGCGAGGCCGCCCCACCCACGGCAACACAACGACGCCCGCCCCTTCGCGAATGAATTCACCCCCACAAAAAAGCCGGACCGCTGCGGTGGACGTCGCTCTTTACGTCCACCGGCTGAGCCCGGCCTGACGCCGCTGGTGGACCGGTGAAGCGGGGTCCACCCCCACGGCACCGAAGCCCCGTAGGTTGGCGCCGAGCGCAGCGAGGCCCAACACAACGACGCTCGCCCCTTGGCGAATGAATTCACCCCGCGCCTCATTGCTCCAGCGCAATACCCGTTCCCCGCGGCTTGCCTAGAATCCGCGGCTTTTCGCGCAACGAGCCCCGCCCATGTCCAGCCGCCAAGCCCCCGAACTGCTCTGCCCCGCCGGCACCCTCAAGGCCATGCGCCACGCCTTCGCCTACGGTGCCGATGCGGTGTACGCCGGCCAGCCGCGCTACAGCCTGCGGGTGCGCAACAACGAGTTCGACCACGCCACCCTGGCCGAAGGCATCGCCGAGGCCCATGCCCAGGGCAAGCGCTTCTACGTGGTGGTCAACATCGCCCCGCACAACGCCAAGCTGAAGACCTTCCTCAAGGACCTGGCGCCCGTGGTGGCGATGGCGCCAGATGCGCTGATCATGTCCGACCCGGGGCTGATCATGCTGGTGCGCGAGCACTTCCCGCAGATGCCGGTGCACCTCTCGGTGCAGGCCAACGCGGTGAACTGGGCCAGCGTGAAGTTCTGGCAGGCCCAGGGGCTGACCCGGGTGATCCTCTCCCGCGAGCTGTCGCTGGAGGAGATCGGCGAGATCCGCCGCGAGGTGCCCGATATGGAGCTGGAGGTGTTCGTCCACGGCGCCCTGTGCATGGCCTACTCCGGCCGTTGCCTGCTGTCCGGCTACATCAACCACCGCGACCCCAACCAGGGCACCTGCACCAACGCCTGCCGCTGGCAGTACAAGGCCGGTGAAGCCCAGGAGGACCCGCTCGGCGACCTGGTGCACCGCTGCACGCCGCAGCCGACCCTGGGCGAAGGCGCGCCCAGCGAGCGCCTGTTCCTGCTGGAGGACGGCAGCCGCCCGGGCGAGTACATGCCCGCCTTCGAGGACGAACACGGCACCTACATCATGAATTCCAAGGACCTGCGCGCCGTGCAGCACGTGGAGCGCCTGCTGGAGATGGGCGTGCATTCGCTGAAGATCGAAGGCCGCACCAAGTCGCACTTCTACGTCGCACGCACCACCCAGGCCTACCGCCAGGCCATCGACGACGCCCTCGCCGGCCGCCCCTTCGAGCCGCGCCTGCTGGAGCGCCTGGATTCCCTGGCCAACCGCGGTTACACCGAAGGCTTCCTGCGCCGCCACACCCATGACCAGTACCAGAACTACGAGCACGGCAGCTCGCGGCACTCGCGCCAGCAGTTCGTCGGCGAGCTGACCGGCGTGCGTCGGGGCGAGATGGCGGAAGTACGGGTGAAGAACCGCTTCGAGGTGGGTGACCGCCTGGAGCTGATGACCCCGACGGGCAACCTGGGCTTCATCCTCCACGGCCTGGAAGGCGCCAACGGCGAGAGCCGCCAGGTGGCGCCCGGCGACGGCCACTTGCTCTACATCCCGCTGCCGGCGGACCTCGACCTGGAATACGCCCTGCTGCTGCGCGACCTGCCCGAGGCGGTCAGCGCCACAGCGCCGTCGCCTGCTCCTTGAGCAGCGCGGCGAACACCGGCGCCTCCACCGGCGGGCTGATCAGGTAGCCCTGGATCTCGTCGCAGCCCTGGCTCTTGAGGAAGTCCATCTGCCCCTGGGTTTCCACGCCCTCGGCCACCACCTTGAGCTCCAGGCCGTGGGCCATGGCGATGATCGCGCGGGTGATGGCGGCGTCCTCGCCCCCGGAGGAGAGGTCGCGGATGAAGGTCTGGTCGATCTTCACGTAGTCCACCGGGAAGCGCTTGAGGTAGCTCAGGGACGAGTAGCCGGTGCCGAAATCGTCGATGGCCAGCTTCACCCCCAGGTCGCGCAGCTGGCGGAAGGTGGCGATGACGTGCTCGACGTTCTCCAGCAGGTGGCTCTCGGTCAGTTCCAGCTCCAGCAGGCGCGGTGACAGGCCGGTCTCGTCCAGCACCTGGCGCACCAGGCTGGTGAGGTTGCCCTGGCGCAGCTGGTGGCCGGAGAGGTTCACCGAGACGCGGATGTCCGCCAGCCCCTGGCGCTGCCACTCGCGGGCCTGCAGGCAGGCCTGGCGCAGCACGAACTCGCCCAGGGGGGCGATGAGCCCGGTCTCTTCGGCCAGGCCGATGAAGTCCCCCGGCGGCACCAGCCCCAGCTGCGGGTGGCGCCAGCGCACCAGCGCCTCGGCGGCGTTGAGGCTGTCGTCGGCCAGGCACAGCTTGGGCTGGTAGAAGACCTCCAGCTGGCCTTCCTCGATGGCCTTGCGCAGCTGGGTTTCCATCTGCAGGCGCTCCAGGGTGCAGGCCTGGAGGTTGTCGGTGAAGAACTGGAAGGTGTTGCCGCCCAGGTGCTTGGCATGCTGCATGGCCATGTTGGCCTGGGTGATCAGCGCGGAGATTTCCCGGGCGTTGTCCGGCAGCAGGCTGATGCCCAGGGAGGCGCTGACCACCAGCTCCTCGCCGCCCACGGTCATCGGCGTGCGCAGCTTGGCCAGCAGGCGGCTGGCGGTGCGCGCCAGGCTGGAGAGGCTGCCGTAGGAGTCGAGGATCACCGCGAATTCGTCGCCCGAAAGGCGGGCGATGGTGTCCGCCTCGGGGGCCGCCTGGGCCAGGCGCCGGCTCATCTGCCGCAGCAGCTGGTCGGCCACTTCATGGCCGAGGCTGTCGTTGAGCACCTTGAAGCGGTCCAGGTCGATGTGCAGCAGGGCCAGGCTGCGGCCGCTCTGGCGCGCGCGCTGGCTGGCCTCGTGCAGGCGGTCCTTGAACAGGGTGCGGTTGGCCAGGCCGGTGAGTTCATCGTAGTGCGAGAGGTAGCGCAGGCGCTCCTCGGCCTCGCGGCGCGCGGACAGGTCGGCGAAGAAGCCGACGATATGGCTGGCGTTGCCCCGGGCGTCGCGCACCAGGTTGAGCTGCAGCCACTGCGGGTAGAGCTCGCCGTTCTTGCGGGTGTCCACCAGTTCGCCCTGCCAGCTGCCGCTCTGCTCCAGCTCCTCGCGGATCAGGTGGTACTGGCGGCGGCTCTCGCGGGTGCTGTTGATCTCCACCACCGTGTGGCCGAGCACCTCGTCGCGGCGGTAGCCGGTGACCTCGCTGAAGGCCTGGTTGACCGCCAGCAGGCGGTATTCCGGGTCGAGCACCACGATGCCCTCGCTGGCCGCCTCGAACACCATCGCCGACAGGCGCTGCTGCTCCTCGGCCTGCTTGCGCTCGGTGACATCGCGCCGGGTGCCGAGCATGCGCAGCACCTTGCCGCGTTCGTCGCGCTCCACCACCCGGCCACGGTCCTCGACCCAGAGCCAGCGGCCATCGCTGTGGCGCACCCGGTAGTCGATGGCGTAGCCATCGCTGCGGCCCTTTAAGTGGTCCACCAGGGCACGGCGCAGCAGCGGCAGGTCGTCGGGGTGCAGGCGCGGCTTGAGGTCGCTGAGCACGCGGGTGACGTCGTCCATCTCGATGCCGAAGATTTCCTTCAGGTGCGAGTGATGGACTTCGTCTGTCTCCAGGTTCCAGTCCCACATCCCCAGCTCGCTGGCCTCCAGGGCCATGGCCAGGCGCGCCTCGCTCTTGACCAGGGCGTGGCTGGCGTCGGCCAGCTCCAGGGTGCGTTGGGCGACGCGGATTTCCAGGTCGTTATGGGCCGCGCGCAGCTCGCGCTCGGCGCGGCGACGCTGCTCCACTTCCCGCGCCAGCTCGCTGTTGAGCCCTTCGGCGCGGACCTTGGCGTGCTCCAGGTTGTCGATCAGCGCCTGGTTGTGGAAGCGCTGCAGCAGGCTGCGCTGCACCAGGCGGTTGACCTGCCAGGCCACCACCATCAGCGCCGCCAGGAGGATCAGGCTGAGCAGCCCCCAGCCCCGTTGCAGCGGCTCGCCGCTGGCCAGCAGCCAGGACACGGTGGGCACCAGGCACGGCAGGGCGAAGGTGAGGAAGGCCTGCAGGCTGACGGCATAGGCGACGCTGGCGGAAAGGATCGCAGCGGCGATCAGGCCATAGACCAGCGCCTGCTGCAGAAAGGCGTCGCCCGGCACCAGGAAGATCACCGGCAGGGCCAGGGTCAGGCCGGAGGCGGCGGCGCCGAGGAGGAAGGTGCGGCGCCACTGGGGCTGGGCCTGGCGCGAGGGCAGCGCAGCCTTGAAGGCCGCCACCTGGGTCAGGCGCAGCACCGCCAGCAGCACCAGCCAGACCAGCCAGCCACCCAGCAGCAAGCCGTTGGCGGGCTCCCACAGCAGGTAGGCGCAGACCAGGCCGTTGAGCAGCATGAACAGCGTCGGGGTTTGCGAGCCCTGATAGAGCAGGCGCGTGCGCTCCACGGCCAGATCCGTCGCGAAATGCTGGCTGATGGCGCGGCTGTCGTCGCCGTGCAGGTCGATTGGGGCTTCGTTGGGTGTCGCGGTCATAGGCGATTTTCTTGTAATGGTTGCCTAGGCGTCGGCGGAGCTTACCCGAGCAGAACGAGCTGCCAAAGCTTTATGTGCCCGGTTTTGACAGCGCGCCGCCTAACTTTCGGCGGGCCTTCGGGATGCAGCGCCCGCACCGTCTGGCTGACCATCCGGTCATCGGTTTGCCCTTGCCTGGGCCGGTCAATAGAATGCCGCGATGCATGACGATCTCTCTCTCCTCCTGAACTCCCTGAACGACGCTCAACGCCAGGCCGTAGCGGCCTCGCTGGGGCGTCAATTGGTCCTCGCCGGCGCCGGCTCGGGCAAGACCCGCGTGCTCGTGCACCGCATCGCCTGGTTGATCCAGGTGGAGCACGCCTCGCCCCATTCGATCCTCTCGGTGACCTTCACCAACAAGGCCGCCGCCGAGATGCGCCACCGCATCGAGCAACTGCTGGGCATCAACCCGGCGGGCATGTGGGTCGGCACCTTCCACGGCCTGGCCCATCGCCTGCTGCGCGCCCACTGGCAGGAGGCCGGCCTGGCCGAGAACTTCCAGATCCTCGACAGCGATGACCAGCAGCGCCTGGTCAAGCGGGTGATCCGCGAGCTGGGCCTGGACGAGCAGCGCTGGCCGGCACGCCAGGCGCAATGGTTCATCAACGGGCAGAAGGACGAGGGCCTGCGCCCGCAGCACATCCAGGCCGGCGGCGACCTGTTCCTCGGCACCATGCTGAAGATCTACGAAGCCTACGAGGCCGCCTGCGCCCGCGCTGGGGTCATCGACTTCTCCGAGCTGCTGCTGCGCGCCCTGGACCTGTGGCGCGACAAGCCGGGCCTGCTGGCCCACTACCAGCGCCGCTTCCGCCACATCCTGGTGGACGAGTTCCAGGACACCAACGCCGTGCAGTACGCCTGGCTGCGCCTGCTCGCCCAGGGCGGTGACAGCCTCATGGTGGTGGGCGACGACGACCAGTCCATCTACGGCTGGCGCGGCGCCCGCATCGAGAACATCCAGCAATTCTCCAGCGACTTCGCCGACGCCGAGACCATCCGCCTGGAGCAGAACTACCGCTCCACCGCCGGCATCCTCAAGGCCGCCAACGCCCTGATCGCCAACAACCAGGGGCGCCTGGGCAAGGAGCTGTGGACCGACGGCGAGGACGGCGAGCCCCTGGGCCTGTACGCCGCCTTCAACGAACACGACGAAGCCCGCTACGTGGTGGAAAGCATCGAAAGCGCGCTGAAGGACGGCATGGCGCGCAGCGAGATCGCCATCCTCTACCGCTCCAACGCCCAGTCGCGGGTGCTGGAAGAGGCCCTGCTGCGGGAGAAGATCCCCTACCGCATCTACGGCGGCCAGCGCTTCTTCGAGCGCGCCGAGATCAAGAACGCCATGGCCTACCTGCGCCTGCTCGACGGCCGTGGCAACGACGCCGCCTTGGAGCGGGTGATCAACGTCCCCGCCCGCGGCATCGGCGAGAAGACCGTGGAAAGCATCCGCGAATTCGCCCGCGCCCAGGACGTCTCCATGTGGGAGGCGATCCGCCTGCTGGTGGCCAACAAGGGCCTGCCGGGCCGCGCATCCGGTGCCCTGGCGGTGTTCATCGAGCTGATCGAGAACCTCTCCGCCAAGGTCCTGGAGATGCCCCTGCACCTGATGACCCAGACCGTCATCGAGCAGACCGGGCTGATCACCTACCACAAGGAAGAAAAAGGCGAGAAAGGCCAGGCCCGGGTGGAAAACCTGGAGGAACTGGTCAGCGCCGCCCGCGCCTTCGAGAACAACGAAGACGACGAAGAGCTCACCCCGCTGCAGGCCTTCCTCAGCCACGCCTCGCTGGAGGCCGGTGATACCCAGGCCGACGCCTTCGAAGACAGCGTGCAACTGATGACCCTGCACAGCGCCAAGGGCCTGGAATTCCCCCTGGTGTTCCTGGTGGGCATGGAAGAAGGCCTGTTCCCCCACAAGATGAGCCTGGAGGAATCCGGCCGCCTGGAGGAGGAGCGCCGCCTGGCCTATGTCGGCGTCACCCGCGCCATGCAGCGCCTGGTGCTGACCTACGCGGAAACCCGCCGCCTGTACGGCAGCGAGACCTACAACAAGGTCTCTCGCTTCGTCCGCGAAATCCCCCCGCAGCTGATCCGCGAAGTGCGCCTGAGCAACAGCGTCAGCCGCCCGGTGGCGGGCAGCAACCGCAGCAGCGGCTCGATGTTCGCTGGCGCGGAAGTGCCGCAGACCGGCTTTAACCTCGGCCAGCGCGTGCAGCACTCGCTGTTCGGCGAGGGCACCATCCTCAACTTCGAAGGCTCCGGCGCCCAGGCCCGGGTCCAGGTGGCGTTCGAGAACGAAGGCAGCAAATGGCTGATGCTCGCCTACGCCAAGCTCGAACCCCTCTGATGCCTTCCCGGGCCCCGTCGTCATGGCGGGGCCCGGCGCAACGCCCCTTGGCAGTTATCCACAGGCACGGCAGGATGGCCGCTTCGACCCTGCCTGCGGAAACACGGACGTGCGCATCGCCCTGCTGCTCAGCCTGATCATCGTCGCCAGCGCCACCCCCACCGCCGATGCCGCCACCGGCTTCGAGGTGAAGCGCGACACCGACAGCTACCACGACTGGAACACCGGGCAGCGCCGCGAGCGCACCGAAACCTCCCTGCGCCTGGACGGCGACACCCTCTCGACGAAAGCCCTCGCCCGCCTGCTGGCGCCCGACGGCGAGCGCATCTACCCGACCCTCTGGGATGCCCGCGTCATCGGCCCCGACCAGGCGCTGATCCTCTACAACCGCGGCAGCGGCCAGGATTTCGAAATGGCCCGGCTGTACCGCAAGGGCGGCCCGCTGCAGGCCGAGGTGCTGCTGCGCGACCTGCCCTACAACTGGTTCAACGATGCCCGCCGCGAAGGCTGGGTGGGGGTGGGCAGCGAGAGCCGGCTGTACCTCGTCCAGTTGCAGCCCCTGCGCATCGTCGACGCCGGCCCCGGTGCACTGCTGGATGTACGCGGCGACCTGGCGCTGCTCGCCGACCGTGGCTGGAACGAGCGCCCACCGGCCTTCCGCGCGCTGGACCTGAAGCGCGGCCAGGAGGTCGCGCGCCTGGAGCTGGACCCCGGCTGCTTCGTGCTGCCGGAGTTCGAATTCAGCCACCCGCTCATCTACTCCAAGCTGAGTGCCTCCACCCCCGAGCGCCTGCGCTTCCAGGACGGCCCCGCCTGGTTCGATCGCACCCTGGAACTGGTCACCACTCCCAAGCCGGCCTTGCGCCTGCGCCCGACCCAGCAACTGCCGCAACCCGATCCGGTGCGCTGGGGCGTGACCCTGCGCGAGGTGGACGCCGGCCCGCAACCGCGTACCCCGGAGTCCCTGGGCGACGCCTCCAGCCCGGAAATCGAAGAATTCGCCGACACCCTCGACCTAGTCCCCGAGCAATGCCAGGCCAGCAACCCCAACCCGCCGCTGCGCGCCGGCCAGGAGCCCTACCCCAGCACCAGCGTGGCGGCCGATGACCTGTGCCTGGGCGAGCCACTGAAGGGCGTGCCCGCCACCCTGCGCGAGCAACGCTGCGTGCTGCCGGCACGCACCCGCACCCTGGCCGGCAACACGCAGTGGTCGCTGGAAGAAGTGCGCTACGGCTATCGCCCGGGCGGCAAGGGCGCGGCCATCGAGCAGACGGTCTACCAACTGCGCCAGGGCACGAAGGTGAACCGCTACATCGCCGGCAGCCGGGGCTTTGACGAGGCCCTGGCGATCCGCGAAGTACTGCCCACCGGCAAGGGCGAGGCCCTGCTGAAGACCCGTGGCGACGGCGCCTATGAATTGCTGCGGGCCTCCACCGACGCCGGCGGCAAGCTGCGCCTGGAGTACCTGGACACCCTGCCCTACCCCGCCAGCCCCTTCGACGCCAGCCGCCCGGGCTGGGTCTACCTGCGCAAGCCGGGGCTGCTGGTGCGCCTCGCCCCCTTCGCCTATGAACAGGTGAGCAAGGGCCTGCTGGACATACGCGGCGACACCCTACTGTTCAGCTACGGCGACAGCGAGGACGACCGCCTCACCCTCGGCCAGCGCACCTTCGGCGACGAGCGCAGCGACGGCCCATCGCTGCCGGGCCTGGTGCTCAACGCCAAATGCCGCCGGGACGACGACCCTTATTGGGAGTTCACCCAGCCGCCGGTCAACGCCACGCTGGAGCAATCCGCCGCCTGGTTCGCCCGCAACTTCGACTACCAGCCCGGCGCCAAGGGCGCCATCCGTCTGCGCGCCGACCACCAACTGCGCGCCCGCCCAGGCTGTGCCGCGCGCTAGATTGTTGGCCGGGGTTCACCGTGGGAGCGGCTTCAGCCGCGAAAAGCCCGCCTCCTGGCTGTCGGTTCCGCGTAGCCGGCAGCCCCATCGCGAATGAATTCGCTCCTACAGGTAGCGGAGCTTGCGCCTCCAGCGCAGCCGTAAAAAATCCCGATACATTCTGCCGCTAGCCATCACGAACGCGACTGTGCAGCATGGCGCGCGTGGACCCTTAACCAAGAGATGCCTGTGATGCGCCGATTTCTCAGTATTGCCCTGGCCCTATGCGTCGGCCTGACGCTCAGCCTGGATGCCAACGCCAAGCGAATGGGCGGCGGCAAGACCTTCGGCTCCGCGCCGACCCACCAGACCCGCCAGGCGCAGCCCAACACCCCTGCCGCCACCCCGACCGCCCCCGGCCGTCAGCCCGCTGCCGCAAGCGGTGCTTCGCGCTGGCTCGGCCCGCTGGCCGGCCTCGCCGCCGGTGGCCTGCTCGCCTCCATGTTCATGGGTGACGGCTTCCAGGGCATGCAGATCTTCGACTTCCTGATCATCGCCCTGATCGCCTTCGTCATCTTCCGCTTCATCGCCGCCCGCAAGCGCCAGCAGCAGGGCCATCAGCCCGCCATGGCCGGCGGCCCGTTCCAGCGCGAGATGCCGCAACAGCAGCCGTCGCCGATCTTCGGTGGCAGCGCCGCACCGGCAGCGGTGGCCCAGCGTGCGTTCAACGCGCCGAGCTGGTTCAACGAAGAGCGCTTCATCGAAGCCGGCCGTGAGCACTTCCTGTCCCTGCAACAGCATTGGGACGCGGCCGAGATGGACAAGATCGCCGAGTTCGTCACCCCGCAGATGCTCAGCTTCCTCAAGGAAGAGCGCGCCAGCCTGGGCGACGGCTTCCAGTCCACCTACATCGACAACCTGCAGGTGCAGCTGGACGGCATCGACGAACTGGCCGACAAGACCGTCGCCACCCTGACCTTCAACGGCCTGTCGAAGACCTCGCGCTTCGACCAGGGTGAAGTGTTCAGCGAAAGCTGGCGCATGGAACGCGCCAACGGCGACGACCAGCCCTGGCTGGTGGCGGGCATCCGCCAGAACTGATCAGCGTTCGCGCAATGAAGAAACCCCGGGCATGCCCGGGGTTTTCTTTTGTGTGTTCGACCAGCCGCTGGGCTGATCGGGATGCAGGGTGGATGGCGCTCTTTTCATCCACCAGGCGATGCCACAGGAAACACCCTGCATCGGCCACAGCAGGGACCGCCACGCGGTCCTTGGCGAATGAATTCGCCCCTACAGGGTGATAGCCACCGCCATCAGACCGCCGCCTTGCGCATGCCGATATGGGGGATGTCGTCCTCCAGGTAGACCTCGGTCACTGGCACGAAGCCGTAGCGCCCGTAGTACTTCTGCAGGTGCGCCTGGGCCGAGAGGTACACCGGCAGCCCCGGCCAGCGCCGCTGGCAGTCTTCCAGGGCACGCTCCATCAGCTGGTGGCCCAGGCCGGTGCCGCGCGCCGCTTCGGCGATCACCACGCGGCCGATCACCACGTCGCCCTGGTTGCGCTGCGGGTCCAGCAGGCGCAGGTAGGCCACCAGCGCATCGCCGTCGCGGGCCATGAGGTGGCAGCTGTCGCCTACCAGGTCCAGGCCGTCCACTTCCAGGTAGGGGCACTTCTGCTCGACGACGAAGACCTGCGTGCGCAGGGCGAGGATGTCGTAGAGCGCCTGCTTGTCGAGTTCGGTGTGATGGCTGCTGCTCCAGACGATCGGCATTGGGGGCTCCGTGGTGGTGAATGGGAAGGCGGCAGTATGCAATGCACCACCACCGGACGAGCGGTCTGCCTGCGGTTTTTTTCTTCCGGGTGCCAGCTACTGTATAAAGCGCATCCCAATGCACGAGGGCCTGTCGCCGTGGAAGAAGTCATCGAACAGCTGCGTGAACTCAACGAACCCGTCCCCGTCCCGCTGGAGCTGCCGGACGAGGAGCTGCTGGTGGAGATCGAAGAGCAATTGCTGATCAACCTGCCCTTCGAGCTGCGCGAGTTCCTGCTCAAGGTCAGCGATGTGGTCTACGGCCGCCTGGAGCCGGTGACCGCGACCGACCCGCAATCCCACACCTACCTGCCGGAAGTGGCCTCGGTGGCCTGGGACCTGGGTGTGCCCCGCGACCTGGTACCCATCTGCCAGGACGGCCGCGATTACTACGTGGTCGACTTGGAGGGCGAAGTGCTGCTCTGGTCCGGCGACGAGGGCGACATGACCGACGAGAGCTGGGACTCCGTCTGGCACTGGGCCCGCGACGTGTGGCTGGCGAGCTGAACCGCTAGCGGTGGTGATCCTGGCTTTGCTCCAGGGTCTCCATCAGCGCGATCTGCATGCGTGAATGCACGCGGATCAGCCAGCGCCACAGCAGCGCGATCACCCCAGCCGCCAGCAGCGCGATCAGCACCAGCAGCTCCAGGGTCGGCAGGATGCTCGCCGACAGCGCCATGAGCAGCAGCATGATCACCACCAGCGACAGCGCCGGGATCACCTCGGCGATCACCTTGCGCACCCGCGCGGTATGGCGCCCGGCCTTCTCCGGGGTTACGCCCATCTCCGCCAGCAGCATCGACAGCGCCTTGAGCTTGCGGTACGCGGCGATCAGGAAGGGCAGCGACAGCAGCAGCGCGGCGCCCCAGATCATCCCTTTCTGCAGGTTCTCGTGGGCCACCCAGTCGCTCAGGTAGCCGGCCAGGGTGCCGGCGAAATAGGCTCCGGAGAGGAAGATCGCCACCACCAGCGCGATGTTCACCCCCACCTGCAGGAGGATCTTGCGAATCATCCCCGCCAATACCGCGCCCTGCCCCTGGGGCTGGATGCTGCGCAGCCAGTCGCCGTAGAGATTGAACACCCGGGCGATGCGTGAGGGGACGATGCCGGCGAGCGTCTGCGACAGCGGGTCGGCGGAGCGGATCAGGTAGGGCGTGAGCAGCGTGGTGATGGCCGAGACCGCCACCGCCACGGGGTAGAGGAAGTCGCTGGTGACCTGCAGGGTCATGCCCAGCGCGGCGATGATGAAGGAGAACTCGCCGATCTGCGAAAGGCCCATGCCGACCCGCAGCGAAGTGCGCCCGTCATTGCCGGCGATGAAGGCGCCGATGCCGCAGGAGACCATCTTGCCCAGCACCACGGCGACGGTGATGACCGCGATGGGCCAGGCGTACTCCACCAGGATCGCCGGGTCGATCATCAGGCCGATGGCGACGAAGAAGATGGCGCTGAACATGTCGCGCACCGGCTCCACCAGGCGCTCGATCTGCGCCAGCTGGCGCGACTCGGCGATGATCGCGCCGATCAGGAAGGCGCCCAGCACCATGCTGTATTCCAGCTTCACCACCAGCAGGCAGAAGCCGAAGCACAGCCCCAGCACCGTCACCAGCAGCATCTCGTTGCTCTCGAACTTCGCCACGTAGGCCAGCAGGCGCGGCACCAGCAAGATGCCGATGACCAGCGCGACGACCATGAACAGGCTGAGCTTGCCCACCGTGGCGAACACCTGGCCGGTCTCCACCGAGCCGGACAGGGCGATGCCCGACAGCAGCGCGATGATGCCGATGCCGAGGATGTCTTCGACTATCAGCACGCCGAAGATCAGCTGGGCGAAGCGCTCGTTCTTCATCTTCAGGTCGCTGAGCGCCTTGATGATGATGGTGGTGGAGGAGATGGCCAGGATGGCGCCGAGGAACAGCGAATCCATGGTGCTCCAGCCGAAGAAGCTGCCGATCTCGTAGCCGATCCAGATCATCAGCACGATTTCCAGGAAGGCGGCGATAAAGGCCGTGGCGCCCACCTTGAACAGCTTGCGCAGGCTGAACTCAAGCCCCAGGCAGAACATCAGGAAGATCACCCCCAGTTCGGCGAGGATCTTGATGGTCTCTTCTTCATGGATCAGGGCGAAGGGCGGCGTGTGCGGCCCGATGAGGAAGCCGGCGATGATGTAGCCCAGCACCACCGGCTGCTTGAAGCGGTGACAGAGGATGGTGACCATGCCGGCCACCAGCATGATCACCGCCATGTCCTGGATAAAACTTATGGCATGCATGGCGCACCGGCTCCTTCTCGCTGGTCAGTGCGCTGGACAGTGCCGCGCCCGGGGTTGCTCGCTTGGCTCCTTGGGAGCCCCTGTATGAATTAGGGAAGTTCTTAGTCAGAACTTTCGGCAGAGTAACACCGGGCGTTGCACCGTCATTTTCGGTGAAACAAACCGAAACAGCTTTGCTCGTCAGCTGCCATTCCTGGCCTGGGCGGTCTCCAGCTCCAGCAGGTTCATGAGGAAGTTGCCGAAGTAGGTCATGTCCTGCTCGATGGCCGCCCGGGCGCCCTTGGCGTCGCCGGCGAGCACCGCCTTGAAGGCGTCCTCGTGGAAATCGTTGAGGCGCAGGGACAGGTCGGCCTCGGTGAACAGCTGGTTGAAGAAGGGGCCCACCTGCAGCCACAGCGACTCGATCATGCGCAGCAGCGTGGGGTTGGCGCAGGCGCGGTAGAGGGTCATGTGGAACAGGCTGTTGTCGTCCAGGTAGCCCTGCACGTCACGCTGCTCCAGGGCGCGCTCCATGTTCTCGACGCAGCGCCGCAGCTGCGCGATGTCGTCCCCGGTGAGCCGCGGCGTGGCGGTCTCCACGGCCAGTCCCTCCAGGGACATGCGCACCAAGAAGATCTGCTGGAAGCGCTCGCGGGTCATGATCGGCACCCGCAGGGAGCGCTGCGGCTCGCCTTCCAGGGCGCCTTCGGCCACCAGGCGTTGCAGCGCCGCGCGCACCGGCATCGGGCTGGTGCCCCACTCGGCGGCGAGGTCGCGGATCTTGAGGCGCTCGCCGGGCTGGAAACGCCCCGCCAGCAAGCCTTCACGTATTCGTAGGTAAAGCTGTTCCTGCAGGTTATCGGCCATGGGTCACTCCTGGCGGGCCGGTGGAGCCGGCAGTTGGGCGAGGGTAAGGCTGCAATTGCGCATGGGTAGAACCTCGTGGCGCGGGCGGCTCGGGATAAGCGCCCGCTTGTGGATAAGTCGCTCGTGGCGGTGCCAGGCAGCGCCGGACGAGGCCGGATGGCCTCTGCTTTATGTGATCACAAAAGCAGTTCGATCATAAGCTTTTGCTGGAAACAGTCCAGCTATTGACATATCTGTGATCACAAAACAGGATGTGCGGAAATTCGAACGAGGTGTTCAAGCATGACCGCCAGTGGCATCGCAGAATCCGCAGTTGAAACCTTCGCCGCCGCCGAGCGTGCGCGCTTCATCGCCCAGAACCCCAAATCCCTGGCCCTCGCCGAGCGCGCCCGCCATTCGCTGTTCGGCGGCGTGCCGATGCACTGGATGAGCGACTGGTCGACGCCCTGCCCGCTGTTCGTCGAGCGTGCCCAAGGCGCGCGCTTCCATGATGTCGACGGCCACGAGTACGTGGACTTCTGCCTGGGCGACACCGGCAGCATGTTCGGCCACTCCCCCGAACCCATCGCCCGCGCCATCGCCGAACAGGGCGCGCGCGGCCTGACCACCATGCTCCCGGGCGAAGACGCCGTGGTCGCCGGCGAGCTGCTGGCCGAACGCTTCGGCCTGCCCTACTGGCAGGTGGCGACCACCGCCACCGACGCCAACCGCTTCGTCATCCGCTGGGTGCGCGCCATCACCGGGCGCAAGGTGCTGCTGGTGTTCGACGGCTGCTACCACGGCACCGTCGACGACGTCATGGTGCGCCACCGCGAGGGCCGCACCGTGCACCGCAGCGGCCTGATCGGCCAGGCGCGCAACCTGGCCAAGACCAGCCGTGCCGTGCCCTTCAACGACCTAGAGGCGCTGGAGCAGGCCCTGGCGCAGAACGACGTCGCCGCCGTGCTCTGCGAACCGGCGATGACCAACATCGGCATGGTCCTGCCCGATGCCGGCTACCTGGAGAAGCTCCGCGAGCTGACCCGCCGCCACGGCACCCTGCTGATCATCGACGAGACCCACACCATCTCCACCGGCCCCGGCGGCTGCACCCGCGCCTGGAACCTGCAGCCGGACTTCATCACCCTCGGCAAGCCCATCGCCGGCGGCGTGCCCTGCTCCGTCTACGGCTGCACCGCCGAGATGGCCCAGGCCATGAAGCTGACCCGCAAGCACGCCAGCGAGCAGTCCGGCGGCCATGGCCACAGCGGCATGGGCACCACCCTCTCGGCCAACGCCCTGGCCATGCACTGCATGCGCGCCAACCTGGAACAGGTGATGACCCCGGCCGCCTACACCCACATGCTGCCCCTGGCGGCGCGCCTGGCCGAAGGCTTCCGTGGACTTATCCACAAGCACCGCCTGGCCTGGTCAGTGACCGAGCTGGGCGCCCGCTGCGAGTTCCAGTTCTGCGCCACCTCGCCACGCACCGGCGCCGAGGCCGAGGCGGCCTTCCACGACAGCCTGCAGATGGCCCTGCACCTCTACCTGATCAACCGGGGCATCCTCATCACCCCGTTCCACAACATGACCCTGTGCTGCCCGGCCACCACCGAAGCCGACGTCGACCGCCTGATCGCCACCCTCGACCAGGCCCTGGCCGAGCTGCTGGCCATCCCCGGCGCCCGCCTCTGACCGCGAGAACACCCATGCGATTCGCCGAACCCCAGGAAGCCCGTGACTTCCTCGAACGCCACCCCGAGGTACGCAGCATCGAGCTGATGCTGATCGACGCCAACGGCATCCCGCGCGGCAAGCTGCTGCACCGCGACGAGCTGCTGGCCATCTACGAGAACGGCCGCCCGCTGCCCAGCTCCATCCTCTCGCTGACCATCCAGGGCGAGGACGTGGAAGCCAGCGGCCTGGTCTGGGAAGTGGCCGACGCCGACTGCTGGACCTACCCCGTGCCCGGCTCCCTGGCCCTGCAGACCTGGCGCGCCACCCCCACTGCCCAGGTGCAGGTCAGCATGCACCCAACCCAGGGCCTGCCGGCCACCCCCGGCGACCCGCGCCACGTGCTGGCCCGCGCCATCGACCGGCTCAAGGCCGACGGCTACCACCCGGTGATGGCGGTGGAGCTGGAGTTCTACCTGCTGGACAAGCAGCGCGACGCCAACGGCCGCCCGCAACCGGCGCTGCAAGCCAATGGCGTGCGCCCACAGGCACCGCAGGTCTACGGCGTGTACGAGCTGGAGCAGCTACAGCCCTTCCTCGACGACCTCTACGCCGCCTGCGAGGCCCAGGGCCTGCCGGTGCGCACCGCCATCTCCGAATACGCGCCGGGCCAGCTGGAACTGACCCTGGAGCACCGCTTCGACGCGCTGCAGGCCATCGACGAAGGCGTGCGCTACAAGCGCCTGGTCAAGGGCGTGGCCAACAAGCACGGGCTGGTGGCCTGCTTCATGGCCAAGCCCTTCGGCGACCTGGCCGGCAGCGGCATGCATCTGCACGTCAGCCTGGCCGATGAACAGGGCAACAACCTGATGGCCAGCGAAGACCCGCAGGGCACCCCGCTGCTGCGCCACGCCATCGGCGGGATGATGGCGACCCTCGACGACGCCCTGGCGATCTTCTGCCCCAACGCCAACTCCTACCGCCGCTTCCAGGCCAACAGCTACGCGCCGCTGGCCAAGAGCTGGGGGGTGAACAACCGCACCGTGTCCTTCCGCGTGCCCGGTGGCCCGGCCCAGAGCCGCCACGTCGAACACCGGATCTGCGGCGCCGACGCCAACCCCTACCTGGCCGCCGCCGCCCTGCTGGCGGGCATCCATAAAGGCATCCGCGAACAGATCGACCCGGGCGAGGCCATCACCGGCAACGGCTACGAACAGGCCCGCGAGACCCTTGCCACCGACTGGCTCACCGCCCTGCGCACCCTGGAGCGCTCGGCCTGGGCGAAGGAGGCCCTGGGCGAAGGCTTCCTCGACATCTTCCTCGCCATCAAATGGGAGGAATTCCGCCAGTTCGTCAGCGAGGTGGGCGAGCAGGACTGGCGCTGGTACCTGACCCACGCCTGAGCCGAGGGGCTGTGGATAAACGACTTGTCCACAGCCCCGTCTCCTCCGATCCGCAACTCGCAATCCGCAATCCGTAGGATGGGTAGAGCGAAGCGAAACCCATCAATTCCGAGTACCGACACGCCCCCGTGTTTATCCACAGGCGGTGCTCCTGTGGCTCCGTGCCTGTCTCGCTGCGTCTACAGTTTCACTTCCCAGCCCCGAGACAGAGCCCCTCCATGGAACCCGGCAACGCGCAACTGACGATGACCGTCCTCATGACCCCGGACATGGCCAACTTCTCCGGCAACGTCCACGGCGGCACCCTGCTCAAGTACCTCGACGAAGTCGCCTACGCCTGCGCCAGCCGCTATGCCGGGCGCTACGTGGTGACCCTCTCCGTGGACCAGGTGGTGTTTCGCGAGCCGGTGCACGTGGGCGAGCTGGTGACCTTCCTCGCCTCGGTGAACTACACCGGCACCACCTCCATGGAGATCGGCATCAAGGTGGTCACCGAGAACATCCGCGAGCGCTCGGTGCGCCACACCAACAGCTGCTTCTTCACCATGGTGGCGCTGGACGACGACCGCAAGGCGGCGCCCGTGCCACCGCGCCAGCCGGAAACCGCCGAAGAGAAGCGCCGCTTCGTCCAGGGCCAGCAACGCCGGCAGATCCGCCAGGAAATGGAACGCCGCTACCGCGAGCTGCGGGAGAACGGCAGCGAGCCCTCGCTACATCCTGAAAAATAATCTGACGGACTTTTCATACAAACATCGTCAGCCAACGGGTAACCTGACGCGCGCGGCGGCAGCCGCGTTCGCCACGGGCCAGGCCCCGTGAACCACCTTCGAACCTCTCCCCGCAGCGCTGCCAACCGCCGCTGCGGCCGAGTCGTTCCCTGCGTGCAAGGAGCCGCCGCATGCCCCACCACACACCGCTGATCGCCACCCTCTCCGCCGGCCTGGTGCTGGCCTTCCTGCTCGGCAGCCTGGCCAACCGCCTGCGCATCTCGCCGCTGGTGGGCTACCTGCTGGCCGGCGTACTGGCCGGTCCCTTCACCCCGGGCTTCGTCGCCGACCAGGCGCTGTCCCAGGAGATCGCCGAGCTGGGGGTGATCCTGCTGATGTTCGGCGTGGGTCTGCACTTCTCCCTAAAGGACCTGATGTCGGTAAAGAACATCGCCATCCCCGGCGCCGTGGTGCAGATCGCCGTCGCCACCCTGCTGGGCATGGGCCTGGCCTGGGGCCTCGGCTGGTCCCTGGGCGGCGGTCTGGTGTTCGGCCTGGCGCTGTCGGTGGCCAGCACCGTGGTGCTGCTGCGGGCCCTGGAAGAACGCCAGTTGCTGGACACCCAGCGCGGCCGCATCGCCGTGGGCTGGCTGATCGTCGAAGACCTGGTGATGGTGCTGACCCTGGTACTGCTGCCGGCGCTCTCCGGCATGCTCGGCGGCAAGGCCCACGGCGGTGGCGAGCTCAGCCTCGGCGTCGAGCTGCTGCTGACCCTGGGCAAGGTTACCGCCTTCGTGGTGCTGATGCTGGTGGTGGGCCGCCGCCTGATTCCCTGGGTGCTGGCCAAGGTCGCCGGCACCGGCTCGCGGGAGCTGTTCACCCTCGCCGTGCTGGCCATCGCCATGGGCATCGCCTACGGCTCGGCGATCCTCTTCGACGTGTCCTTCGCCCTGGGCGCCTTCTTCGCCGGCATGGTGCTCAACGAGTCGGAGCTGAGCCACGACGCCGCCGAGAAGACCCTGCCCCTGCGCGACGCCTTCGCGGTGCTGTTCTTCGTCTCGGTGGGCATGCTCTTCAACCCGCTGATCCTGATCCACGAACCGCTGCCGGTGCTGGCCACCTTCCTGGTCATCGTGCTCGGCAAGTCGGTGGCGGCCTATGTGATCGTGCGCGCCTTCGGCCACCCCAAGAGCACCGCCCTGACCATCTCCGCCAGCCTGGCGCAGATCGGCGAGTTCAGCTTCATCCTCATCGGCCTGGGGCTGGACCTGGAGCTGATGCCACAGACCGGCCGCGACCTGCTGCTGGCCGGCGCCATCCTGTCGATCCTGGTCAACCCGCTGCTGTTCATCGCCATCGGCCGCTGGCAGGCGCGCCAGGACCGCAAGGCGGCGGAGCTGCCCCCGGAGCAGGTGCCGGCCGAGGACGTGCCGCCCGCCATCGAGGAACACGACCACGCCATCCTCATCGGCTACGGCCGTGTGGGTCGCAAGATCGCCCTGCGCCTGCGCGAGGCGGGCACGCCGCTGGTGGTGATCGAGGATAGCCGTGCAGGGCTGGATGAATTGCGCGAGTCGGGCATCAGCGCTGTGCTGGGCAACGCGGCACGGCCCGAGGTGCTGGAACTGGCGCAGCTGGCGCGGGCGCGCTGGCTGCTGCTGGCTATCCCCAATGGCTTCGAGGCCGGGCAGATCGCCCAGCAGGCCCGCGCGGTGAACCCGCAGCTGACCATCATCGCCCGTGCCCACTTCGACGCCGAGGTGGAGCACCTGGAGCAGAACGGTGCGGACCTGGTGATCATGGGCGAGCGCGAGATCGCCCGCGCCATGATCAATCGCGTCGCCGACGACCAGGCCGCACCGGGCGCACCGGCAGCGGCCTGACCACGGCGGCGCGAGCCGTCACTCGGCGCCCTGGTGCGCGCCGTGGTCCATGTGCTCCATGTGCTGCATCTGCCCGTCGGCCTTGGCGGGCGCCTCCTTCTGTACGGCGATCTCCACCTGCAGGTCGCCGGCCTTCTCGAAGTGCAGGGTGAGCGGGAAGCGCTCGCCATCCTTCAGCGGCTGCTTCAGGCCGAACAGCATCAGGTGGTAGCCGCCCTGCTCCAGGCGCGCTTCGCCGCCGGCGGGAATGGCCAGGCCGCCCTGCACCTGCTGCATCTTCATCATGCCGTTGACGTGGGCGTGCTCGTGGATCTCGGCCTTGGCCGCGCGCGGGGTGTCGGCACCCAGCAGGCGGTCCGGCGTGTCGCCACCGTTGTGCACCACCAGGTAGGCGGCGCCGTTGGGCGAAACCGGCGGCACTTCCAGGGCCCAGGGGTGTTCGATGTGCAGTTTGCCCAGTTCGTACTCATGGGCCTGGGCGAAGGGAACGAAGCCCACCAGGGCGATCAGGGTCAGCAATGTCTTGCGCATGTTCAACTCCATCCATCGATAAGCAGATTGGGCGCCCGCCAGGCGAGCGCCGATAAAAACTCGTGGCAGGTTCAGCCCGCCATCACCCGGTCGCCGCCGAAGCGCGACAGCACCAGCCGGTCCAGGACCCAGACCAGTACCAGCGACAGGCCCACCAGGGGGAACGCCACCCCCAGCACCAGCATGATCACCACCGCACCGCGCCACAGAGGCAGGCCATGGGGCAGCGGCGGCACGCCGAGGCGGCCGCTGGGCCGGCGCTTCCACCAGAGCACCAGGCCGCTGACCGCGCTGAGCAGGATCATCAGGCACACGGCAAACATCAGCAGCTGGTTGGCTAGGCCGAAGAAGCGGCCCTCGTGCAGCATCACCCCCATCTCCACGCTCTTGGCCACCAGGCCATAGTCCTTCCAGCGCACATCGGCCAGCACCTTGCCGCTGTAGCGGTCGAGGTGCAAGGTCGCGTCCTGGCGCGGGTCGGCGGCGAACACGGCGATGCTGAAGACGCCCGTGGGCGTGGTCGGCAAGGTGATGCCGTAGCCGGGCACCACGCCGCGCTCGCGGGCGGTGTCCACCACCTGCTGCAGCGGGATGCTCGGCGCCTCGCTGGCCGGCGCCCTGTCGTGCCCGGCATGGGCACGGTGGGCAGCGTGGGCATCGGACTCCGGCAGCGGCGTGGTTTCCGCCGCCCAGGGCACGGTCTGGTCGCTGGCGCTGTTGAGGCTGCGCGCCAGCTCGCCGGACTTCGGCACCTCGTTCCACATGGCGGCGGGGAAGCGGTTCCACACATCAGCGAAGCTCGCGCCCCAGAAGCCGGTCCAGGTCATGCCGGTGAGCAGCATGAACAGCAACAGCAGGCTGCCCCAGAAGCCGGTGACGCCGTGCAGGTCGCGCCAGAACAGGCGCCCGCGTGCGGACAGGCGCGGCCACAGCACCCCGGCGCCGGAGCGCCCGCGCGGCCACCAGAGGTAGAGCCCGGACACCACCAGGACGATGCCCCAGCCGGCGGCCAGCTCGATCAGCCGATCGCCGACCGTGCCGATCATCAGCTCGCCGTGCAGGGCGCGGGTCGCCGCCTGCAGGTTCCAGAAGGCGTCCTGGGTGCCCAGCACCTTGCCGCTGTAGGGGTCGAGGAACAGGTTGAGGGTGCGGCCGCCGTCAGCGATGACGAACTGGGCACTGTGCCCGGCATCCACCGGCGGCAGATACTGGCTGACGCTGGCCTGTGGATAAGCCTCGCGCACCCGCTGCAGCTGGGCGTCGGCGTCCAGCGCATGGTGCCCGGGGGCGACCCGCAGCAGGTCGGCGTACATCAGCTCATCGAGCTGCGGCTTGAACAGGTAGATGCTGCCGGTGATGGACAGCAGGATCATGAAGGGAATGACGAAGAGGCCGGCATAGAAATGCCAGCGCCACGCCAGGTTGTAGAACGAGACAGCAGGTTTGCTCATGGTCGTGCTCGCCTGGAAAGCGCCTCTCTGGGCTCACGCGCAGCACGGTGGCTGGCGCAATGGAGGCTTGTCGTCAGCCGCCTTGCCCATAACGGGCGAAGGGGTGACGCGGTGCGTGGATCAGGCGAGGGATGCAGGCGGTGCGCGGGAGCGGGAGCCGGGGAAGATGGCCGAGCCGGCGTGGCCCGAGGCGACCGGCACCAGGCGCGGCGCGCGGACGGCATCCAGCAGGGTGGAAGCGATCAGCGGGGCAGAGCTCAGCGCCGGGCAATTGAGCAGCAGGGTGCAGTAGCCGCACTTGGCCCAGGCGGCCTCGTGGTCGGGCTGGCCCGGCGCCTTTTGCGCGGTGCCGTGTTCGGCGGAGCAGGCCAGCTCGCCCATCCAGTCCGGCACGCCCTGGCGGTCCAGGCTGCGCGCCTGGGACAGCAACGGACCGGCGAACACCAGCAGCATGGCCAGAAGGCCAAGCCAGGCGCCGCTGCGGATTGTCGTGTGTCGAGCCAAGGTGCCGTCCGGGACAGGGGATTGGAACGGGTGCAATGCTAGCCGCGCACCGCCATGGGTTGAAGCATAGCGGCTGAGTCACAAGGCCGCAGTGCGCGGCGGCAAATTCCCGTGGGGCCCGGTCAGCCCAGGCGCCGCGCCTCGAACTTCACCCGAGGGTGGACGAGGCGGTCCTGGGCGCGCACCAACTCCAGTTCGTAGCTGCCGCAGGCCTGGGTCTCCAACAGCACTTCATGCACGGCGGCGGCGCTGAATTCGAAGGCCTCGAGCAGATCGTTGCCCAGCAGCAGGCGCGCCAGGAACACCCCGGAGGTGAGGTCGCCCACGCCCACCGGCTGGCGCGGGAAGGCCAGCAACGGGCGGCGCAGGTGCCAGGTGCCCTCGGCGCTGACCAGCAGCATTTCGAAGTCCTCGGCAGCGCGGCCGGGGTAGTCCAGGTGCTTGACCAGGATCGCCTTCGGCCCACGCGCCAGCAGGGCCCGGGCCATGCCCACGCAATCCTCCAGAGAGGTGGGGCGGCGGCCGGCGAAGCTGTTCAGCTCCAGCTGGTTGGGGCACAGCAGGTCGGCCACGGCAGCGGCTTCCTCGAGGAGGAAGGTGCTGACTTCCGGTGCCACGATGCAGCCCTTCTCCGGGTGGCCCATCACCGGGTCGCAGAGGTACAGCGCCCGCGGGTTGGCCTGCTTGATGCGCGCCACCACCTCGAGGATCTCGCGGCCCTGGGCGGCGCTGCCGAGGTAGCCCGAGAGCACCGCGTCGCAATTGCCCAGTTCGCCGATGGCGGCGATGCCCTCCACCAGTACCGGCACCTGCTTCGGCGACAGCACCTCACCCGTCCACTGCCCGTACTGGGTGTGGTTGGAGAACTGCACGGTGTTCAGCGGCCAGACATTGACCCCGAGGCGCTCGACGGGGAACACCGCGGCGCGGTTGCCGGCATGGCCGAACACCACATGGGACTGGATGCTGAGAAGGTGGGGCGTTCGTGGCATTGAATAAACCCTGGTCTCGACGGGAAGAAAGGCGGCCTGACGTGCAACGACAGGTTCACTACCATAATGGCAAGATTCTCCCATCCTCCGCCGCCAGAGCCATCATGGAATCCCTGTATTTTTCGCCGATGCTGCTGGGACTCAACCTGATGCTCGCCAGTGCCGTGGCCTGTACCGGCCTGTGGTATTTCTCCCGCCCCTACCGTGGCCCGGGCTTCTGGATGGCCGGCGCCTGGCTGCTGATTCTAGGCATCTTCTCCTTCTTCATCTTCGTCGCCACCGGCAACCGCCCGCTCAACGTCTTCGGCAACGCCACCCAGTTGGCAGGCGAGGCGGTGCTGATGCTCGGCGTATTCCGCTTCCTCGATCGCCCGCTGCCCTGGTGGACGGTGCCGGTGAGCGCCGGCCTGATGGCCGCGGCCAACAGCTGGCACTGGTGGGTGGCACCGCTGAACAGCGAGTTGCTGATCGCCATCTACGCCGGCATCGGCGGGCTGCTGCCGCTGCAGGCCGCCGGCGCCCTGTTGCGCCACCCGCGCGATGCGGAGCTGCGCGTCGTCTGCCGTTGCGTCGGCATCGTCCTGCTCGGCTATGCCCTGGTCACCCTGCTGCGCGGCGGCATCGCCGTGCACGATTGGCTCAACGCCATCGAGCATCCCGACGTCACCCGCTCCATGGCGTACCTGCTGCCCTACAACTTCGCCATTCCGCTCTGGGTCATCGCCTTGGTCGGCCTGGCGCTGATGACCATGCGCCGCATCCTCCTCGACAGCCAACGCAACGCCCGCCAGGCGGAGGCCAGTGCCCAGCGTTTCGAACGCCTGATGAACGTCACCAGCTGCGGCATGCTGGTGCTGCAGGATGGGCGCATCCAGGACAGCAACCCGACGCTCGACGCGCTCTTCGGCCAGCCCCGCGAAGGCCTGCTGCAGCAGGCACCGGAGCAGCTGTTCGTCGACACCGAGCGCGCGCGTATCGGCCCGCTGCTCGCCCAGGCCGACGGCACCCCTGCCGACGTCACCGCCCTGCGCCGCGACGGCTCGACCTTCCCGGCCGAACTCTCGGTCACCCACCTTGATGGCGCCGGCCAGCAGTTGCTGGAAGTGCGTGACGTCAGCCACCGCAAGGCCCTGGAAGAACGCCTGCGCCTGCAGGCCACCACCGACCCGCTGACCGGTGCCCTCAACCGCCGGGCCTTCTACGCCCGCGCCGAGCACGAGTTGCAGCGCGCGCGGCGCCAGGGCCAGACCTTGTGCCTGGCGATGCTCGACCTCGACCATTTCAAGCGCATCAACGATGCCCACGGCCACGGCAGCGGCGACCAGGTGCTCTGCGAATTCAGCAGGCTGTGCCAACGCGAAGCCCGCAGTACCGACCTGTTCGCCCGCTTCGGCGGTGAGGAGTTCGTCTTCCTGCTGCCCGATACCACCCCCGACGCTGCCCGCAATTTTCTCGAGCGCCTGCGCGAATCGGTGGAGCAATTGCGAGTGGATGCCAATGGCATTTCCCTGCGCGTGAGCGTCAGCATCGGCCTGGCCGCCAGCCCGCCGAACGCGGACCTGCACCTGCTGCAGGAGGCTGCCGATACGGCGCTTTACCGCGCCAAGCAACATGGCCGAAACCGCGTCGAACTGGCCCTCTGAAATCGCTGCGGATGGGTTAAGCTTCTGGGTATTCCAGGGGAGTGATCATGATCAGTCTGGGCGATGTATTCCTGTTTATGCTCTTCGCCGCCGGTGCCGCCTGGCTCTGGCGTGGCCACGGCATTCGCGAGCGCGCACTGGCGCTGGTCAAGCAGCACTGCTCGCGTTTCGACATCGAACTGCTGGACGGCAACGTCGCCCTGCAGCGCCTGACCGTGGTCCGCGATGCCCGGGGCAACCGCCGCCTGGCACGCATCTATGGCTTCGAATTCACCGTCACCGGCGAGCAGCGCCTCACCGGTACCATCCAGATGTTCGGCAGCAACGGCGGCCGCATCGAGCTGGATGCCCACCCCTTCGAGCCGCCAGCGGCCTCGGAAGGCAACGTTATCCAGATCAGCGACTGGCGCCGCAGCCACCCGCGCCCGGATGAACAACGCCACGTCGAATGAAGCGACGGTTGTCCACAGCGCAGCCGCTGTGGATAAGCCCCGCGCTCAAGCGTCCTCGACCACCCTGTGGATAACCTGCTGCCACTGCTCGCGGTTGGCGTAGGTCATCGGCCGGCGCAGTAGCCGGCAACGCCAGCGGAACCAGCGGCTGGCACGCCGCGCCCGGTTACGTTGGCAATGCTCGAAGAGCCATTGGGGATCGAAGCCGCTCCATACCCCCGCCACACTCCAGGCATTGAGCCAGAGCACCGGCGCCACTTCATGCAGGTAGATGGCTTCCAGCTCGGCTGGCGGCAGCGCGCTGGTGCGCAATGCGTCGGCGATGCGGCGCAGGTCGGCATCGTCCAGCTCGGTGTCCAGCCACAGCTCGGACAGCGCCAGCCAGACCCGCTCCCGCGCCGCATCGCTCATCGCTGCAGGAGGAAGCCGGCGGCACGCTCGGCGGCGGCTTCGGGGAACTCCTGCATGAAGCAGTGCCCGCCCTCCACCACCTGGGCGCCGACATGGGGGTTCAGCGCGCTGATGCGCGCCACCGAGCGGGCGACGAAGGGGTAGCTGTGCTGGCCGTGGAAGATCTGCGTCGGCGTGACGATGCGCGCCAGCGAGGGCCACAGGCGCTTGGGGCAGGAACTGAAGATCTCCGCCTCGCGGCTGGGCCGGCATTTCAGCTCGACGCCGCCGTCCACCGCCTTCAGCGCGTGCTCCACGTAGGCACCCAGGGCGTCGTCCGCCCAGCCCTTGAAGATGCCGCGGCCATGCAGGGCGGCGAAGGCGGCGGGGCGATCCACCCAGTGGTTGCGCCGGGCCCGCGCGCGCTTGGCCATGGTGGTGCGGCGGTGCAGGCCGAGCACCTCGGAGAAGGCCATGACGCCGATCATCGCCGGGGTGAAGAGCACCGGGTCGAGCAGCACCGCGCGCTGGAACAGCTCGGGGTGGCGCGCCAGCACCAGGCTGGTGAGCACGCCACCAAAGCTGTGGCCGAGGGCGAAACGGGGAACGTCGCCGAAGATTCCGCGCCCGGCCTCGAAGGCCTCCACCGCCAGTTCGGCGTTGCGGTTCCAGCCGAGGAAGCGCCCGCCATGGTCGCTGTCGCCATGGCCCTGCACGTCGCAGAGCCAGAGGTCGAAGTGCTCGCTGAGGGCTTCCAGCATCGGCGAGTAGGCGCGGCCGCAGAAGCCGTTGCCATGGAGGAAGTGCAGTAGGGGCTTGCCACTGGGCTGGCTGTGCCAGCCGCGCAGGGTGAAGCCGGCAGAACTCGGGTGGGACCAGGCGGACAACTGCATCGCAACGCACTCGAAATGAACTGCGTGCAGTTTATCCGCCGCGCCGCCTCCGGCGCAGCCGTTGCGTTCAGATGGCGGCGTGTTCGCGGATGAAGGCATCCAGCAGGCGGTTCAGCGCTTCGGGCTGGTCCAGGGGCGTGGCGTGCCCGGAGTCGGAAATCACTTCCAGCCGTGCATTGCGCAACTGGCTGACGTAGGCCGCCTTGGCCGCCACCGGGGTGTAGTCGCGGTCGCCGCTGATCACCAGCAGCGGGGTGTTGGCCCGGCAGGCCCCCGCCAGCGCCGACCAGCCGGGGATGGCGCCCATGGCGTGCAGGTAGGAGCGCCGGTCGTTGCCGGCGATGCGCGCCATCACCCGCTGGCGCAAGCCGGCCTGCTCCGGCTTGGGAAACAGCTTGCCGGCCAGCAGCCGCGCCATGCCGGCGGGGCCGAACAGGCGCACCAGGGTGAAACGCAGCGCCACCTGCCAGCGCACCTGCCAGCTGTCCACGGGGAAGTTCGGCGAGCTGTTGATGACCGCCGCCGCGCGCACCAGGTGCGGGTGCTCGGCGAGCAGCTGGAAGGTGATCATGCCGCCCATGGAGATGCCCACCAGGATGCAGGGCTCCAGGTCCATGGCGACGATGAACTCGGCCACGTCGGCGGCCAGCTCGCCCATGCTCACCGGCGCGCGCAGCGGTTCGCTGGCGCCGTGGCCGCGCAGGTCCAGGGCATAGACGCGGAAGTGCCGGGACAGCGCCTCGACCTGGGGCTGCCAGTCCTCCAGGGAGGAACCCAGGCCGTGCACCAGCAGCACCGAGGTGCCCTCTCCCTGGCAGATATAGTTGAAACGTCCGCCCGACAAGTTGATCTGTTCCATGGTCGAGTTAATTCCCTTTTGAATATTCGATGGCAAATAAAAAGGCGCCGTTCCTTATTAAAAGGACCGATGAAAAGTTGGTTGATCGGATAACTTCCGAAGCGCCCGTAGAACAAGTTTCCGGTGTTTGCCTTTGCCCGCCCAAACCTCCTAGAATCGCCCAGCGCCGACTCGAGAAACCACCATGTACAGCATCGCCAGTCCGACCCAGGCACGCAGCAAGAAAGCCCTGGAGCGCTACCTCAACGTCGCCGCCGAACTGCTCGCCAACGACAGCTTCGAAGAAACCGGCATTTCCCAGATCGCCCAGCTCGCCGAGTCCTCGGTGGGCACCTTCTATCGCCTGCTCGGCGACAAGGACGTGCTGCTCTATACCGTCCACGAGCGCTTCGTCGAACAGAGCCGCGAGGCGGTCGACGGGGTCATCGCCAACCTGGAGAACCTGCCGCTGCCCACGCAGATCGAGGGCTTCATCGAGGGCGTGACACGCCTGTTCGATGGCAGCGAAGGCCTGCTCCGCGCCCTGATCCGGCGCAGCTCGATGGACGTCCAGTTCCGCGAGCGCTTCCACCAGCTCAATGCCTACATCGGCCAGTCCTTCTGCCGCATCGTCCTCGCCCATGCGCAGGAACTCGGCCATCCGCAGCCGCAGCAGGCGGCCGACCTGACCGCCCACATGCTGCTTGCCAGCCTGAATTACCTGACCATGGTCGGCACCCTCGGCGTCACCCCCCGGGAAGTTGTGCCGGGGGAACTTTCCCGCCTCGTTTGCAATTACCTGGAAGTTCGCCGGGTTTAACGCCGGCTGTCCCGCCTTAGTTGTGCCGGGGTGAAGTCGGACGCCTTCAGCGCTATATCGAATTCATCCGCCGGCTCTTCGTTGGACAATATGCCGATTACATAGCGGCCGCCGATCAGGTCATATACGGCGTCGCCCTTGGTCCATACCAGGGGCTGGTCGTAGAGGTTGATGGTGTAGGACTCGCCCACCCGCCACAGCTGGTCGCGGTTGTCGTAGTGGTCCACCAGCAGCACCTGGTAGCTGTCCTCGTCGAAATAGAAGTCGCGCTGCTTGTACTGGTGGCGCTGCCCATCCTTGAGGGTGGCGCGCACATGCCACACGCGGTGCAGCTCGTAGCGCAGCAGGTCGGGATTGACGTGGCCGGCCTTGACGATGTCGGCGTACTTGCTGGTGCGCGAGGCGAAGCGGTAGCTGTTGTAGGGCACGTAGAGCTCTTCCTTGCCCACCAGCTTCCAGTCGTACTTGTCCGGCGCGCCGGAGAACATGTCGAAGTTGTCGGTGGTGCGCAGCCCTTCGGAGGCGGTGCCGGGGGAGTCGTAGGCGACGTTCGGCGTGCGCCGCACGCGGCGCTGGCCGGCGGCGTAGAGCCAGGCCAGGCGCGGTTCCTTCACCTGGTTGACGGTCTCGTGCACCAGCAGCTCGGTGCCTGCCAGGCGCGCCGGCGCCAGCACCGACTGGCGGAAGTAGAACAGCACGTTGCCGTTGTCCTTGCTGTAGTCGCCGGCGTTCTGGTTGAACAGGAACAGGTCTTCGATGCGGGTCATGAAGTAGTCGCCGCTGGCGTGGGGCACGGCCTGGGCGTAATAGCGCTTGACGCTGTTGCCACGGAAGCGCACCAGGTGGTTCCACAGCACCTCCAGCCCCGACTGCGGAATCGGGAACGGCGTGGCGACCTTGAAGTCGGCGATGCCGTTGCCGTTCTCGATCAGCTTCGCGTGGGTGGCGTTTTCCTTGATCGCGGCGTACACCGCCTCGGGGTAGGAGGCCGAGCGGCGGGTCGGGTAGACCACCAGCTTCCAGCTGTCCGGGTAGCGCTTGAGCATGGCCAGCTGGCCGGGGCTCAGATGAGCGCGGTACTGCTCGGCGTTATTCGCATCGATGCTGAACAGCGGCTGGTCGGCGGCGAAGGGGTCCTTGTAGCCGGTCGCCTTGTCGTAGGCCGCGGCATCGCGGGCCAGGCCGCCGGTCCAGGCGGGGATGGTGCCGGCGGCGTTGCCGGCCTTCTCCGCGCCCAGCGGGGTCAGGTCGGCCCCCAGGCGCGCGGCCTGGTCGGCACCCACCTGGGCCTGGGCGAGCGGCGCGGCCAGCAGCAGGGCGGCGAGCAGACTGCTGTGGATAAGTCCTGGTCTGTGCATGGCGTCGAATCCCTTCTCAGAAGCTGTACTTGATGTTGAAGCTGACGAAGTCACGGTCGCTGCGCTTGTTGGAGACACCGCCGCCGCTGTAGCCCACGTAGCGGGTGCCGACGGTGAGGGACTCCTTGTAGATGGCGTCGATGCCGGCGGACCAGCTCTGCGCCTCTTCGTCCAGGCCATTGGTGAGCTGGGGCGCGACGCCGTTGATGCTGTACTGGTAGCCGAAGGACGGCACCAGGTTCACCAGGTTGAGCACGTTGGTGTAGGTCAGCTGCAGGCTGGCCTGGGCACCGGTGGCGGTGCTGGTGGCCTCGTAGTAGTCGACGTCGGATTCCAGGCCCTGCACGCGGCTGGCCACCAGTTCGGTGAACAGGGTCGCCGAGTCGGCGCCGAGCACGCCGGTGAAGTTGTAGATGGCGGCCAGCGACGCCTGGTACATGTCCTTCTCGCGGTAGCCGTCCAGGTGGGTGCCCACGGGCAGCCCATTGGGGTTGAACAGCGCGTCGGGCAGGTACTCGTTGAGGCCGAGGGCGATGGGCGTGTCCGGGCGGTAGCTCAGCTCGCCGGCCAGCGACAGGCCGTTGAAGATGCTGTCGCCACCGATGGAGGTGTTGAAGCTGATGCCGAACAGGTCGCGCTTCTCCAGGTACTCGGCGTAGTAGCGCGCGCTGCTGGCGTCAGGCACGGTGCCGACGACGGGCAGCGTCACCTGGCGGCCGACGGTGAGCCCGAGCATGGGCACCTGCATGTTGTAGCGCAGGTAGTAGAAGCCCAGTTCGGTGTCGTTCAGCTCCGGCACGTACCAGCGCAGGGCGAGGCCGTACTGGGCGGCGCCGTCGGCATCGATGTCCTGGGCGCGGGGGATGAAGGTGGTGGGCAGGTAGGCCTTGAGCAGGTTGTTCAGGCCGCCCGGCGCCAGGGCATCGGCGTAGGCCTGGGCCATGGCCGGGTTGTCGAAGGCGCGGCCACCGGCGACGGCTTCCTGCAGCGGCGAGACGGACAGGTAGTTGCAGCCTTCGCCGATCAAGTCGAGGGTCGAGTAGTAGGTGCCGCAGGGGTCGATCTTCGAGGCTTCCCAGGCCTTGCCCGGCTGCCAGTAGCCCTCGACGCTGAGGTTGTCGCGCAGCTCGAAGGAGGCATAGGCCATGAAGGTGGGCATGTACGCCTCCTTCACTTCGGAGCCCGGCGCGCGCAGGGCGTTGATGTCCACCGGGTTCGTGGCGCCGATGCCGTTCTGGTAGAAGAGCCCCTCGCCCCAGTTGATCACCTGGCGCCCCAGCCGCGCGTTGAGGGCGCGGTCGTTGACCGTCCAGCTGCCGTAGACGAAGGCGTCCAGCAGGTCGGCGCTGGAGCCCGCTTCGTCGAGGCCGGCGTGGCTGATCTGGCGGTGACGGCGCTCGTCGTCCTTCAGCTCGAAGTCGTAGAAGGCGCGGCCCCGGACGAACACGCCGAAGCGGTCCTGGTAGCGCAGGTCGAGTTCGGACACCGCCTTGACCACCTCGGAGAAGAGGTCGCCACGGCGGAAGTTGAGGTCGCCGTCGTCGGAGTTGATCAGCCCGGCGTTGTCGCCGGTACCGCCGTTGGCGCGGGCGATCAGCTTGCTGTCCTGCCCCTCCACGCGGTAGCTGAGCCCGTAGGACAGGGTGGTATCGAGCGAGGTGGTCCAGTCTCCGTCTCCGGAGCGCACCTGAAACGCCTGTGCGCCACCCAGGGGCAACGCGCCGAGCAACGCCAGGCCGGCTGCTGCCAGGCCTCTTCCTTGATTTGCCACGATGGTCTCCAGCTGTTGTTTTTATCGGAATCGGAACATCGGTTCCGAAATAATCTAATCCTGTGCTTCCGCGCTGACAAGACACCGCTCGAATTATTTTTTATCCACAGGAGCGGCACCGGGCTGGCCATTGCATAGCGGCGGCTCATGAGCTGTGGGTAGACACCCTTAGGCCCCGCCGTCCGTCGCCTTGGCGCACCTGTCCACAGGCTCTGGAACGCTGCTATCCCCCGCCACACTGAACGAATTTCGATCAACCCTATTGACGGAATCGGAATTTCTGTTTCGATTTAAAGGCGGTCGAACAACAACAAATAGGAGACCCGTCATGCCCCTTCGTACCCTGCTCTGCGGCCTGCTGCTGGCCGTCTGCCTGGGCCAGCACGCCCTGGCCGCTTCCCGTTGCAACGAACGCCCCCGTACCCTGCTGCGCCCTGCCGAAGTCAGTTGTTCCTACCAGAGCACCTGGCTGGATTCGGGCCTGGTGGGCCAGCGCAAGATCATCTACCAGACGCCCCTGGGCACCCCGCCGGCCGGCGGCTGGCCGGTGGTGCTGATCTACCAGGGCTCGTTCTTCCCCCTCAACGACTTCAGCTACCACAGCAACCTGCCCTTCGGCGGCTACTACGAAGGCAAGCTGGTGCAGAACCTGCTGGACCACGGCTACGCGGTGATCGCCCCCAGCGCACCGGCCGACCTGTTCTGGCAGACCAACATCCCCGGCCTCGCCCAGGCCTATGAGCTGAGCACCGACTACGACTTCCTCGGCAACGTGCTCGCCGCCATCGCCAGCGGTCACTTCGGCCCGCTCAACGCCCAGCGCCAGTACGCCACCGGCATCTCCAGCGGCGGCTACAACACCAGCCGCATGGCCGTGTCCTTCCCCGGCAAGTTCCGCGCGCTGGCGGTGCAATCCGGCTCCTACGCCACCTGCAGCGGGCCGCTCTGCGTGGTGCCCGACCAGCTCCCCGCCGACCACCCGCCGACGCTGTTCCTGCACGGTTTCGTCGACGCCGTGGTGCCCTGGTGGAGCATGGACCTCTACTACGACCGCCTGCTCCACCAGGGCATCGAGACCGCGCGCTACACCGAGCCCCTGGGCGGCCACGAGTGGTTCGCCGCCTCGCCGGCCAAGGTGCTCGCCTGGTTCAACGCCCACCCCTGATCCACCGCGGACGCAGCCCGGGCCGGGTCCATGCTATCGTCGCCGCCTATCGCGACACCCGGACCCCGCCCGTGCTGCCCCGTTCCCTGCGCATCGCCCTGCTGACCCTGCTGCTGTTCGCCGGCCTGCTGCTGACGATGCACCTGGCCGGCCGCCACGCCGAGCGCCAGGCCCTGCGCGAGGAAGGCCAGCAGGCCGGCGCCCAGCTCGGCCTCTACGCCGATGCATTGCGCACCCTGATCGACCGCTACCGCGCACTGCCCGCCGTGCTCGCCCTCGACCCGGAACTGCGCGAGGCCCTGCAGCAACCGCTGTCCCCCGAGCTGCAGCAGCGCCTCAACCTCAAGCTGGAACGCATCAACGGCGCCGCCCACTCCTCCACCCTGGAGCTGATGCGCAGCGACGGCCTGGCCATCGCCGCCAGCAACTGGCGCCTGCCCACCAGCTACGTGGGCCACAACTACGGCTTCCGCCCCTACTTCCTGCAGACCCGCACCCACGGCACCGGCCGCTTCTATGCGGTGGGCGTGGTCAGCGGCATCCCCGGCTACTTCCTCTCCCACGCCATCCACGACGACGCCGGCACCTTCCTCGGCGCCATCGTGGTGAAGCTGGAGTTCCCCGAGATCGAGCAGCAGTGGCGCGAGCGCCCGGACACCATCCTGGTCAGCGACGCCAAGGGCATCGTCTTCATCGCCAACCAGCCGCAGTGGCGCTACCGCGAACTGGCGCCGATCGACGCCGCGCAACGCGCCGAACTGGCCGCCACCCGCCAGTACGACAAGAAGCCGCTGACGCCCCTGGTGCACCGCACCCTCGATGATTTCGGCGACGACAGCCGCCTGGTGCGCGTACAGGGCCCCGATGGCGAGGCCGACTACCTGTGGGAATCCCTGGCGCTGCCCAGCGAAGGCTGGACCCTGCACCTGTTGCACCGCCCGCAGAACGCCGCCGGCAACGCCCGCGACGCCAGCCTGGCCGCCGGCGGGCTGTGGCTGGCGCTGTTCTTCCTCGCCCTGTTCCTGCACCAGCGCTGGCGCCTGGCGCGGCTGCGCCAGCAGAGCCACGACGAGCTGGAGCGCCTGGTGGAACAGCGCACCGCCGCCCTGCGCACCGCCCAGGATGGCCTGGTGCAGGCGGCCAAGCTGGCGGCCCTGGGGCAGATGTCCGCCGCCCTCGCCCACGAGATCAACCAGCCGCTCACCGCCCTGCACATGCACCTGGGCAGCCTACGCCTGATGCTCGACAACGGTCAGCTGGAGCAGGCGCGCAACGCCCTCGGCCGCCACGACGAACTGCTGCAACGCATGGCCGCCCTCACCGGGCACCTGAAGACCTATGCCCGGCAAAGCCCCGGCGGCCTGCGCGAGAAGCTGGAGCTGGGCAGCGTGGTGGACAAGGCCCTGCAGCTGCTGGCGCCGCGCCTGCGTGACGGTGCCGTGCACATCGAACAGCACCCGCGCCCATTGGCCTGGGTGCGCGGCGATGCCATCCGCCTGGAGCAGGTGCTGGTCAACCTGCTGCGCAACGCCCTCGACGCGGTCGCCGGCCAGGCCGAGCCACGCATCGACATCCGCCTGCAACGGGAGGACGGCCACTGGTGCCTGGAGGTCGCTGACAACGGCGGCGGCATCCCCGAGGCCACCCTGGCCCAGGTGTTCGACCCCTTCTTCACCACCAAGCCGGTGGGCGAAGGGCTCGGCCTCGGCCTGGCGGTTTCCTATGCCATCGTCCATGAACTGGGGGGCCGGCTGAGCGCCGGCAACCATGACGCCGGCGCGGTGTTCCGCCTGTGCCTGCCCATCTTTGATCCTGCCGAGGAGCAGCCATGACCCCGAACCTGATCTTCGTCGACGACGAGGCCGCGATCCGCGAAGCGGTGCGCGAGTGGCTGGAGCTCTCGGGCTTCACCGTACGCCTCTGCGCCAGCGCCGCCGAATGCCTGGACGGGCTCGACGCCGACTTCGAGGGCGTGGTGATCAGCGACCTGCGCATGCCCGGCATGGACGGCATGGCCCTGCTGGAAGCGGTGCAGGCGTTGGACCGCGAGCTGCCCTTCCTGCTGGTCACCGGCCACGGCGACGTGCCCCAGGCGGTGGAGGCCATGCGCCTGGGGGCCTACGACTTCATCGAGAAACCCTTCACCCCCGAGCGCCTGCTGGGCAGCCTGCGCCGGGCCCTGGAAAAGCGCCGCCTGACCCAGGAGAACCGCCGTCTGCGCCGCCAGGTGGACGACCGCACCCGCCTCGATGGGCAGCTGATGGGTTTCTCCCGCCCCATGGAACAGCTGCGCCGCCAGGTTCTGGACCTGGCGCAGACGCCGGTGAACATCCTCCTGCGCGGCGACACCGGCAGCGGCAAGGAACTGGTCGCCCGCTGCCTGCACGAGTTCGGCCCACGCGCCGGCAAGCCCTTCGTGGCGCTGAACTGCGCGGCCATCCCGGAGAACCTGTTCGAGAGCGAGCTGTTCGGCCATGAAAGCGGCGCCTTCACCGGCGCCCAGGGCAAACGCATCGGCAAGCTGGAGCATGCCGACGGCGGCACCCTGTTCCTCGACGAGATCGAGAGCATGCCCCTGGCCCAGCAGGTGAAGCTGCTGCGCGTGTTGCAGGAGCAGCAGCTGGAGCGCCTGGGCTCGAACCAGAGCATCCGCGTCGACCTGCGGGTGATCGCCGCCACCAAGCCGGACCTCAAGGAAGAAGTGCGCGCCGGGCGCTTCCGCGAGGACCTGCTCTACCGCCTCAACGTCGCCGAGCTGCAACTGCCCGCCCTGCGCGAGCGCCGCGAGGACGTACCGCTGCTGTTCGAGCACTTCGCCGCCCTGGCCAGCGAACGCCTCGGCCGCCCCGTCCCCAGCCTCACCCCCGCCGAGCTGGCGCAGCTGCTGGCCCATGACTGGCCGGGCAACGTGCGCGAGCTGGTCAACGCCGCCGAACGCCATGTGCTGGGGTTATCCACAGGCGGGCACGCAGCCGACAACGCCGCGCCCTCCCTCGCCGAGCTGATGGAAACCTACGAGGCCCAATGCCTGCGCCAGGCCCTGGCCCGCAGCAAGGGCGACATCAAGGCAGTGATGGAACTGCTGCAGCTACCCCGCCGCACCCTCAACGAAAAGATGCAACGCCACGGCCTGGCCCGGGGCGAGTTCCTGCCGGGTGATGAAGACTGAAAGCGGTCAAAAGCTGAGCACAGCCCTGAAAGCACCGTAGCGACTGGCGCATAGCAATCTATCCACAGGCCGTTCACAGTTGGCTCCACAGACATTGTGGGCAACTGGGGATGAATTCGTTCGCCTGGGGATTTCTTCGCGAATGAATTCGCTCCTACGGGTGCTCGCCTACCTGTGGGAGCGGTTTCAGCCGCGAATAGAAGGCGCTGATCGAAATCTGAGCACAAGCTTGAAAGCACCGCTGTGAATGGCTCTAAGCAATCTATCCACAGACAACCAACAGTTGGCTCCACAGCAATTGTGAGCAACTGGGGATGAATGCGTTCGCCTGGGGATTTCTTCGCGAATGAATTCGCTCCTACGGGTGCTCACCTGCCTGTGGGAGCGGTTTCAACCGCGAATAGGTGGCACTGGTCGAAATCTGAGCACAAGCTTGAAAGCACCGCTGTTGCTGGCATACAGAAATATATCCACAGTCCGCTCACAGTTGGCTCCACAGTAATTGTGAGCAACTGGGGATGAATGCGTTCGCCTGGGGATTTCTTCGCGAATGAA
>NZ_JAOTQU010000028.1:0-110444 GCF_025685765.1 Pseudomonas sp. PDM13 | reverse complement strand
CCTGAAGCCTGAAGCCTGAAGCCTGAAGCCTGAAGCCTGAAGCCTGAAGCCTGAACTTCCAGCTTCCAGCTTCCAGCTTCCAGCTTCCAGCTTCCAGCTTGCTGCTTTCACTTGCGGCTTGCAGCTTGAGGCTTGCCGCTCGCCCTTCTACTTCACCACCAACACATCACAGGGCGGGCGCTGCAGATAGTGCAGCGCCAGGCTGCCCAGCAGGGCCTGGGAGATCATGCTGCGGCCGTGGCTGCCGAGGGTGATGAACTGCGGCTGGGCGGCGGCGATGGCGTCGTCCAGGGCGCGCGGCAGTGAACCGTGGGTGACGTCCAGGCTGATCTTTGGCGCGGCCGTGACGTTGCCCAGTTCGTCCTTGAGCAATTGCACCAGCAGCTCGCGCTGGGTCTTGAGGTATTCGCTGGCGCTGTTGGCCTTGGCCAGCAGGCGGCCGGTCAGTTCCAGCACGTTCACGGCCTGCAGGTGGCCTTCGGTGGTCAGCAGGCTGCAGGCGCTGCGCAGCGCGTCGCAGGCGCAGAGGGAGAAGTCCAGCGCGGTGAAGCCCTTGCGGTAGGGGGCCGGCGTTTCGCTCACGGCCAGCAGCAAGGGGATGTCGATATGCCGGGCCACGCGCTCCAGGGTGGTGCCGATGAACAGCTCCGGTGCATTGTGGTGGTGATTGCCGATCACCAGCAGGTCGGCCTGGCTCTCTTCCACTTCTTCGAGAATCTGCAGGGCCGGGCGGCCCTTGCGCAGCAGTACCTGGGCGGGCGGGGCGCCGAGCTGCTCCAGGCGTTGCTGGAACAGGCGCTGGGCGCCTTCGCGCAGGTTGTCCTGCAAGGCATTGGGCAGGTGGTCTTCGAGCACGTGCAGCAGGGTCAGGCGTGCGTCGTACTGGCGCGCCAGGTCCACGGCGCGTTGCAGGGCGAGGTCGGCCTCGCGGCTCAGGTCATGGGCGATGAGAATGTGGCTGAACATGGGTGGCACCTCCGGGTGAGGCGCCACTGTGGGGCAATTGGCCGCGCGGCAAGTTGATCCAGGGCAATCCGCCCGAGGCTCAGTGGGCGCGCAGCTGGTACAGCCCGCGGCTCTGCGCCACCACCTCGCCGGTGGCGTCCACCAGCTCCAACTCGAGCAGGTAGTCGGCCTTGCCGTTGGCGCTGGCCTCGGCCTGGATGCGTTCGATCTCCTCGGCGCCGATGCGCGCCTCGACGCTGATGTCACCCTTGGCCGGGCGGCGGAAGCGCAGGCTCATGTCCTTGATGATGGGGTAGAAGCGGCGGGTGTCGAAACTGGTGATGAACAGCGCGCCGCCGGGAATCTCCGCCAGGGTGAACAGGGCGCCGGCATACATGGTGCCGATGTGGTTCTCGTTGCCGGCCAGGGGCACCAGCAGCTTCACGTAGCCCGGTTCCAGGGCCACGGCCTTGAGGCCCATGCGGCGCACGAAGGCGATCTTGTCTTCGGTGAAGTGGCGGGCCATCTCTTCGTTGAATTGCATGACGAACTCCGGCAGGACGAATGCCAGGAGCCTAGCCGGATGCACGCCGGCGGCAATGACCGGGACGGCCAGCGCGGGTGACCGAAACGATCAGGACCCGGCCGTTAGGTGGGACTTTCACCGGGAGGTTGAGCCTGTAACGGACGCGCTTCATTGCCTAGGGTAATCATTGGCCTGCGCATGTCGCGCTCGCTCGAACCAGCAGGGAAAGCCCATGAACGCCACCTTCAAACCGCAGGGATTCAATACCGTTACCCCGAACAGCATCGTCAGCGACCTGGCCAGTGCCGTCAGGTTCTACCAGGCGGTGTTCGACGCGGAGGAGCTGCTCCGCCTGACGACGCCGGACGGCAAGGTGGTGCATTGCGAGCTGAGGTTCGGCGACTCGCGGATCAACCTCGGCGAGTCGATGGACGGCTGGCCGGAGCAGCCGCTGCTGGCGCAGATCTATGTGCCCGATTCGGACGCGACCTTCGCTCGGGCGATACGCGAAGGCGCCCGGGAGCTGAGCCCGGTGGCCGACATGTTCTTCGGCTCGCGGGAAGGCCGGGTCATCGACCCGTTCGGCAACACCTGGACCATCTCCACCCAAAAGCGCCAGGTCTCCGCCGAGGAGATGCAGCGGGCGCTGAACGAGATGTACGCCGGGCAAGGCTAGCCGGAGCCGCGCCCGCCCCGGCGTTCTAGATGCCCTGGCTCTTCAGCCAGCCGAGCAGTTGCGGCAGGGGCAGGGCACCGCTCTGGCGGGCGACTTCGACGCCGCCCTTGAACAGGATCAGCGTGGGAATGGAGCGGATGTTGAGCTGCCCGGCCAACTGGCGGTTGGCCTCGCTGTCCAGCTTGCCCAGGCGGCAGCGGCCCTGGAGCTGGGCGGCGGCCTGCTGGTAGGTGGGGGCGAAGGCCTTGCAGGGGCCGCACCAGTCGGCCCAGACGTCCACCAGCAAGGGCAGGTCGCCGCGCAGTTGCTTGGCGAAGCCGGCTTCGTTGAGGTCGAAGGGCGTGGCAGGGACCACGGCGGACTTGCAGTGACCGCAGCGGGGCGAGTCGCCCAGGCGCTCGGCGGGGATGCGGTTGAGCCCGGCGCAGTGGGCGCAGGGAATCATCAGGGGATCGGTCATGGTCGGCTCCGGAACAGATTCCCCTGATCTGGAGCCGACCCGCCGAATATCAACCCCTGGGCATCAGCCCCGTGCGGCCTCGAGGGACTGGGTGAGGTCGGCGAGGATGTCGTCGATGTGCTCGATCCCGATGGACAGGCGCACCATGTCGCGCGGCACGCCGGCCTTTTCCAGCTCCTCGTCGTTGAGCTGGCGGTGGGTGGTGGAGGCCGGGTGGCAGGCCAGGGACTTGGCATCGCCGATGTTCACCAGGCGCACCACCAGCTTCAGCGCGTCGATGAAGCGCGCACCCGCCTCGGCGCCGCCGACGATGCCGAAGGACAGGATCGCCGCCGGCTTGCCCGCCGTATAGCGCTGGGCCAGTTCGTGCTCGGGGTGGTCCGGCAGGCCGGCGTATTTCACCCAGGCCACCTGCGGGTGGGCCTGGAGGAAGTGGGCGACCTTCAGCGCGTTCTCGGTGTGGCGCTCCATGCGCAGGGGCAGGGTTTCCAGGCCCTGGAGGATAAGGAAGGCGTTGAACGGCGACAGCGCCGCGCCCATGTTGCGCAGCGGCACCACGCGGCAGCGGCCGATGAAGGCGGCGGGGCCGAAGGCTTCGGTGTAGGTCACGCCGTGGTAGGAGGCGTCCGGGGTGTTGAGCAGCGGGAAGCGCGCCTTGTTTTCGGCCCAGGGGAACTTGCCGGAGTCGACGACGATGCCGCCGATGCTGTTGCCGTGGCCGCCGATGTACTTGGTCAGCGAGTGCACGACGATGTCCGCGCCGTGCTCGAAGGGGCGGCAGAGGATGGGCGTGGCCACGGTGTTGTCGACGATCAGCGGCACGCCATGGCGGTGCGCGGCGGCGGCCAGGGCGGCGAGGTCGATGATGTTGCCCGCGGGGTTGCCGATGGATTCGCAGAACACCGCCTTGGTGCGTTCGTCGATCAGTGCTTCCAGGGCGGCGATGTCGTCGTGGGCGGCGAAGCGCACCTGGATGCCGGAGCGCGGCAGGGTGTGGGCGAAGAGGTTGTAGGTGCCGCCGTAGAGCTTGGCCACCGAGACGATGTTGTCGCCGGCTTCGGCGACGGTCTGGATGGCGTAGGTGATGGCGGCCATGCCCGAGGCCACGGCCAGGGCGCCGACGCCGCCTTCGAGCGCGGCGATGCGCTTCTCCAGCACGTCGTTGGTGGGGTTCATGATGCGGGTGTAGATGTTGCCGGGCACCTTGAGGTCGAACAGGTCGGCGCCGTGCTGGGTGTCGTCGAAGGCGTAGGAGGTGGTCTGGTAGATCGGTACCGCCACCGCACGCGTGGTCGGATCGGGGCTGTAGCCGGCGTGGATGGCGAGGGTTTCCGGTTTCATTGTGGCTGCGTTCCTTCGGGGCTGATGAAGGAGCGCAGCATGTGAAAGCGGAAGGGGTGCGGTCAATGACCTGGAGCAATCACCGGCTGGCGCGGCTAGACCGAAAAGTTCGGTGGCTAGAACCGGCCGATCAGCGCAGGGCCATGTAGATGTTGAAGGCGCTGATCAGGGTGATCAGGGTGCCGACCAGGGTCAGCAGGGTGCGCGCCGGCAGCTTCTTGCACAGCATGGCGGCGAAGGGCGCCGCGAACAGGCCGCCGAAGACCAGCCCGGCCACCAGCATCCAGGTGTTCAGCTCACCGGCCAGGAGGATGAAGGAGGTGGCGCTGGAAATGGTCAGGAAGAACTCGGCGAAGTTCACCGAGCCGATGGTGGTGCGCGGGTCGCTGCCCGAGCCCAGCAGGCTGCTGGTGACCACCGGACCCCAACCACCGCCGCCGGCGGCATCGACGAAACCGCCGAACAGGGCCAGCTTGGCCACGTGTTTCGGCGCCCGGCGCTGGGCCACGTGGCGGTAGGCCTTGCTGAGGATGTACAGGCCCATCAGCAGCAGGTAGGCAGAAATGAAGGGCTTGAGCGCGGCGCCGTCGAAGGTGGTGATCAGCACGGCGCCGAGCACCGCACCGATGATGCCCGGCAGCAGCAGGCGCAGGAACAGGGATTTGTTGACGTTGCCCAGCTTCACATGGGAGATGCCCGAGAGCCCGGTGGTGAAAACTTCGGCGATGTGCACGCTGGCGCTGGCCGCGGCGGGGGAGGCGCCGGCGGTGAGCAGGAAGGTGGTCGCGGTGATGCCGTAGGCCATGCCCAGCGCGCCATCCACCACCTGGGCGAGGAAGCCCACGGCCACAGCGCTCCAGAAGGTCGGGCTGCTGAGGGTGCGTTCGATGATGTCCAGGCCGGTGTCGCCGCCGTGGTCACCGAAGAACAGGCGCCAGGCGAGGAAGCTCAGCAGGCTGACCAGCACCAGCACGGCGAACCACATCGCGGCGCGCAGCACCGGGTGGTTGTCGGGGTGGCTGACGAAGTCCTCGACGGGGGGGATGCCCAGTGCCTCGTGCTCGGTGTTGATCGGGCTCTGGCTGAGGTCGAGATTGCGGATCTTCATGCGGGGTACGGCGCCTGACAGTGGGTGGTAGAACAGGCTGGAATAAGCAGGCGGCGAAGATAAGCGGCTTTGCTTAGAGAGTCTAAGAAGATTTCCGCAGGTTCATATTCCATTTTCAAAGGTTCGGATGGGCCGTTGCGGCTGTACCTGCCCATCACCGGATAACTGTATGTCCAGGCAGCACGCCTGCCTGGGCTAGGCTGGGATTTTGCTCGGGAGAACGCGTCATGAGGTTGCTGGGTGTACTGGGTGGCATGAGCTGGGAGTCTACCCTGAGCTATTACCGCTTGCTCAACGAAGGCGTGCGTGACGCGCGGGGCGGCCTGCATTCGGCGCCGCTGCTTTTGCATTCGGTGGATTTCGCCGGCATCGCCGCCCTGCAGAAGTCCGGTGACTGGGACGAGGCAGGGCGCCAGCTGGCTGCCGCTGCGCAAGGGCTGGAGCGTGCCGGCGCCGGTGCCCTGCTGCTGGCCACCAACACCATGCACAAGGTGGCGGCGGCGATCGAGGCGGCGGTGGACATCCCCCTGCTGCACATCGGCGACGGTGTGGGGGCGGCCCTCAAGGCACAAGGCTGCGAGCGGGCGGCGCTGCTGGGCACACGCTTCACCATGCAGGAGGACTTCTACCGGCAACGCCTGGGCGAGCGCTTCGGCATTCGCGTGCAGGTGCCGGACGCAGCAGCGATGCTGGAGATCGACCGGGTGATCTTCCAGGAGCTGTGCCTGGGCCGCTTCCTGCCCGAGGCGCGGGCCTTCTACCTGGCGCAGTTGCAGCAGCTCAAGGACGAGGGGGCCCAGGCGGCGATCCTCGGCTGCACCGAGATCGGTCTGCTGCTGGACGGTTGCGATTCGCCCTTGCCCCTGGTGGACAGCACCGAGGAGCATGTACGCATGGGGCTGGACTGGTTGCTGGCCGGGGCCTGAAGACGGGAGCGGGAACGATGCGGGCAGGGATTATCCGGTGGCTGGGGCGTGGCGCCTTGCTGATGGCATTGGCGGTGCTGCTGGTCTTCGCCGTGCGGGTGCTGGATATCCAGGGCGAGCCGGCGCTGCTGCCCTGGCACCGCTTCGTGCCGGACGAGCTCGATGAGCGCGCCCTGGACCAGGCCGACTGGGCCGCCTGGATGGGCGCCGAAGCCCATGTCTTCGACCAGGTGCGCCAGCAGGTCAGTGAGCGCCTGGAGCCCGAGGAACGGGTGCCGGCGAACCGCTACTTCCCCGGTAGCCCGCTCTACCCCGGGCACTTCCACCAGGATTGGAACCGCTCCTACGTGCTACGCCCGGAAGGCGAGCCGGTGGGCGCGGTGGTGATGCTGCACGGCCTCACCGATTCGCCCTACAGCCTGCGCCACCTGGCGCTGCGCTACCGCCAGGCGGGCTTCGTGGTGGTGGGCTTGCGCCTGCCGGGCCATGGCACGGTGCCGGCGGCGCTGACCGACGTGAGCTGGCAGCAGTGGCTGGCCGCCACCCGCCTGGCCGTGCGCGAGGCCCGACGCCTGGTGGGCGAGCCGCGGCCGCTGCGGCTGGTGGGCTATTCCAACGGCGGCGCGCTGGCGCTGAAGTATTCCCTGGATGCCCTGGAGGACCCGGCGCTGCCCCGGGCCGAGCGGCTGGTGCTGCTCTCGCCCATGGTGGGCGTGGCCGGTTATGCGCGTTTCGCCGGGGTGGCGGGCTGGCCGGCGGTGTTCCCGGCCTTCGCCAAGGCCGCCTGGCTGGACCTGCTGCCCGAGTACAACCCGTTCAAGTACAACTCCTTCCCGGTCAACGGCGCGCGCCAGTCCTACCTGCTCACGGCCGCCCTGCAGGAACAGCTGCAGCGGGCTTCGCACCGTGACGGCTTGAGGGAAATGCCGCCGCTGCTGACCTTCCAGTCGGTGATGGATGCCACGGTGAGCACGCCGGCGGTGGTGGACGGGCTCTACCGCCTGCTGCCGGACAACGGCAGCGAGCTGGTGCTGTTCGACATCAACCGTTCGGTGGATTTCGGTCCGCTGCTGCGGCCGGAGGCAAGCCTGGCCCTGGCGCGCCTGCTGCCGCCACCGCCGCGCAACTACCGCACGGCGGTGGTCACCAATGTGACGGCGAGCAGCCGCGAGGTGGTCGAGCGGGTGACCGAAGCCGGTGCCCGGGAAGAGTGGGTGACGCCGCTGGAGCTGACTTTCCCCCGTGAGCTGTTCTCGCTGTCCCACGTGGCCCTGCCCTTCCCCGAGAGTGATGGGCTGTACGGCCGGCGCCCCGACCCGGCCGATGACTTCGGCATCCATCTGGGCAACCTGTCATTGCGGGGCGAGCGGGGTGCGCTGGTGATGGACATGGGCGCGCTGCAGCGCGCCACGTCCAACCCTTTCTTCCCTTACCTGATGCGGCGCGTGGAGCAGACCCAGGGGCTGGCCCGTTGAGGTTCACCGAGGGCTCGGGGGCTCAGGAAGAGCAGCTGATTTCCAGGTGCTTGCCCCATTCGGGGGGGCGCTCGGCGTAGCGTTCCATGCCCGGCTGCTCGTCGAACGGGCGGGCGAGCACGTCGTGCAGCTGGCGCACCTCGCTGTAGTCGCCACGCTCGGCGGCCTCGATGGCGCGCTGGGCCAGGTAGTTGCGCAGGATGTACTTGGGGTTCACCGCGTGCATGCGCTGGCGACGGGCGTTCTGGTCGGCGCCTTCGCGCGCGGCGCGCTCGACGTACTGTGCGGCCCAGGCGTCGAAGCCGGCGAGGTCGACGAAATCGTCCCGCAGCACGGCCACCGCCTGCTCGGGCGCGCTGTCGCCCAGGCGGCGGAAGAACAGGGTGTAGTCCACGGCGCTGGTCTGCATCAGTTGCAGCAGGCGCTGCACCAGCGCTTCGTCGCCATCCTCTGCCTGGGTGAAGCCCAGGCGCCGGCGCATGCGGTCCAGCCAGGCGGCCTGGTACAGCGGCAGGAACAGCTCCAGCGCCTCGCGCAGGGCTTCCACGGCGATGTGCGGCGTGAGTGCCTGGGCCAGGGCGGCGAGGTTCCAGTGGGCGATGGGCACCTGGTTGCTGAAGCTGTAGCGCCCGCTGTCGTCGGAGTGGTTGCAGATGTGGTTGGCGTCGAAGTCGTCGAGGAAGGCGTAGGGGCCGTAGTCGAAGGTGATGCCGAGGATCGACATGTTGTCGGTGTTCATCACCCCGTGGCAGAAGCCATAGGCCTGCCAGCCGGCGATCATCTCGGCGTTGCGCTCGATCACCGTACGGAACATCGCCAGCCAGGGCTCGTCGGCGTCGAGGCACTCGGGGAAATGGCAGGCCAGCACGTGCTCGCCGAGGGTCTTCAACTGCTCGTGCTGGCGGGTGTAGTAGAAGTACTCGAAGTGGCCGAAGCGCACGTGGCTGGGGGCCAGGCGCATGACCATGGCGCCGCTTTCCTTCTTCTCGCGGTACACCGGGGTGCTGGAGCCGGTGACGCACAGCGCGCGGCTGCTGGGGATGCCCAGGGCGTGCAGGTGTTCGCTGGCGAGGAACTCGCGGATCGAGCTGCGCAGTACCGCGCGGCCGTCGCCCATGCGCGAGTAGGGCGTCTGGCCCGCGCCCTTGAGGTGCAGGTCCCAGTGCTCGCCAGCGTCGTTGACCACCTCGCCCAGCAGCAGGCCGCGGCCATCGCCGAGGCGCGGGTTGTAGCTGCCGAACTGATGCCCGGAATAGACCATGGCGCGCGGGGCCGCGTCGGACCACAGCTTGTGCCCGGCGAAGAGCTCGGCGAACACCGGCGTGTCGGCCTCGGCCGGGTCCAGGTCGAGCAGCGCCATGGCCGCCGGGCTCGCCACCACCAGGTGCGGGTCGGCCAGCGGGTCGGGCAGGACTTCGGTGGAGAAGGCATCGCCCAGGCGGGCGAAGCGGTTGTCGAACTGCAGGTCGTCGAGTCTTTTCATGGGCTCAGCTTGTCACGCGGCCGGAGCCGGGGGAAGTCGCGGGGACCGGTGGTCCCCGCGTGGCGGCGGCCTACTTGGCCCGCTCTTCGGCGGCGTCGGCCGCGGCTTTCTCGACCGGGGCGTGGGCCTCGACCTTGCGGCTGAGGATGACGTCCATCTTCGGCACCGAGGAGATGTTGATGTTGTGTTCCTGGAACAGCTGGTCGATGCGCCGGTTCAGCTCGTCGGTGGCCAGGCCACGGTCGCCCAGTTCGCGCACGTAGATCTTCAGCTCGTGCTCCAGGGTGGTGGCGCCGTAGGTCTTCAACTGCACGTTGGGGGCCGGGTCGCGCAGCACGCGGGTGTTCTCCTGGGTGGCCTGCAGCAGCAGCTTGCGCACCAGTTCCAGGTCGGCGCCGCGGTTGACGTTGTAGACCAGCACGATGCGGGTGACGGTGTCGGTCAGCGTCCAGTTGATCAACTGGCTGGTGAGGAAGGTCTGGTTGGGGACTATCACTTCCTTGCGGTCGCTGTCGGTGATGTGGGTGGCGCGGATGCGGATGCGGTTCACCGTGCCGGTGACGGTGCCGATGGTCACCAGGTCGCCGATGCGCACCGGGCGCTCGAACAGCAGGATCAGGCCGGAGATGAAGTTGGCGAAGATCGCCTGCATGCCGAAGCCGATACCCACCGAGAGCGCGGCCACCAGCCACTGCAGCTTGTCCCAACTGACCCCGAGGGTGGACAGGGCACTGACGAAGCCGATGCCGGCGATGGCATAGGAGAGCAGGGTGGTGGTGGCGTAGGCGCTGCCCTGGGCGAGCCTCAGGCGCGACAGCACCAGCACTTCCAGCAGGCCGGGCAGGTTGCGCGCGAGCACCGTGGTGATGCCGGCGATGATCAGCGCGCCGAGCACGTCGAGCAGGCTGATGGGCACCTGGGTGGCGGCGTCGCCGGTGCCGGCGGCGTACTGGTAGAGGGTCACTTCGTCGAGGTAGGCGAAGACGCTGATCAGGTCGGCCCAGACCAGGTACATGGCGGCGATGAAGGTGCCGAGCAGGGCCAGGCGGATCAGGCGCAGGGACTGCTGGTTGACCTGCTCGATGTCGAGGGTCGGCTCTTCCACCGCCACTTCCTCGCCCTCGGCGTTCTCCTTGGTCTGCGCCTGGCGCTTGGCCAGGGCACGGGCATAGGCCAGGCGCCGGGCGGCCACGGCCAGGCCACGGACGAAGGCGGCCTCGATCACCAGCGTGAGGATCAGCAGGTAGAGGGTGTTGATCAGACGGTCGGTGAGCTTGAGCGAGGTGTAGTAGTAGCCGAAGCCCACGGCGACGATGAACGCCAGCGGCAGCAGGGTGAAGCCCAGGCCGATGAGGAAGCGGAAGGGCGAGGTGTGCTCGCGCATCGGCTCGGCCAGCAGCAGGTTGCTCAATACCAAGGCCATCAGGGCGTAGCAGGAGATGACGACGATGATGCCGATCACGTCCTCGGCCAGGGCCTGGGGCTGGTGCTCGGCGACGGTGACCACGGCCACCAGGGCCATCACGACCATGCCGAGGCGACGGATCTGCTTGCTCAGCAGGGACACCTGCGGGCGCGGCCAGCGGAAGTGCAGCTCGGCGACGCCGCCCGGGGAGAGGATGCGGTACAGGGTGTAGAACACCAGCCAGGCCTGGGCCATCTCCATCAGCGCGGCGCCGAGGGTGGCGTTCTGGCCACGGGCGTCGATCTGCAGGGCCAGGCCGCAGAGGGCGAGGAACAGGGTCACCGGCAGGGCCAGGAGGATGTTCAGCAGCAAGGCCAAAGGCGTGTGCATCTGGCTGTCGCGCTTGTAGTGGCCGATGTCCTGGTGCAGGTCGGTGAGTTTGGCGTAGATCCAGCTGCGCCGCCACAGCAGCGCGCCGATCATCAGCAGCAGCGGAATGAACAGCCAGGGGCGGTCCACCAGGCCTTCACCCAGTTCGGCCAGGCCGGAACCCCAGGGTACGTCGGCGAGCTGGCGTTGCAGGTAGTGCGGGGCGTTCTTGATCCAGGAAAGGTCCAGCGGCTTGTTGCTGGGAATCCAGAACATCTGCTCTTCCAGGGTCGCGCGCAGCGCCTGGGAGGTGCTTTGCAGCTGCTTCTGGTTGAGCTGCAGGGTGATGGATTCGTTGAGCAGGGCGTTGAGCTCGCGGCTCAGGCGGTCGAACAGCTCGGTGCGGGTGGTGGCCAGGTCGAGCAGGGTGGCGCGCAGCTCCGGGGTGACCTGGTCGGCGGGCTGGCGGGACAGCAGGTCGTCGACATAGGCCTGGGGGTTGTTGAGCTTGTCGCGCTGCTGGCTGAGTTCGAACTGGTAGAGGCGGATGTCGGCGATTTCGTCGGCCAGGTCGCCGTCGAGCTTCAGCCGCGGCAGGGCCTGCTTCTGCTGGTAGAGGATCTTCGACAGCAGCAGGCTGCCCTTGAGCACGCTGATCTGCTCTTCCAGGGCCTGGTCGGCCTGGCTAAGGGTGTCCAGCTGCTGGCGGGTCTGCAGGTTCTGCTGCGTCAGCTCGTTGAGGCGGTCGGTGGAGCGCAGAAGGTAATCGGAGATCTTCAGGTTGGTGGAGCTTTCGGCGGCCAGCAGACTGTCCGGCGTGGCCTTCTGCGCCTCGCGGGAGAGCTCGGCGACGGTCTGCTCGGAGCTTTCCCGGCGCTTGTCGTTGATCAGCGATTGCAGGGCCTGGGTTTCCTGCTCCAGGCGATGGATGCGCTCCACCAGCAGGTCGCGGCGGCTGTTGCCGAGGTCCTGCAGCAGGCTGTTGCCGGCCAGCTCCTGGCGGCGCAACTGGGTCTGGGCATCCAGGGCGGCGAGCTCGGCGTTGTACTGGTCGCGCTGCTCTTCGGAGAGCGCCTTGCCGCCTTCCTTGCCGATCTTGAGGATGGCGTTGATCTGCTGGGTGCGGGCCTGGTTGCTGGCGATCTCGGCCTGGGCGCGCTCGGGGCGGGTCTGGGCGGTGATGATCAGGCTGTTGGCCTCGGCCAGGTCCTTCTGCCAGTCGGCCAGCTGGGTGCTGCGCTGGTTGAGCTGCTGGTCCAGCTGGGCCAGGGAGGATTTGCCGTAGCGCTCGCCGACATCCACCGGCTTGCTGGCCTTGAGGCGGGCGAAATCACGCTGGGCGTCGCTGGTCTGGCGCGGGGCGTCGGCCAGCTGGCGCTTGAGGTCGGCCAGGCGCTTTTCGCTTTCGGCTTCGTTGTCCAGCAGCGTCAGGGTCTGCTCCAGTACCTGCTGCAGGGCCTTCTGGTCGGCTTCGGACAGCTTGCGCTCGGCGAGGGTATCCAGGCTCTGCTGGACCTTGGCGCTGGTGGGGGGCTCGGCGGCGTGCAGGCTGGTGACACCGAGGCATAGGCCGATGAAGGCGGCGGCAATGAGGGGGCGCAGGAAAGACATGGTCGCTGGGTGCGGCTCTGGAAAAAGTGCGGTTAATGATATGCCAGGCGCGGCGCCCGTGGTGGGACGTGCCGCGCCTTCAGAGGAACAGTCCGGGGCCTGGACGCCCGTGACCTTCGGGGAATTTGACGCCCACCTTGCGCACCTTGTTCCCTTCCATCAGGGCGACGGTCCAGGTCAGGCCGTTCCACTCCACCTGGTCGCCGACGATGGGCTCGCCGCCGATCTCGTGGGAGATGAAGCGCCCGAGGGCCTGGCTGCCGTCGATGTTCTCCAGCTTGAGGCCGTAGAGCGAGGCGACGGCCGAGAGCTGGGCATCGCCTTCGAGGACGAAGTCGCCGAAGAAGCGCAGGTCGAGGCCACGCTGGGGGGCCTGGCTGAACAGCTTGCCGAGGGCGGAGAGGTCGTGCTCGTGGCCGACCACGCAGAGGATGTCGCCCGCTTCCAGCACGGTACTGCCCGAGGGGTGGAGCAGTTCGGTGCCCCGGAACAGTGCGGCGATGCGGGTGCCTTCGGGCATCTTCAGCTCGCGCAGGGCGGCGCCGATGCACCATTTTTCCGCGCCCAGGCGGTAGACGAACAGCTCCCACTCGCTGGTGGGGTGGATCTCCAGCCCGGCGCGGGAGATGGGCGCCGGCTCCGGCGGTACCGTCACCCGCAGCAGCTTGGCCGCCAGCGGCAGGCTGGCGCCCTGCAGCAGCAGGGAGACGAGGACGATGAAGAAGGCCAGGTTGAAGTACAGCTGCGAGTGGGGCAGGCCGGCCATCATCGGGAACACCGCGAGGATGATGGGCACCGCGCCGCGCAGGCCGACCCAGGCGATGAAGGCCTTTTCTCGGTCATGGAAGGCGCGGAAGGGGATCAGCCCGATCATCACCGACAGCGGGCGGGCGAAGAGGATCATCCACAGCGCCAGGCCCAGGGCGGGGATGGCGATGGGCAGCAGGTCATGGGGCGTTACCAGCAGGCCCAGCACCAGGAACATGCCGATCTGCGCCAGCCAGGCCATGCCATCGAGCATGTGCAGGATGCTGTGGCGCGAGCGGATCGGGCGGTTGCCCAGCACCAGGCCGCAGAGGTAAGCGGCGAGGATGCCGCTGCCGTGCAGGAAGTTGGTCAGGGCGAATACCAGCAGGCCGCCACTCACCACCAGCAGCGGGTAGAGGCCGTTGGGCAGGTTGATGCGGTTGATCAGCTGCAGCAGCACCCAGCCGCCGCCGAGGCCGAGCAGCGCGCCGATGCCGAACTCGCTGACCAGGTGGCCGAGGAAGGACAGGCTGATTTCGCTCTGCCCCTTGGCCAGCATGTCGATCAGGGTGACGGTGAGGAACACCGCCATGGGGTCGTTGCTGCCGGACTCGATCTCCAGGGTGGCGGTGACCCGTTCGTTTAGGCCCTTGCCGCCGAGCAGGGAGAACACCGCCGCGGCGTCGGTGGAGCCGACGATGGCGCCGATCAGCAGGCCTTGCATGATGTCGAGGTCGAACAGCCAGGCCGCGGCCATGCCGGTCAGCCCGGTGGTGATCAGGACGCCGACCGTGGCCAGCGACAGCGCCGGCCACAAGGCCACGCGGAAGCTGGAGACCCGTGTGCGCAGGCCGCCGTCGAGGAGGATGATGGCCAGCGCCAGGTTGCCCACCAGGTAGGCCAGCGGGTAGTTGCTGAAGCCGATGCCGCCCGGACCATCGATACCGGCGACCATGCCGACGGCAAGAATGATGACCAGGATGGGGATACCCAGGCGCGAGGAAACCGAGCTCACCAGAATGCTTGCGCCGACCAGCAACGCGCCGATCAGGAACAGGCTATTGATGGTGGCTGCATCCACGTATTGAAGCTCCTGGCAATGATGGTGGGGGTGACGCTGGAGGGATGCATGCAGCGTGCATGCCAGCCGGATTCTAACCTGCTACCCGCAACGCGCCGCAAGCGCTGATCGGCATAAATCCACAGGTTTTTTTGAGCGCGACCGACGCCCTCGTTCGTCGTTTCGACCAGGCGGTCAGGATTCTTGCCCCGGGTGCGGGCGCCGGCGGTTGTTCCGGCGCGATCAGGGCATGGGCGAGCCTGACGCCCCGATCCGCAGGCAAAAAAAGCCCCGCATGTGCGCGGGGCAGGGAAACCCTGAAAAGTTGAAATCAGAACCAGGCGTCGCGCATTTCCAGGCAGGTGTCGTCGCGGGCTTCGAGAATGGCCAGGGCGTGGTGCACCCCCGGCACTTCCCAGGTGAGGAAGTAACGCGCGGCCTGCAGCTTGCCCTTGTAGAAGTCGGCGTCGGCGGCATTGCCGCGGGCCAGGCCTTCTTCGGCGCGGATCGCCTGTTCCAGCCAGCGCCAGCCGATCACCGCATGGCCAAAGGCGTTGAGGTACAGCGCGGAGTTGGCCAGGGCCTGGTTGACCTTGCCCTGCATCAGGTCGCCGAGCAGAGACAGGGTCACGGCGGAGAGGCGCGACACCAGTTGCTCCAGCGGCTGGCGCAGGGCGTCGAGGGAGCCGTGGGCGCTGGCGCGCTGGCAGGTGTCGTTGATCAGGCGGGTCAGCTGCTTGAGGCCGGCACCGTTGTTCTGCGCCACCTTGCGGCCCAGCAGGTCCAGGGACTGGATGCCGTGGGTGCCTTCATGGATGGGGTTGAGGCGGTTGTCGCGGTAGTACTGCTCCACCGGGTATTCGCGGGTGTAGCCGTGGCCGCCGAGGATCTGCACCGCCAGTTCGTTGGCCTTGAGGCAGAACTCCGAGGGCCAGGATTTGACGATGGGGGTGAGCAGGTCGAGCAGCTCGTGGGCCTGCTTGCGCTCCTCCTCGGTGGCGAGGGTCTGGGTGTCGTCGAACAGGCGGGCCGAGTACAGGCCGAGGTCGAAGGCGCCTTCCACATAAGCCTTCTGGGTCAGCAGCATGCGGCGCACGTCGGCGTGCTCGATGATCGCCACCTGGGCGCTGGTGGGGTCCTTGCCGTCGGGCAGGCGGCCCTGGGGGCGCTCGCGGGCGTATTCCAGGGAGTAGAGGTAGCCGGCGTAGCCGAGCATCACTGCGCCCATGCCGACGCCGATGCGCGCCTCGTTCATCATCTGGAACATGTAGGACAGGCCGGCGTGGGGCTTGCCCACCAGGTAGCCGACGCAGTCGCCGTTGTCGCCGAAGTTCAAGGCGGTGGAGGTGGTGCCGCGGTAGCCCATCTTGTGGAACAGGCCGGCGAGGATCACGTCGTTGCGCTTGCCGAGGGATCCGTCGTCGTTGACCAGGAACTTGGGCACGATGAACAACGAGATGCCTTTGACCCCGGCGGGGGCGTCCGGCAGCTTGGCCAGCACCATGTGCACGATGTTGTCCGACAGCGGGTGGTCGCCGCCGGAGATGAAGATCTTGTTGCCCTTGATGCGGTAGGTACCGTCACCGGCCGGTTCGGCGCGGGTGCGGATGTCCGACAGCGAGGAGCCGGCGTGGGGCTCGGTGAGCGCCATGGTGCCGAAGAACTTGCCGTCGATCATCGGCTGCAGGAAGCGCTGCTTCTGTTCGTCGCTGCCGAAGCTCTCGATCAGGTTGGCCGCGCCCATGGTCAGGAAGGGGTAGGCCGAACTGCCGACGTTGGCCGACTGGAAGTGGGCGAAGCAGGCCTGGGACAGCAGCGTGGGCAGTTGCATGCCGCCCTGTTCGAAGCTGCGGGTGGCGTTGAGGAAGCCGGCTTCGAGGAAGGCGTCGACGGCGGGCTTCACTTCCGGGATCAGCGTGGCGGCGCCGTTGTGGTACTCCGGCTCGTTCTCGTCGCCCTTGCGGTTGTGCGGGGCGAAGTATTTCTCGGCGATGCTGCGGGCGGTGCCGATGGCGGCGTCGAAGGTTTCGCGGTTGTGGTCGGCGAAGCGCTCGCGCTGGGTCAGGGCTTCGGCGTCCAGCACTTCGTAGAGTTCGAAGGCCAGGTTGCGGGAACTGAGCAGGGTCTCGGACATGTCGGATCTCCGGTTGGATCGTCGGAGTCTAGATCGGTGAATGAAGGTCGCCTAGCAACATCCATAAGGGTGATAAAGCGGCAAAACCCGGCCAGCGTCGTGGCTGTTAAACTGCGCGCCTCGCGAGGATTCCAACACCATGAACTACCGTCACGCCTTTCATGCCGGCAACCACGCCGATGTGCTCAAACACCTGACCCTGGCCCGCCTGATCGCCCTGCTGTCACGCAAGGAGGCGCCCTTCGCCTACCTCGACAGCCACGCCGGTGTCGGCCTTTACGACCTGGCCGGCGACCAGGCCAACCGCACCGGGGAGTGGGAGGAGGGCATCGGCCGGCTCTGGGGCCAGCCCGACCTGCCGGAACTGATGGTGGACTACCTCGGCGTGCTGCACGCCCTGAACCCCGATGGCGCGCTGCGCCACTACCCCGGTTCGCCGGAGCTGGCACGCCAGCTGACCCGCCCGCAGGACCGCCTGCACCTGAACGAAAAGCACCCGGAAGACGGCCAGGCGCTGAAGGAGAACATGGCCGGCGACCGCCGCGTTGCCGTGCACCTGGGCGAAGGCTGGCACCTGCCCCGCGCCCTGCTGCCCACGGCGGAGAAGCGCGCGCTGATGCTGATCGACCCGCCCTTCGAGAAAGCCGACGAGCTGGAGCGCTGCGTCACTGCGCTGAAGGAAGCCATCGGTCGCATGCGCCAGACAGTCGTGGCGATCTGGTACCCGATCAAGGACCAGCGCCAGCTCAAGCGCTTCTACCAGGGCCTGGAAGCCTCCGGCGCACCCAAGCTGCTGCGCGTGGAACTGATGGTGCACCCGGCGGACAACGCCCTCGGCCTCAACGGCTCGGGCCTGGCCATCGCCAACCCGCCATGGGGACTGGAAGAGGAACTGCGCCAACTGCTGCCCTGGTTGAGCGAAAAGCTTGCGCAGAGTCAGGGTGGTTGGCGGTTGGATTGGATTATTGCGGAGAAGTAGGCGCTGCGCGCCAGATACAAGTTTCAAGCTGCAAGCGGCAAGTTCAGGGAGCGGCAAGCTATAAGCCGCAAGCCGCAAGCTAAAAGCAGTGACCGCTCTGGCTCCTACTTGCAGCTTGTAGCTTGCAACTCCCCTCTCCCGGCCGTCAGGCCGGCATACAAACCCCAGTCCCCCCCAACCCACAGTAACCCCCCGGATTCTTCGCCAGGTACTGCTGGTGATACGCCTCGGCGTAATAGAAGGTCGGGGCTTCGTCGATTTCGGTGGTGATGGCGCCGAAGCCTGAGTTGCTCAGTTCGGCCTGGAAGCGCGCTTCGCTAGCCTTGGCGGCTTCCAGCTGGGCGGCGTCGCTGCAGTAGATGGCCGAGCGGTACTGGGTGCCGATGTCGTTGCCCTGGCGCATGCCCTGGGTCGGGTTGTGGGCTTCCCAGAACACCGAGAGCAGTTTTTCGTAGCTGATCACCTGCGGGTCGAACACCACCAGCACCACTTCGGTGTGGCCGGTGAGGCCGGAGCAGACTTCGTCGTAGGTCGGGTTCGGGGTGTGGCCGCCGGCGTAGCCGACTGCGGTGGACCAGACGCCTTCCTGTTGCCAGAAGCGCCGCTCGGCGCCCCAGAAGCAGCCGAGACCGAATACCGCCTGCTGCAGGTGGGCGGGGAAGGGGGCTTGCAGCGGGCGGCCGTTGACGAAGTGGGCGTCGGGCACCGGCATCGGCGATTCACGGCCGGGCAGCGCCTGTGCCGCCGTGGGCAGCTCGATTTTGTGAGCGAGGATCTGCGAGCGCAGGACCATGGCGTTCTCCTGATTGGGTGGCTGGTCGATAGACCCGCGGGAGTCGCCGATGTTACAGCAGGCTCAACTCCGTGGGCGGCAGGGGTAGCGGCGCAGGCTTTCCAGCAGCAGGTGCCCCGGAATGGGCTGGTCGAACAGGTAGCCCTGGCCGACGTCGCAGCGCTGGCGGCGGAGGAAGGCCAGCTGGGAGGCGCTCTCGATGCCTTCGGCGACGACCTTGAGCTTGAGGTTGTGGGCCATGGCGATCACCGCGGAGGTGATTTCCATGTCGTCCTGGTTGTCGGGGATGTCCTTGATGAAGCTGCGGTCGATCTTGATGACGTCGATCGGGAACTTCTTCAGGTAGCTGAGGGACGAGTAGCCGGTGCCGAAGTCGTCCATGGCCAGCGTCAGGCCCAGGGTCTTGAGGCGGTTGAGCTGGTGCTTGGTGTCGTCGGTGGCTTCCAGCAGCAGGCCTTCGGTCAGTTCCAGTTCCAGCAGGCCCGAGGGCAGTTGCTCCTCGTGGAGGATGGCGGCGATGGAACCCACCAGGTCCGGGTCGCTGAACTGCTTGGGCGACAGGTTGATCGCCACCTGCACATCGCCCATGCCCGAGGCGCTGAGGCGCCGGCTCATGCGGCAGGCTTCGCGGATCACCCATTTGCCGATGGGGATGATCATCCCGGTTTCCTCGGCGACGCTGATGAACTGGTCGGGGCGGATCATGCCGCGCTCCGGGTGCTGCCAGCGCAGCAGCGCCTCCATGCCCAGCAGTTGCCCGGACTTCAGGCACAGCTTGGGCTGGTAGAAGACTTCCAGCTCGTTCTGCGCCAGGGCGCGGCGCAGGTTGTTCTCGACGAACAGCTTGTAGCTGGCTTCGGCGTTGAGGGTTTCGGTGAACAGCTGCAGCTGGTGCTTGCCGTTGGCCTTGGCCTTGTGCAGGGCGAGGCCGGCGTGCTTCATCAGGGTCTGCGGGTCACGCCCGTGCTGGGGCGCGCAGGCCAGGCCCAGGGAGCCGGTGACGCTGATCAGCTGGTTGTCGACGAACAGCGGCTTGTCGAGGGTGTGGAGGATCTGCCCGGCGGTCTTCTGCCCGCTCTCCAGGTCGGCGCCATCGAGCAGCACGGCGAATTCGTTGCTGGCGAAGCGCGCAAGGATGTCGCCCTGGCTGAGGGTGTTGCGCAGCCGGCGGGCGAGGCTGACCAGCAGTTTGTCGCCGGTCTGGTGGCCGAGGCTGTCGTTGATGCGCTTGAAGTTGTCGATGTCCACCAGCAGCAGGCAGAGGGGCGACTCGTGGTCGCTCTGGAAGCGCTCTTCGAGGCTGCGGATGAAGTAGGGACGGTTGCCCAGCCCGGTGAGGTTGTCGGTGTAGGCCAGCTTCTCGATGCGCTGCTGGGCCAGCTTGTTGTGGGTGACGTCCTCGTAGATGCCGATGTAGTGCGTCAGTTCGCCGTTCTCGCCGAACACCTTGGAAATCGACAGCTGGCCCCAGTACGGCTCGAGGTTCTTGCGCCGGCTGCGGAACTCACCCTGCCAGCTGTTGCTGGTGGTGAGGCTGGAGCGGGCGTCGAACAGCAGGTCGCTGAGGTTTTCCAGGGCCGGCAGCTCGGAGAGGCGGCGGCCGTGGACTTCATCCGAGCTGTACTGGGTGATGGCGGTGAAGCTGGGGTTGACGTATTCCACCAGGCCGTCGCGGTCCACCAGCAGGAAGGCGCTGGCGCTCTGTTCGACAGCGCGCTGGAACAGGTGCAGGGCATTGGTGGCGTCGAGGCGTTGCTGGTTGACCAGGACCTGGGCGAACTGGTCGGCCAGCTCGCCGGCGAAGGCGATTTCATCGGTCTGCCAGACGCGCTGGCCGCCGGTGTGCTCCAGGCACAGCACACCGACCACCTCGCCACCGATGCGCACGCTGGCATCGAGCAGGGCGACGACACCCTGGGGCTTGAGGTAGTCGTCCACCAGTTCGATGGTGCGCGGGTCGCGCTGGGCGTTGTGGGCGTCGATGGCGCGGCCGCTGTGCAGGGCTTCGAGGTAGAGCGGGTAGCGGCTGACGTCGATGGATTTCGGGTGTTCGTGTTGGTCCTGGTCGCGCCGGTAGAGGGTGATGGCGCGCAGCAGGTCGCCATCGAACATCCACAGCGAGGCACGGGAAACCTCGTAGGCCTCGCAGGCGGCCTGGGTGATCAGCTTGGCCGCTTCCAGGGCCGGGTCGCCCGGGCCGTAGCGGTGGCGGGCCAGGCGCACGATCAGGCTCTGCTGGGCGCGGGAGCGGATCAGGTGCTGCAGGTGGTCTTCCTGGGAGCGCTGGTAGAGGTCCAGGGAGCTTTTCAGCCGCTGGTTCTGGGCTTCCAGTTCGCTGAGGCGCTGGTCGTCGTCTTCACTGTCGTCGACCTCCACCGGCAGCAGGTAACCGCGCAGCAGGTTGCGGCCGTGCTGCTGGAAGGCTTCGCCGAGTTCGAGGATGGTGCGCACGCCGTCGGGGGTGTGCAGGTCGTACTGCACCTGATAGCTGGCGCTGCCGGTCAACTGACGCTGGATTTCGTCATGCAGGCGGTAGCGCGCTTCGGGGGACATCAGGCTGGCATAGGGCGAGCCGACCAGGGCGCAGAGCTCGGTGGCGGGCAGGCCGATCTGGCGTTCGCAATTGGGGTCGAGGAACAGCAGCGCCCAGCTGGCCTCGTTGAGCCGCTCGAAACGCATGAGGCCAAGCCGCGAAGGGACTGGCAACTGCGTCACAACCTCGGCCACCGTACGGCTGGCGGCATCGGGATGGCTTTTCATCGGGCGGGTGGGTTCCAGTATGCTGACCGAGTCGGGCCTCGGCCCACTTCATATTATGGCGTCGGGCAAGGGTGCATCATGCGGATGGGGCTGACAAGACAACTTGGTGGGGCTTTGGTGCTATGTGGGCTGTTTTTTTTATCACCGGTCTCGGCGGCCGCTCCTGAGCCTGTTCTCAGCAGCGCCGAACAGACCCGTTACCTGACGGAAATCAAGCGTCTCTACCTGACCGACGACGAGCGCAAGGCGCTGTTCGCGCACACCAATGCGCTGCTCAAAACCTACGCCCTGAGCGCCGGCTACCAGGTGGGCTCCAGCGACCGCCGCGACCTGGAATACCAGGTGAGCCTGGCCAAGCCGGGCGAGCTGATGCTGCGCGAAGAGGTGCGTGCCACCTCGGGCACCGGGGTTTCGGTACACAACCGCCTGTTGCCGGTGTTCGGCGTCGACCCGAGCATCAGCTACTCGTGCCCTCGCGAAGGCCAGGCCTGCGTGCTCAACGTGCCCGGCTCCACGGAGCCGATGCTGACCATCGTCCGGGATCTCGATGGTGCCGGGCAGCTGGCCAAGGCCTTCAGCTTCCTGATCCGCAATCTGCAGAAGGGCTGATCCCGGCTGCAGCGCCGAAACCCACTGGCAGCCGCGAGTGGGTTTCGCCTGGTTTTCCCCGATCAATCATTCCTCCTCAATGACGCGATGCGGGCCGCCGCAGGCCGGGGCGTGGGCGTCGTCCGGCGCTTACATCCTCTTAATCCAGGCAAAAAAAACCCCGCCGAATCGGGCGGGGTTGAGGTACGAGCATGGCGTGCTCGCGATGAAGCAAAGGTTTACAGCAGCATGGTGCGGATGTCCGCCAGCACGTCGCCCAGGCGCTTGGTGAAGCGCGCGGCGGCGGCGCCGTTGATCACGCGGTGGTCATAGGACAGCGACAGCGGCAGCATCAGGCGCGGCTGGAAGGCCTTGCCGTCCCAGACCGGCTGGATGGTGGCCTTGGACACGCCGAGGATCGCCACTTCCGGCGCGTTGACGATCGGCGTGAAGCCGGTGCCGCCAATGTGGCCGAGGCTGGAGATGGTGAAGCAGGCGCCTTGCATGTCGTCCGCCGAGAGCTTCTTGGTCCGGGCTTTCTCGGCCAGGGCAGCGGCTTCGGCAGCCAGTTGCAGCAGGCTCTTCTGGTCGACGTTGCGGATCACCGGGACCAGCAGGCCGTCCGGGGTGTCCACGGCGAAGCCGATGTGCACGTACTTCTTGCGGATCAGCGCCTTGCCACTGGGGGCCAGGGAGCTGTTGAAGTCCGGCAGTTCCTTGAGCAGGTAGGCGCAGGCTTTCAGCAGCAGCGGCAGCACGGTCAGCTTGACGCCGGCTTTCTCGGCCACGGCTTTCTGGGCGACGCGGAAGGCTTCCAGCTCGGTGATGTCGGAGGAATCGAACTGGGTCACGTGCGGGACGTTGAGCCAGCTGCGGTGCAGGTTGGCGGCGCCGACCTGCATCAGGCGGGTCATCGCCACTTCTTCGATTTCACCGAACTTGCTGAAGTCCACTGTGGGGATCGGCGGAATGCCGGCACCGCCGGTGGCGCCTGCGGCAGCCGCCGGGGCCTCCTTGGACTTCTGCATCACGGCCTTGACGTAGGCTTGCACGTCTTCCTTGAGCACGCGGCCGTGCGGGCCGGTCGCGGTGACCGCGCTCAGCTCGACGCCGAACTCACGGGCCAGTTGGCGCACCGCCGGGCCGGCATGGACCTTGGCGCCGTTGGAGCGGGCCGGGGCGCCGGCGCTACCGGCGGCAGCGGCCGACAGCGAGGCGATGGCGTTGACCTCGGCGGCAACGGCCGGGCTGGCGCCTGCCGGTACGCGATGGACCGGTTGGCTGTCCTGCGCGGCAGGGGCCGGAGCGGCGGCCGGGGCGGAACCCTGGGTGCGCAGCTTGAGGATCAGGTCGCCGGTGCCGACCTCGGCGTCCAGCTTGACCACGATGCTCTCGACCACGCCAGCGGCGGGCGAGGGGATCTCCATGCTGGCCTTGTCGGATTCCAGGGTGATCAGGCTCTGGTCGGCTTCGACGCTGTCGCCGGCCTTGACCAGAATCTCGATGACCTTGGCCTTGCTGTCGGAGCCGATGTCCGGGACGTGGACGTCCTGCACCGATTCGGCAGCCGGAGCGGCCGGAGCCGCTGCGGGAGCCTGGGCCGGTGCCGGCGCGGCGGCGGGTGCCTCGGCGGCCTTGGCGGCAGCGGGTGCAGCGCCTGCAACGCGCAGCTTGATGATCAGGTCGCCGGTGCCGACTTCGGCGTCCAGCTGGACCACGACGCTCTCGACCACGCCAGCGGCGGGCGAGGGGATCTCCATGCTGGCCTTGTCGGATTCCAGGGTGATCAGGCTCTGGTCGGCTTCGACGCGATCGCCGGCCTTGACCAGGACTTCGATGACCTTGGCCTTGCTGTCGGAACCGATGTCCGGGACGTGAACGTCCTGGACGCTTTCACTGGCGGGGGCCGCCGGTGCCGGTGCGGCAGCGGGCTTCTCTTCCGCCTTGGGGGCGGCTGCCGGTGCCTGGGCCGCGGGTGCCGCAGCAGCGGCGCCCTCGATGTCCAGTTCGATCAGGTCGTCGCCTTCCTTGAGGCGGTCGCCGATCTTCACCTTCAGGCTTTTCACCACGCCGGCCTTGGGCGAGGGGACTTCCATGCTGGCCTTGTCGGATTCCAGGGTGACCAGGCTCTGGTCGGCTTCGACGCGGTCGCCGACCTTGACCAGAATCTCGATCACTTCGCCTTCGCCGCCGATATCGGGTACGCGGATCAACTCACTCACAATGCGTCTCCTCAGCAGTCCAGGGGGTTGCGCTTATCGGGGTCGATGCCGAACTTGGCGATGGCCTCGGCCACCACTTTCGGTTCGATGTCGCCGCGATCCGCGAGGGCTTCCAGTGCCGCCAGGACAACCCAGTAGCGGTCCACTTCGAAGAAGTGGCGCAGCTTCTTGCGGCTGTCGCTGCGGCCAAAGCCGTCGGTACCCAGGACCTTGAATTCCTTGCTCGGCACCCACTGACGAATCTGTTCGGCGAACAGCTTCATGTAGTCGGTGGAGGCCACGACCGGACCCTTGCGGCCATTCAGGCACTGCTCGACGTAGGTCGACTTGGGCTTCTGGCCCGGGTGCAGGCGGTTGTGGCGTTCGATGGCCAGGCCATCGCGGCGCAGTTCGTTGAAGCTGGTGACGCTCCAGACATCGGCGCCGACGTTGAACTCGTCGCGGAGGATCTTCGCCGCTTCGCGGACTTCGCGCAGGATGGTGCCCGAGCCCAGCAGCTGCACGTGGTGCGCTGCCTCCTTCTTGTCCTCTTCGAGCAGGTACATGCCCTTGATGATGCCTTCCTCGACACCGGCCGGCATCGCGGGCTGGGTGTAGGCCTCGTTCATCACGGTGATGTAGTAGAAGACGTCCTGCTGCTCTTCGGTCATCTGGCGCATGCCTTCGCGGATGATCACCGCGAGCTCATAGCCATAGGTGGGGTCGAAGGTGCGGCAGTTGGGGATGGTGCCGGCCAGCATGTGGCTGTGGCCGTCCTCGTGCTGCAGGCCTTCGCCGTTGAGCGTGGTGCGGCCGGCGGTGCCGCCGATCAGGAAGCCACGGGTGCGGCTGTCGCCAGCGGCCCAGGCCAGGTCGCCGATACGCTGGAAGCCGAACATCGAATAGAAGATGTAGAACGGCAGCATCGGCTGGTTGTGGCTGGAGTACGAGGTGCCGGCGGCGATGAAGGAGCTCATGGCGCCCGCTTCGTTGATGCCTTCCTCGAGGATCTGGCCCTTCTTGTCCTCGCGGTAGAACATCACCTGGTCCTTGTCGACGGGCTCGTAGAGCTGGCCGACGGAGGAGTAGATGCCCAGTTGGCGGAACATGCCTTCCATGCCGAAGGTACGGGCTTCGTCCGGGATGATGGGGACGATGCGCTGGCCGATTTCCTTGTCCTTGACCAGCTGCGAGAGGATCCGCACGAAGGCCATGGTGGTGGAGATTTCACGGTCGCCGGAGCCGTCGAGGATGGCCTTGAGGGTATCCAGCGGCGGGGTCGGGATGCTGAAGCTCTTGGCGCGACGCTGGGGCACGAAACCACCCAGTGCGGCACGGCGCTCGCTCAGGTAACGGGCTTCGGCGCTGCCTTCTTCGGGTTTGAAGAAGGGCAGGTTCTCCAGCTCGTCGTCCTTCACCGGGATGTCGAAGCGGTCGCGGAACGACTTCAGGCTGTCGACATCGACCTTCTTGGTGTTGTGCGCGGTGTTCTTCGCTTCGCCGGCACCGGTGCCATAACCCTTGATGGTCTTGGCCAGGATAACGGTGGGCTGGTCCTTGTGGTTGACCGCCTGGTGGTAGGCCGCATAGACCTTGTACGGGTCGTGGCCGCCACGGTTGAGCTTCCAGATCTCGTCGTCGGAGAGGTCGGCGACCATCGCCTTGAGCTCGGGGGTGTTGAAGAAGTGCTCACGGACGAACGCGCCGTCCTTGGCCTTGTAGTTCTGGTACTCGCCGTCGATGACTTCGTCCATGCGGCGCTGCAGGATGCCGTCGACGTCCTTGGCCAGCAGCGGGTCCCAGAAGCGACCCCAGATGACCTTGTTGACGTTCCACTGGGCGCCACGGAACACGCCTTCGAGTTCCTGGATGATCTTGCCGTTGCCGCGAACCGGGCCGTCGAGGCGCTGCAGGTTGCAGTTGATGACGAAGATCAGGTTGTCGAGCTTCTCGCGGCCGGCCAGGGAGATGGCGCCGAGGGATTCCGGCTCGTCGCACTCGCCGTCGCCCATGAAGCACCAGACCTTCTGCTTGCCGGCGGGGATGAAGCCGCGGCTTTCCAGGTACTTCATGAAGCGTGCCTGGTAGATCGCCTGGATCGGGCCGAGGCCCATGGATACGGTGGGGAACTGCCAGAAGTCCGGCATCAGCCAGGGGTGCGGATAGGACGACAGGCCCTTGCCATCGACTTCCTGGCGGAAGTTGTTCATCTGGTCTTCGGTGATGCGGCCTTCCATGAAGGCGCGGGCGTAGACACCGGGGGAGGCGTGGCCCTGGAAGTAGATCAGGTCGCCGCCGTGTTCGTCGGTCGGGGCCTGGAAGAAGTAGTTGAAGCCAATGTCGTAGAGGGTCGCCGAGGACGCGAAGCTGGAGATGTGACCGCCCAGGTCGGAGTCCTTCAGGTTGGTGCGCATGACCATGGCCAGCGCGTTCCAGCGTACCAGCGAGCGAATGCGGCGTTCCATGAACAGGTCGCCAGGCATGCGTGCTTCGTGGGTGACGGGGATCGTGTTGCGATAGGGCGTGGTGATGGCATAAGGAAGCTGCGAACCGCTACGGGTAGCGAGTTCACCCATACGGGTCATCAGGTAATGCGCGCGGTCTTCGCCTTCTTTGTCGAGAACCGATTCCAGGGCGTCCAGCCATTCCTGGGTTTCGACGGGATCGAGGTCTTGCATGGCTTGCTCCAGGGCGGAAAGGCTTCCAGAATCGGACGCCTATGTTCACTGCCAGCCTTTTGGGCGGGCAGAAGCTAATTCTTGGATTTACCGGGGGTCGAACCGGCCTTGTGTAGTTTTACTACATTTCGACGGCCGTTTCAGCACTCTGGACACAATCTTTCGTAGTAAAACTACAGATGGGCGGTGCAAGGCCAGCAACCACAGGCCCGGCGTACGCCGATCACAGGATAGACCATGAGCCTGCCCCCGCTTGTCGCCCTTCCCCCGCAACTGCAATCGCTCGCCGACCGTGCGCGCCAGGCTTTCACCTCCGCTGGGGAGGGCCTGCCGGAATCTCCGCAGCAGGTGTTCGAGGGCTGGCCCGACGAACGGCAGCAGGCATTCCAGCGGGTGTGCGCGGCCAGTGACTTCGTGGCCGAGCAGGCGCAGCGCGATCCGGCGATGCTCATGCAGCTGGCGGAATCGGGCGAGCTGGAATGTACACTTAAATCCAATGAATTGTGTACACAATTGGATTCAGTTCTTGCTGAGTGCGAGAGTGAAGACGAGCTGGCGCGCCGCCTGAGGCGCTTTCGCAACCGCCAGCAGGTGCGCATCATCTGGCGCGACCTGACCCGCCAGGCGGACCTCGCGGAAACCTGCCGCGACCTTTCCGATCTCGCCGACGCTTGCATCGACCGCGCCTACCACTGGCTCTACGAGCGCCATTGCGCGCAGTTCGGCACCCCCACCGGGCGCCGCTCCGGGCTGCCGCAGCACATGGTCATCCTCGGCATGGGCAAGCTGGGCGCCCACGAGTTGAACCTGTCCTCGGACATCGACCTGATCTTCGGCTACCCGGAAGGCGGCGAGACCGAGGGCGCCAAGCGTGCCCTGGATAACCAGGAGTTCTTCATCCGCCTCGGCCAGAAGCTGATCAAGGCGCTGGATGCCATCACCGTCGACGGCTTCGTCTTCCGCGTCGACATGCGCTTGCGCCCCTACGGCTCGTCCGGCGGGCTGGTGCTCAGCTTCAATGCGCTGGAGCAGTACTACCAGGACCAGGGCCGCGACTGGGAACGCTACGCGATGATCAAGGCGCGGGTGGTTGGTGGTGACCAGCAGGCCGGCGCGCAGTTGCTGGAGATGCTGCGGCCCTTCGTCTATCGCCGCTATCTGGACTTCTCGGCCATCGAAGCGCTGCGCTCGATGAAGCAGCTGATCCAGCAGGAAGTGCGCCGCAAGGGCATGACCGAGAACGTCAAGCTCGGCTCCGGCGGCATCCGCGAGGTGGAGTTCATCGCCCAGGCCTTCCAGCTCATCCATGGCGGGCGTGACCTGAGCCTGCAGCAGCGGCCGTTGCTCAAGGTGCTGGCCACCCTGGAAGGGCAGGGCTACCTGCCGCCGGCCGTGGTGGCCGAGCTGCGCGATGGCTATGCCTTCCTGCGCTACACCGAACACGCCCTGCAGGCCATTGCCGACCGGCAGACGCAGATGCTGCCGGACAACGACCTGGATCGTGCCCGCGTCGCCTTCATCATGGGCTTCGATGACTGGGCGGCCTTCCATGAACGGCTGATGTATTGGCGCGGTCGTGTCGAGTGGCACTTCCACCAGGTCATCGCCGACCCGGACGAAGACGAGGACGCCGGCCCGCAGGACGCCTGCATCGGCGGCGAGTGGCTGCCGCTGTGGGAAGACGCCCTGGATGAAGAGAGCGCCTGCCGGCAGCTGAGCGAATCCGGCTTCCTCGACCCGTTGGCGGCCATGAAGCGCCTGATCGACCTGCGCAACGGCCCGCAGCTGCGGGCCATGCAGCGCCTCGGTCGCGAGCGCATGGACGCCTTCATCCCGCGCCTGCTGACCATGGCCAGCGAACACGCCAACCCTGATCTGGTGCTGGAGCGCGTGCTGCCGCTGGTGGAGAAGGTGGCCCGGCGTTCGGCCTATCTGGTTCTGCTGAGCGAGAACCCCGGTGCCCTGGAGCGCCTGATCACCCTCTGCGCCGCCAGCCCCTGGATCGCCGAACAGATCGCCCGCTATCCGCTGTTGCTGGACGAGTTGCTCAACGAGGGCCGCCTCTATCACCCGCCGCTGGCACCCGAGCTGGCGGCCGAGCTGCGCGAGCGACTGACCCGCATCCCCGAGGACGACCTCGAGCAGCAGATGGAGGCCCTGCGCCATTTCAAGCTGGCCCACAGCCTGCGGGTGGCGGCCTCCGAGATCGCCGGAACGCTGCCGCTGATGAAGGTCAGCGACTACCTGACCTGGCTGGCCGAGGCCATTCTCGACCAGGTACTGGCCCTGGCATGGCGCCATACCGTGGCCCGCCACGGCGCGCCCCATCGTGCCGATGGCAGCGACTGCGACCCGGACTTCATCATCGTCGGCTACGGCAAGGTCGGCGGCCTGGAGTTCGGCCACGGTTCCGACCTCGACCTGGTGTTCATCCACGATGGCGACCCCCAGGCCGAAACCGATGGCGAGAAGCCCATAGACGGCGCCCAGTTCTTCACCCGCCTGGGCCAGCGAATCATCCACCTGCTCACCACCCAGACCACCTCCGGCTCGCTCTACGAAGTGGACATGCGCCTGCGCCCCTCAGGTGCGGCGGGCCTGCTGGTGAGCTCCCTGGGCGCCTTCCAGCGCTACCAGGAGAACGAGGCCTGGACCTGGGAGCACCAGGCGCTGGTGCGTGCCCGCGTGCTGGTGGGCTGCAAGCGCGTGGCAACGGCCTTCGAGGCGGTGCGCCTGGCGGTGCTCGGCCGCGAGCGCGAGCTGGACACCCTGCGCCAGGAGGTCAGCGAGATGCGGGCGAAGATGCGCACCACCCTGGGAACGCGCGAGACCGCGGCGGGAACCGCTGCGAACGCCTTCGAAACCACGGCTCCCTTCGATCTGAAGCAGGACGCCGGCGGTATCGTCGATATCGAATTTATGGTGCAATATGCGGCCCTTGCCTGGTCGCGACAGCACCCGGAGCTGGTGCGCTACACCGATAACATCCGCATTCTCGACGGCCTCGAGCAGGTCGGGTTGCTGTCCGGTGAAGCGGTCAGCCTGCTGCAGGAGGCCTACAAGGCCTATCGCTCCGCCGCCCACCGGCAGGCGTTGCAGAAGCAGCCGGGCGTAGTGAGTGGTGACCAGTTCCACGCGGAGCGCCAAGGCGTGATGCGGATCTGGCGTGAGTTGGGCTTGAGCTAACAGGCCGTTGAAGAACGTAGACGAGGCAGCCGATACAAGGCGAGAACGGCCGAAAAAGCGCAGTTTACGTGTGGTAAATGAGCATTTTGAGGGCGTTTTCAACGCCGTAGCGGCAACGCAGTTAGTTTTTCAGCAGCCTGCTAACTCGCCGAGCTGAATCAATCGAATCCTTGAGGAGCTGGCAAATATGTCGATGGCCGATCGTGATGGCGTGATCTGGTATGACGGCGAACTGGTGCCGTGGCGCGAAGCGACCACTCACGTACTGACCCATACCCTGCACTACGGGATGGGCGTGTTCGAAGGCGTGCGCGCCTACAACACCCCGGACGGCACGGCGATCTTCCGCCTGCAGGCGCACACCGACCGCCTGTTCGACTCCGCTCACATCATGAACATGCAGATCCCGTGGACCAAGGATCAGATCAACGAGGCCACCCGCGCCGCCGTGCGTGAGAACAACCTCGAAAGCGCCTACATCCGCCCGATGGTGTTCTACGGAAGCGAAGGCATGGGCCTGCGTGCCACCGGCCTGAAGGTCCACGTCATCGTCGCCGCCTGGAACTGGGGTGCGTACATGGGCGAGGAAGCGCTGCAGAAGGGCATCAAGGTGCGCACCAGCTCCTTCACCCGCCACCACGTGAACATCTCCATGACCCGCGCCAAGTCCAATGGTGCCTACATCAACTCGATGCTGGCCCTGCAGGAAGCCATTTCCGGCGGCGCCGACGAGGCCATGATGCTGGACCCGGAAGGCTACGTGGCCGAGGGTTCCGGCGAGAACATCTTCATCATCAAGGACGGTGTGCTCTACACCCCCGAAGTGACCGCCTGCCTCAACGGCATCACCCGCAACACCGTGCTGCGCCTGGCCGAAGAGCAGGGCCTGAAGCTGGTCGAGAAGCGCATCACCCGTGACGAGGTGTACATCGCCGACGAAGCCTTCTTCACCGGCACCGCCGCTGAAGTCACCCCGATTCGCGAAGTCGACGGCCGCAAGATCGGCATCGGCAGCCGTGGTCCGGTGACCGAGAAGCTGCAGAAGGCCTACTTCGACCTGGTGACCGGCAAGACCGCCGCGCACGCCGAGTGGCGCACCCTGGTCAAATAAATAGACAAGGCTGCAAAGTGCAAGCCGCAAGCCGCAAGCAGTGGGTACTGCTTGAAGCTTGCGGCTTGTCGCTTGAGGCCCCGAAGCTGCCTTTATGAATATTCTGATCGTTGGCCCCTCCTGGGTGGGCGACATGGTGATGGCGCAGACACTCTTCCAGTGCCTGAAGGCCCGCCATGGCGACTGCCAGATCGACGTCCTGGCACCCGAGTGGAGCCGGCCCATTCTCGAGCGCATGCCCGAGGTGCGCCAGGCCCTGAGCTTTCCGCTCGGCCACGGCGTGCTGGAACTGGCCACGCGCCGCCGCATCGGCAAATCCCTCGCCGGTCGCTATGACCAGGCGATCCTCCTGCCCAACTCGCTGAAGTCCGCGCTGGTGCCCTTCTTCGCGGGCATCCCCCAGCGCACGGGCTGGAAGGGCGAGATGCGCTACGGCCTACTCAACGACATCCGCAAGCTGGACAAGTCCCGCTACCCGCTGATGATCGAGCGCTTCATGGCCCTGGCCTACGAGCCCGGCGCCGAGCTGCCGCAGCCCTATCCGCGCCCGACCCTGAACATCGAGCCGGCGAGCCGCGACGCGGCCCTGGCCAAGTTCGGCCTCAGCCTCGACCGCCCCATCCTCGCCCTGTGCCCCGGCGCCGAATTCGGCGAGGCCAAGCGCTGGCCGGCCGAGCACTACGCCAAGGTCGCCGAGCTGAAGGTCCGCGACGGCTGGCAGGTCTGGCTGTTCGGCTCGAAGAACGACCACCCCGGTGGCGAAGACATCCGCATGCGCCTGATCCCGGGCCTGCGCGAAGAGGTGATCAACCTCGCCGGGCAGACCAGCCTGGCCGAGGCCATCGACCTGATGTCCTGCTCCGGCGCCGTGGTCTCCAACGACTCCGGCCTGATGCACGTGGCCGCTGCGCTGAACCGCCCGCTGGTGGCCGTCTACGGCTCCACCTCGCCGCTGTTCACCCCGCCCCTGGCGGAACAGGTGGAGGTGGTGCGCCTGGGCCTGGAATGCAGCCCCTGCTTCGACCGCACCTGCCGCTTCGGCCACTACAACTGCCTGCGCCAGCTCAAGCCGCGCCCGGTGATGGATGCCCTGGGGCGCCTGGTGGCCGATCCGGCCGAGGTCGCTGAATGAGGGTTTTGCTGGTCAAGACCTCGTCCCTGGGTGATGTGATCCACACGCTGCCGGCGCTCACCGATGCCGCCCGGGCCATCCCCGGCATCCAGTTCGACTGGGTGGTGGAGGAGGGTTTCGCCGAGATTCCCGCCTGGCACCCGGCGGTGGCGCAGGTCATCCCGGTGGCCATCCGCCGCTGGCGCAAGAACCTGATGCAGACCATCCGCAGCGGCGAGTGGAAGCGCTTCAAGGCGCGCCTGCGCGAGACCCGTTACGACCTGATCATCGACGCCCAGGGGTTGTTCAAGAGTGCCTGGCTGACCCGTTACGCCAAGGCACCGGTGGCCGGGCTGGACCGCGAGTCCGCCCGCGAGCCCATCGCCGCGCGCTTCTACGACCAGGCCCACTCCGTGGCCTGGGGGCAACACGCCGTCGAGCGTGTACGCCAGTTGTTCGCCAAGGCGCTGGACTATCCGCTGCCGACCACCACCGGCGACTACGGGCTCAGCCGTTCGCAGCTGGCCGATGCACCGGGTAGCGCGCCTTACCTGCTGTTCCTGCACGGCACCACCTGGGACACCAAGCACTGGCCGGAAGCCTACTGGCGTGACCTGGCCGAGCGGGTCTGCGAGCACGGCTGGAACCTGCGCCTGCCCTGGGGCAACCCGAACGAGAAGGCGCGGGCCGAACGCATCGCCGAGGGCTTGGAAAACGCCGCGGTGCTCCCCAAATTATCCCTGGCCGGCATGGCCAAGGTGTTGGCGGGCGCCCGTGCCTGCGTGGCGGTCGACACCGGCCTGGGCCACCTGGCGGCGGCGCTGGACGTCCCGACCCTGTCGCTCTATGGGCCGACCAACCCCGGCTTCACCGGTGCCTACGGCCGTTCGCAGGTGCACCTGGGCAGCGACTTCCCTTGTGCGCCCTGCCTGAAGAAGACCTGCACCTACCAGCCGACCGAGGAAGACAAGCGCCGCTTCGACCTGAAACGCGAGCAGCCCCTGTGCTTCACCCGGCTGAACCCGCAGCGCGTGGCCACCCAGCTGGAGGCCCTGCTGCTGACCGAGGACACTCACTGATGCAACTGGCATTCGTGCTCTACAAGTACTTCCCGTTCGGCGGCCTGCAGCGCGACTTCATGCGCATCGCCCAGGATTGCCAGCGCCGTGGGCACGCCATCCGCGTCTACACCATGATCTGGGAAGGCGATATCCCGGACGGTTTCGAGGTGCTGATCGCGCCGGTCAAGGCGCTGTTCAACCACAAGCGCAACGAGAAATTCACCGCTTGGGTCGAGGCCGACCTGGCCAAGCGCCCGGTGGACCGGGTGATCGGCTTCAACAAGATGCCTGGCCTGGATGTGTACTACGCCGCCGACCCCTGCTTCGAGGACAAGGCGCAGACCCTGCGCAATGGCCTGTACCGCAAGTGGGGCCGCTACAAGCACTTCGCCGACTACGAGCGGGCCGTGTTCGCCCCCGAGTCGAAAACCGAGGTGCTGATGATTTCCGAGGTCCAGCAGCCGCTGTTCGTGAAGCACTACGCCACGCCGGCCGAGCGCTTCCACCTGCTGCCACCGGGCATCGCCGCCGACCGTCGCGCACCTGCCAACGCCGCCGAGATCCGTGCCGAGTTCCGCCGCGAGTTCAAGCTGGCGGACGACGAGCTGCTGCTGGTGCAGATCGGCTCCGGCTTCAAGACCAAGGGCCTGGACCGCAGCCTGCGTGCGCTGGCCGCGCTGCCCAAGGCGCTGAAGAAACGCACGCGGCTGATCGTCATCGGCCAGGACGACCCCAAGCCTTTCATCCTGCAGATGAAGACGCTGGGTATTTCCGATCAGGTCGAAATCCTCAAGGGTCGCAGCGACATCCCGCGCTTCCTGCTGGGCGCCGACCTGCTGATCCACCCCGCCTACAACGAAAACACCGGGACCGTGCTGCTGGAGGCGCTGGTCGCCGGGCTGCCGGTGCTGGTGACCGACGTCTGCGGCTACGCCCACTACATCGACGAGGCCAGGGCAGGTCGCGTGGTGCCGAGCCCCTTCGAACAGGAGCAGCTGAACCGCATGCTGGCCGAAATGCTCGACAACGATAACGCCCGCAACGAATGGGCCCGCAACGGCCTGGCCTTCGCCGATGCGGCGGACCTCTACAGCATGCCGCAGCGCGCGGCCGACGTGATCCTGCAGGCGCGCCCATGAAGCTGGTGCTCGCACAACCCTTCAAGGACCTGTGGGCCGGGCGCGACGCCTTCGCCGAGGTAGAGAAGCTGCAGGGCGAGGTCTTCCGCGAGCTGGAGGCCCGGCGCACCCTGCGCACCGAGGTCGACGGCCGCGGCTACTTCGTCAAGATCCACCGTGGCATCGGCTGGGGCGAGATCTTCAAGAACCTGATCACCGCCAAGCTGCCGGTGCTCGGCGCCGGCCTGGAGTGGGCCGCCATCCAGCGCCTGCAGCAGGTGGGGGTGCCGACCATGACCGCAGTGGCCTTCGGCGAGCGCGGGAGCAACCCCGCGCAGCAACACTCCTTCATCGTCACCGAAGAGCTGGCGCCGACCATCAGCCTGGAAGACTTCAGCCTCGACTGGCAGCAGAACCCGCCGCCGCTGAAGCTCAAGCGCGCGCTGATCGACGAGGTGGCGCGCATGGTGCGCGAGATGCACCGCGCGGGCGTCAATCATCGTGATTGCTACATCTGCCACTTCCTCCTGCACACCGACAAACCGGTCACTCCCGGGGACTTCCGCCTCTCGGTCATCGACCTGCACCGCGCCCAGGTGCGCGCGAGCACGCCGCGCCGCTGGCGCGACAAGGACCTGGCGGCCCTGTATTTCTCGGCGCTGAACATCGGCCTGACCCGCCACGACAAGCTGCGCTTCCTCCAGGTCTATTTCCAGCAACCGCTGCGCCAGGTACTGCGCGAGGAAATCGGCCTGCTGGCCTGGATGGAACAGAAGGCCGCGCGCCTGCTGGTGCGCTACCAGCGCAAGTACGTGGAAGGAGCAGCGGATTGAGCGATTGGAAACTGGCGCCCGGGCTCGACGAAGGCGTCGCCGGCCTGTTCGCCGACCTCGATGCGGTGTTCGCCCTCAAGGGCGACTGGATCACCGGTGACCCGCTCTCCGAAGTGCTGCGGGTCGAGCATGCGGGCATCCGTTACTACGTCAAACGCTACTGGGGGGCGGGCAAGGGCCTGCGTCGCTGGATCGGCCGGCCGCGGGTCAAGGCCGAATGGCAGAACCTCAAGAACTTCAGCAAGTGGGGCATTCCCACTGCGCCGGTGGTGGGCTGGGGCCTGGAGCGGCGCTTCGGGCTTTTCCACCGTGGCGCGCTGATCACTCGCGAGCTGGAGCGCACCGCCGATATGGCGGCGCTGGCCCTGCGTGACGACCCGCGCCTGGACGACGCAGCCTGGGTGGATGGCGTCAGCCGCCAGCTGGCCCGCGCCACCCGAGCCATGCATGACCACCACTTCGCCCATAACGACCTGAAGTGGCGCAACCTGCTGGTCAACGACGAGGGCGAGCTGTTCCTCATCGATTGCCCCACCGGCGCCCTCTGGTTCGGCCCCTTCCTGCAACGCCGCATCACCAAGGACCTGGCCTGCCTGGACAAGGTGGCCAAGTACCAGTTGAGCCGCACCCAGCGCCTGCGCTTCTACCTGCAGTACCGCGGGCGCCAGCGCCTGAACGTCAGCGACAAGCGGCGTATCAGGCAGATCATCGGTTTCTTCGAGGGACGCGAATGAGCGACTTCATCGCCGCCAGTGACCGCGACATCCTGGCCCGTCATGGCCTCGACAACTTCGAGGCGCTGTGGAACCTGCAGCTCGAGGCGGTGGATGCGCCCAATACCGGCCGTGGCGGCTGGAGCAGCGTGTTCCGCCTCGACCTGGGTGATGCGGCCTATTACCTCAAGCGGCAGAGCAACTACCTCAGTCGCAGCTTGGCGCACCCGTTCGGCGAGCCCACCTTCGCCCGCGAATTCCGCAACATCCAGCGTTACCAACTGCTGGAGGTCCCTGCCCTGCGTGCCGCCTTCTTCGCCGAGCGGGAGGTGCACGGCGAGCGCCGTGCCATCCTCCTGACCCGCGCCCTCGATGGCTGGACCGAGCTGGCTGAGCTGCTGGAGCGCTGGCCGAGCCTGGGCGAGGAGCAGCGCGCGGCGATCATCCTCGCCGTCGGCACGCTTGCCCACCGGCTGCATGCGGCCGGTCAGGTACATGGCTGCTTTTATCCCAAGCACGTCTTCCTGCGCGAAAGCGGCGGCCATTACGAGAGTTGCCTGATCGACCTGGAGAAAACCCGCTCGCTGTTGCTGGGGCGTCGTGACCGAGTCAAGGATCTGGAGCCGCTGGTGCGTCGCGCCAATGCCTGGGGCGAAAGCGAGATCCGCGAACTGCTGGTCGCCTACCTGGGCGCCGAACATTCCAGCAGCGATGTCGATACCTGGGTTCACCGCCTCGGCGCGCGTCGCCGTAACAAGGAGCGTCGCGCTTGAAACTGGCCGAACTCGCCGGTGCCGGGCGCGCACCGAACCTGCCGCTGGCGGTGGACGCTGCGGATGGCCTGGAACTGGTCTGCCTGTTCCGCGTGCTACCCGGGCAGCGTTACGTCGGTCTCGCCCGCTGGCAGGGTCGCGAGGTGCTGGCCAAGCTGATGGTGGGCGCCAAGGCCGAGCGTCATTACCAGCGCGAGCTGGCCGGTGCAAAGCTGCTCGCCCAGCAGGGCCTGCCGACGCCGGCGTTGCTGGCCGAAGGCTTTGCCGCGGGGCAGGGCGGCTGGTTGCTCTTCGATTACCTGAAAGATTCCCGCAGCCTGTGGGACGAGTGGCGTGCGGTGGAAGCCGAAGCGCCGCTCTCCGATGGGCAGCAGGCGGTCCTGGGTGAGGCCCTGGCCCTGATCGGCCAATTGCATGGCAAGGGGTTGGTCCAGGAAGACCTGCACCTGGACAACATCCTTCGTCATCAGGGCGCGCTGCAACTGATCGACGGCGGCGGCGTACGCGGCGAATCCCCCGGGCAGAGCCTGGCACGGGACAAGGTGCTGGCCAATCTCGGGGTGTTCTTCGCCCAGTTGCCGGCGGACCTCGACCCCTTCCTCGAAGAGCTGCTGGTGCACTACCTGCTGGCCAACGGTGAACACGCGTTGCCGCTGGAGATGCTGCAGAAGGAGATCGCCCGGGTACGCCGCTGGCGCCTGCGCGATTTCCTCGCCAAGATCGGCCGTGATTGCAGCTTGTTCAGCGTGATCGGCTCGGCCTTCGGCATCCGCGCCGCCCGTCGTGACGCCCTGGATGCCTTGTCGCCCCTGCTGGCCGATCCGGATGCGGCCCTCGCCGCCGGTCGTCTGCTCAAAGGCGGTGGCACCGCCACGGTGGCGCAGGTGGAGGCCGGTGGGCGGCAATTGCTGCTCAAGCGCTACAACATCAAGGGCCCGCTGCACTGGCTGAAGCGCTTCTGGCGCCCCAGTCGTGCCTGGCACAGCTGGAAGGAGGGCAATCGCCTGGCCTTCCTCGGCATCGCCACACCGCAGCCCCTGGCCATGATCGAGCGCCGCTGGTGCTGGCTGCGCAGCCGCGCCTACCTGATTACCGAATATCTGCCCGGGCGCGATATAATCGCCCGTTTTCAGGAAGCCCAGGCCGATCCGCAAGGCAATGGCTTGCCGGCCGAAGCCGATCTGCAGGCGCTGGACCGCTTGTTCGCCGCCCTGATCCGTGAGCGCATCAGCCATGGCGATCTCAAGGGACACAACCTGTTCTGGCAGAGCGGCGCCTGGTGCCTCATCGATCTGGATGCCGTGCAGCAACACCGAAGCGAGCGCAGTTTCGCCCGGGCCTACGCCCGCGATCGTGCCCGCTTCCTGCGCAACTGGCCCGCCGACTCGGCGTTGCACCAGTTGCTGGACCGACGTTTACCGAAAGACAGTTTCAAGCCGAGTGCTTGAAGCTGGAAGAAACAGCCCTCTGGGCCGTGAACCATATGACCGCTGGCGCCTCGGGCTTCCCGTTTCAGGCTGCCAGCTGCTTTCAAGAGGCTTAACACTGTGGCACTGACGATTCTCGGCCTTTCTGGCGCCCTCAGCCATGACCCCTCCGCCGCGCTCTACATCGACGGCAAGCTGATCGCGGCCGCCGAAGAAGAGCGCTTCGTGCGCGACAAGCACGCGAAGAACCGCATGCCCTACGAATCGGCCAAGTTCTGCCTGGAGCAGGCCGGCATCAAGCCTTCCGACGTCGATGTGGTGGCCATTCCCTTCGCCCCCATCAGCCTGTTCGGCAAGGCCCGCTGGCAGTACGCCAAGCGCTACTGGTACGCACCGGACCGCGCCCTCGACGCGATCCTCATGGGCAACCGCCGCTACAAGCGCTATCGCAACAAGATCGTCTGGTGCCTGGAGCAACTGGGCTTCGACGCCAAGAAAGTGAAGATCGAGCCGGTGGAGCACCACCTGGCCCACGCCTCCAGCGCCTACCACTGCTCCGGCTTCAAGGAGAAGACCGCGATCCTCGGGATCGACGGCAAGGGCGAGTACGCCACCACCTTCTTCGGCTGGGGCGAGAACGGCAAGATCCACAAGATCAAGGAATTCTTCGACCCGGATTCCCTGGGCGGCCTCTATGGCGCGATCACCGAATACCTCGGCTTCGAGATGCTCGACGGCGAGTTCAAGGTCATGGGCATGGCGCCCTACGGTGACGCCGCCAAGTACGATTTCTCCCGCCTGGCCAAGTTCGAGAATGGCGAGCTGGTGATCAACACCGAATACGCCAACGTCATCGGCTTCCGTCGCTACAAGGAAAACGGCAAGGGCTACTACTTCTCGCCCAAGCTGATCGAGTGGCTCGGTCCGAAACGCCAGGGCGACATCGCCGACGACCCCTACATCCACTACGCCGCCAGCATGCAGGCCCTGTTCGAGAAGCTGGCGCTGGAGATGATGGAGTACTACCTCGGCGACATCCTCCGCGAGACCGGCAAGATCGCCTTCGCCGGCGGCTGCGCGCTGAACGTCAAGCTGAACCAGAAGATCATCGCCCGCCCGGACGTGAAGGAGCTGTTCGTGCAGCCCGCCTCCGGTGACGCCGGCACCGCTGTTGGCGCCGCCGCCTACATCTCGCACAAGCGCGGCGTGCCGGTGGAGAAGATGGAGCACGTCTACCTCGGCCCGGCCTTCTCCAACGAGGACGTCATCGCCGCCTGCGCCAAGCACCCGAACAAGCCGGTGTTCAAACGCATCGAAAACACCCCGCAGCGCATCGCCAGTATCATGGTCGCCGGCAACCCGGTGGCCTGGTTCCAGGGCCGCATGGAGTTCGGCCCGCGCGCTCTGGGCGGTCGCTCCATCATCGGCTGCCCGAGCATCCCCGGCGTCGCCGACCGCATCAACGAACAGATCAAGTTCCGCGAGCGCTGGAGGCCCTTCTGCCCGTCGATGCTCGACACCGTTGCACCGCAGATGCTCAAGGTCGACCACCCGAGCCCGTTCATGACCTTCACCTTCGAGGTCAATGACGAGTGGAAGGAGCGCGTCTCCGAGGTGGTGCACGAGGACGGCACTTCCCGCGCCCAGGTGCTGGAGCGCCGCCACAACCCGCGCTGGTACGACCTGATGAAGGAACTGGAGAACCTCACCGGCAACGGCGTCTCCCTGAACACCTCCCTCAACCGTCGCGGCGAACCGATGATCTGCTCGCCCACCGACGCGCTGAACATGTTCTACGGCTCTGACCTGCAGTACCTGATCATGGAGGACGTGCTGGTCGTCAAGGATGGCGTGGATTGGTATGACAATGTCGGCTAGTCCGCTGCTCAGCGTCATCATTCCGGCGTACAACTACGCCAGGGTGCTGCCGCGAGCGGTCGAGTCGGTGCTATCGCAGGCCGACGCTGATGTGGAACTCTGGGTCGTCGACGACGGCTCCAGCGACGACACCCCGGCTGTATTCGAAGCACTGGCGACTCGCTATGGCGATCGCTTCCAAGGGGTTCGTCAGGAAAACGCCGGCCCCTCCGCTGCGCGTAATCATGGCGTGCGCCTTGCGAGTGGCCGTTTCGTACTGCTGCTGGATGCCGACGACGAGTTGGCTCCGGGCGTGCTGCCCGAGCTTTGCGAGCAGTTGCGTGGACACTCCGATACCGGTCTATGGCTGGCTGGGCACGTAGCGGTCCAGCCCGATGGCCGCGAGCGCGAGCACCCTGCCTCCGAGGTGCCCGGCGACCTGCATCGACGCCTGTCAGCCTACCTGTTGGACAAGACCATCGCCATCAGCCACGGCGCCTGTGTATTCAGGCGCGACCTCTTGCTCCAGCGCCCCTATCCGGAACACCTGCGACACAGCGAAGATATCCCCGTGTTCGCCTACGCCCTGGCCCAAGGCCCGGTGCGATGCCTGGACTTCCCCCTCGCGCGCATCCACAAGCACCCTGGCAGCCTGCGACACAACGCCGAGGCGGCGCGGAAGGTGGATCTGAGACTGGTGGATGAGGTATTCGGCAGCCTGCCCGCTGCGGGACAAGGGTTGCGTCATCGCTACAAGGCGCAGCGCTGCCTGTCGTTGTTTCGGACTTGTCTCTTGGCCGATGATCATGACGGCGCAAGACTTTACTACAAGCATGCTTTGCGTACGGATTGGCGGGTGATATTCAAGTTCTCTTATACCCGCAAGGCGCTGCGCTTGTGGTTGAGATATTAAGAAGAGTTCAGTATGAGCCAACGTCGCACCAAGGTTCTGCAACTGCAGAATTATTACAACGTCAATGAATCCGATTTGGCTGAGCAGATCATTCAAGCTCTTCCCCCCGAGCGCTACGAGGTCACTACCGCGTTCCTGCGTGGTCGGCCTGGCCCGGGGCAGTTATCAAGTAAAGCGGAGCGCTCCGTATATTTCGGCTATAGCAAATCGGCAACCAGTGGGCTGCGATTGCGCGCCCTGTGGGCGTTATATAAGCACTGCCGCGCCGAGCGATATGATGTGGTGATTGCACATCGTTTCAAGCCGGTAAATATGATGATGCTGCTCAACCTTTGGCTGCGGATTCGAGTTTGTATCGGCGTTGCTCATGGCTTTGGCGAGTATGATCGGCCCTTTCGATGCTGGGTCGCACGCCAACTTGTTACGCCCGCCTGGCGCCTGATCGGCGTATCTCGTGCGGTGTGCGACTATTTGATCGGCTCCGGGGCCGGGTTCACTAAGTCGAATACGCGGCAGATCAACAACGCTATAGATATAGCTCGTGCCGAAAGCCTTCAGCATTCGAGCGTGAAGGCTCGGGAAATGCTTGGTTTGCCGAGTGACGTCTTTGTATTTGGTGCGATTGGTCGATTGGTGCCAGTGAAGGGGCATATTTATCTGTTGCATGCGTTTGCAAAGATTAAAAATGAAAATCCCCAGGCGTTACTGGTGATAATCGGTGAGGGGCGGGCTCGTCTGGAGCTCGAGGCCGCCATTGAGGAACTTGAGTTACAGGGGCGTGCGTTGCTCGTGGGGGCCAAAGATGATGCCCTGCAATATGTGCGAGCCTTTGATGCTTTCGTCATGCCGTCGCTCAGCGAAGGCCTGCCTCTGGCGTTATTGGAGGCCATGAGCGGTCGATTGCCCGTCATTGGGTCGGATATAAGCAGCTTGAAACCCATTCTGGAGGAGTGCGGTGGAAGGATGTTCGCTTCCAGGGATGTCGAGGGCCTAGCAAGGCAGCTTGGGGCACTCCTTGCTCTCGACGCTGTGGATCGGCGTGGAGAAGGCGCTGCTGCATACGATTATCTGTGCCTTGAGCACGACATAAACAAGTTTCGTCAGCAATACAGGGATGTGTTGAGTGAGTTCGATGTTGGTGTTCACGGTGCGTGAGCTTTTCAAATCACGGAACAGGGCGGCACTCATGCTGCCGGGTGTTGCGTGCCTCCTTGTTGGGATATTTCTTCCAACCAGCAAAAGTTATCATCAGGCTTTGATAGTGTTGCTCTGGCTTCCAGGCTTGTTCCTGCTTTGGAGCGAGAGGGAGGCATTGAGGAGCCTTGCCAAGTGCACGTTGATCCACGCAGTGACAGTGTTCTTGGTGTGGTCGCTGGTAACCAGTCTCTGGGCTTCTGACGGGCAAGGACTCCAGGAGGGGAAGTACCTCTTCTTTATCATGCTTACTCTTTGGGGGATGTTCTTGATTGGGTCGCTCCCGCAGCATGTCTTGTTCAACCTGCTTTGGTATTCATCAATTATTGCGTCGTTATTTGCGGGCTATTATTGGTTCAGGTTTTACTTGGTCAATGGCATGCCTTGGGAGGAAAGGCTGTCCGGAGTGGGCCAGCTGAGTCACTCGATACTGGCTGCCCATGTTTTCGGCTTCTTTACCATGGTGCTTTATGGCCTTCGGCCGCGCGGTATTCGGCAAGTCATTCTGTGGGGGGCAGCGCTATCGATGCTCTTCATTTATCTCCTTTTTGCGCAAAGCAAGGGAGTGTGGGTGGCGGTAATGTTTTCCTTGGTGTTGACTCCCATATGGGGGCGCTGGCTGCTCTATAAGTACGTGGCTGTCATCTGTGTGGTGGCAGTCGTGGCGCTGTATGGTTTTGTCCCTGAGTTAATTACTCAGCGCGGGATGTCATACAGGCCAGAATTGTTTTCTGCTGGGGTTGAAATGTGGAAGCAGAGCGGTTTCCTGTTAGGGACGGGGCTGGGGGATCATTACTCACTCTTTCTGGAGAGCATTCCGGCAGCCTTTGATCATCCGCATAATTTTTATTTGAGTGTCGCTATCCAGGTTGGATTGGTTGGGCTGATCTTCTGGGGGATGGTCTGGGGAGGGGTTGTTGGTCACGCTTGGTTTGCCCGTCAGCTTTTTTTAAGGCGTGTTATTTTGGGCGTGTGGGTTTTCTCGACGGTTTCGCTATTGTCGGACGGTTTCAACGTCTGGGACAAACCCCGTGAGATATGGTTTTTGACCTGGGTGCCCGTAGGGCTGATGCTGATGCTGTGGCGGTCACAGGCAGTGAGTGATAAGGCGAGTCCAGAGTGACGGAGAGTAATTGGAGCTTTCTCTAACCAGCACCTCGCTTTCTGGCTTCAGATGAGGCTGTTGTTTAAGTAGCGAGATCCATCTTAGGGTGGCGTATTTTTTCGAGTGCGGTGCGAGTTCAAGGAAATCGACGAGTTTTTGCATCAACGGTAAATAGTCGTTGAACGCCTGCAGAGAAATGGTTTTCTTGTTTCTCCATATCTCATAATGAACATCTATCTGCTCTTGGGTTGCCGGTATGGCGTTGCGGTTGAATTGTTTGAGGAAGATGGCTTTCAGGCTGCTTTCATTTTTGTTTATATGAATCTGAGATGCCTGCAGATCATGGGTTCGGTACTTCAGTAGCGCCTTGGGAATGTTGCATAAGCGGGCCTGTGGGTTGCTGAGAAGCAGGGACAGGAAAAAGTCGTAGTCCTCCGCAAATACCAGGCTTTCGTCATATCGTGAGTTTCCAATGATGCTCTTTCGTATCATTGCGCTAGGGTTGGATATGGTTCTCCCCAAGAAAAGGTAGTTGTCTCTGAGCTCTGAGTTTCCTGTCGGGTATTTAACTTTTCTCTTGTTTCGCCCGAACGTAGTCATCCAGCTGCCGCAGAGATCAATTTTTTCATTTTCCATGGCTCTGATTTGTGCCTGGAAACGGTCGGGATGGCATATATCATCAGCGTCCATGAGCGCGACGTAGTCACCTTCACAGGCTTCGAGTCCCAGGTTTCTTGCCGACGACACGCCCCCATTCTCTTTGGATATGATCTGGATTCTGCTATCGGACCGTCCATGTCTTTCAAGCACTTCAAGTGAGCGGTCATTTGAACCATCGTTGATGGCGATTATTTGGTCGGGGCTTCTGCTCTGCTGGAGCAGGGAGTTAACGGTTTCGTCTAAATAGGGGGCCGCGTTGTAGATGGGGAGGATTACGCTGAGTGTGCTCACTGGCTTTGCTCTTGCTGAACGTGTGTCTTGTTCGTCTCGTGAAGCAGCTTGTTCAATAGCTCCGTAAAGTGCTGCTTATCATTGTGGGGTAGGTTTTGGCAGTATCCATCGACTAAGTGTGCGCTGCCTAAGGCCAGTGCTGCGATATCCTTCCTGTATCTGAAGAGGTGCTGAAAATTACGCTTCCGCATGCCTGCGCTCAGCGGGTGTGCGGATATCTTCATGTCCGCTATATCTATCAGTCCGAATGAATCATCTTCGCACGCGACGATATTTCCGAGGTGTAAAGAGCGGAAGTACACGCCCGCGTCATGAAGTCCGGCAATGAAACTGCCAAGGGCGTGGCAGGTGTCTTCAATCTCTTTGCATTCCAAGTTCTGTAACACCTGGCGGAGTGTCGAGCCAGGTAGCGGCCAGTAGTGCACAGCTGTTCGCTTGATACTTTTGATTCTGTATGTCGCTATGATTTTAGGGCACGGTATATGCAGCTCGGTTAGCTGGCTGGCATTCGCGGCGAATCTTTCTGCGTAGGGCCGATACAACTCAGACGTGACCAGGCGCTTTCGGCGAAATAGCTTCAGGAAGCTTCCGTCTGAAAGTTCTAGAACTTTTTCTCCGCAGTGATCTTCCTCAATCAATAGGGCGTTCTGGCGAAGCGAAAGAAATTGTTTGTTTGAGAGAGGGGTCATCATCGGTATGGCTCTACTTGCTGGTCGGGGCAGTCTACCCGAATATCGCGAAGTGGTCAGATGGCTATGTTAAACTGCCGGGCTATCAGAGCCTTGGGTAATTTGAATGAGCGAAAATAAGCTGAGTCTTGGTGAGCCTTCTAGCCTCAAGATCTACCTGCGGCTGCTGAGCTACGTCCGTCCTTATATCTGGCAGTTCGTGCTGAGCATCGTCGGCTTCGTGATCTTCGCCACCACCCAGCCGATGCTGGGGGCGATCCTCCAGTATTTCGTCGATGGCCTCAACGACCCGAGCGTGGTGCTATTCCCCAATGTGCCGGTGCTGCGCGACCTTCAGCTGCTGCAGATGGTGCCGCTGTTGATCGTGCTGATCGCCGCCTGGCAGGGGGTCGGTTCGTTCCTCGGCAACTACTACCTGGCCAAGGTTTCCCTCGGTCTGGTGCATGACCTGCGTGTTGCGCTGTTCAACAACCTGCTGGTACTGCCAAATCGCTATTTCGACAACCACAACTCCGGGCACCTGATCTCGCGCATCACCTTCAACGTCACCATGGTGACGGGGGCTGCGACCGATGCGATCAAGGTAGTGATCCGTGAGGGCATGACGGTGGTCTGCCTGTTCGCCTACCTGCTGTGGATGAACTGGAAGCTGACCCTGGTGATGGTGGCGATACTGCCCCTGATCGCCTTAATGGTGACTACAGCCAGCCGCAAGTTCCGCAAGCAGAGCAAGAAGATCCAGGTGGCCATGGGCGATGTAACCCACGTGGCTTCCGAAACAATCCAGGGCTATCGCGTGGTGCGCAGCTTCGGTGGTGAGCCTTATGAGGAGGCGCGCTTCTTCGATGCCAGCCAGAGCAATACCGACAAGCAGTTGCGCATGACCAAGACCGGCGCCATTTACACGCCGATGCTGCAACTGGTGATCTTCAGCGCCATGGCCGTGCTGATGTTCCTCGTGTTGTTCCTGCGTGGTGATGCGTCGGCCGGTGAGCTGGTGGCCTACATCACCGTGGCCGGCATGCTGCCCAAACCCATCCGTCAGCTGTCGGAAGTCAGCTCCACGGTGCAGAAGGGGGTGGCTGGTGCCGAAAGCATCTTCGAACAGCTGGATGAGGTGCCGGAGACGGATACCGGTTCCGTCGAGCGCGAGCGGGTCGTCGGCCGGCTAGAGGTGCGGGACCTGAGCTTCCGCTACCCCGGTACCGAGAAGGCCGTTCTGGACAGCATCAGTTTCACCGCCGAGCCAGGGCAGATGATCGCCCTGGTGGGGCGCTCGGGTAGCGGCAAGTCCACGCTGGCCAACCTGATCCCGCGTTTCTACCAGCACAGCGAAGGTCAGATCCTTCTCGACGGTGTCGAGGTCCAGGACTACCGGCTGCGCAACCTGCGCCGGCACATCGCACTGGTCACCCAGCAGGTCAACCTGTTCAACGACTCGGTGGCCAACAACATCGCCTATGGCGACCTTGCCGGCGCGCCGCGCGCGGATATCGAGCAGGCGGCCGAGGCGGCCTATGCCAGCGAGTTCATCGAGAAGCTGCCTCACGGCCTGGATACCGATGTCGGCGAGAACGGCGTGCTGCTGTCCGGCGGCCAGCGCCAGCGCCTGGCGATCGCCCGGGCGTTGCTGAAGAACGCACCGCTGCTGGTGCTGGACGAAGCTACCTCGGCGCTGGACAACGAATCCGAGCGCCACATCCAGAAGGCGCTGGACCGGGTGATGGATGGCCGCACGACGCTGGTCATTGCCCACCGCCTCTCCACCATCGAGAAGGCCGACCTGATCCTGGTCATGGACCAGGGCCGTATCGTCGAGCGTGGCAACCATGCCGAGCTGATCGCCCTGGATGGTTATTACGCGCGGTTGCACGCCAACCAGTTCGCCGAGGACAAGGTCCAGACGGCGGAGCGCGACTGAATCCTTGATGTGTCTGAGATGAAGCGTCCATTCCCAGGGACCGAGCCGTGCTGAACCTGATACGCGCCTGCCGTGAGCGCGGTTGGCGTTCCTTGAGTGCCGCCGACTACGCTGCCGTCTGGTTGCGTTTCGGCGGCAGCCTGATGACCCATCCGGATGTGGTGGAGCGCCTGTCCGCGATGGCGGGTATTCCCGTGCGTTACCTCGGCTGGTTCGAGGGTGACGAGCCGGTGGCCGCGATCCCTACCTGGGGCCGTTATCTCGCGTTGTCGCGAGATGTGCTCAAGCGTGCCGGCAAGCGCCACCTGTTCGACCTCGGTAACGCCGAGGTCATCCTGCCGGCGCGCCCTGATAGCGGCGCCGTCCTACGTCACCGCAGCAGTTACCTGGGTGAGCCCAACCACCGCAGCTTGCTAGGATTGCGCCTGCAGAGAGAGTCGCTGGCGCTGTGCCGTGCTCCCGAAGAGTTTTCCAAGAAATTCCGCTATAACCAGCGCCGCGAACTGCGCCTGCTGGAGGAGGCGGGCGGCACCTTGCGCCCGGTCGCGGAACTCAGCGTTGGCGAGTTGGCCACTATTTATACCGACCTGTTCGAGCGCCGCTGGGGGTTCGCTGTGCCCGGCAAGGGGCATCTGGAGGAGGTGTTCGGGCTGCTCCGGGAGTTCCTCAGCGGCAGCCTGATAATGCTGGAGGGAGCGCCCATCGCCGTTCAGGTGGTGTACAGGGTGGAATCTCCAGAATGGATCAGCGCCGAGTACATCAACGGTGGCGTCGATCCACAAAGTCGGGACTTCAGCCCGGGTAGCGTTCTCAGCTTCGTCAATACGCAGGCCGCCTGGGAGGATGCCCGGGCCAGAGGCAAGGCCCTGCGTTATTCGTTCGGGCGCGCGGATGTGGAATACAAGGATCGTTGGTGCAACAAGGTTCCCGTCTTTCGGGTGTGAGTGAATGGAAACACGCAAGCAGCTGCTCCTGCGCCGTCATCGGCGCCATAAGCGTTTGTTCATGTTCGGCGCCCTGCTGGTGTTGGTGGCGCTGGACTGGTTCGGTTCCTGGAGCACCACGCCGGTGCTTCTCGTGCTCGGCTGGATAGCCCACGAAGCCTGGTTCGCCGACCACCTGTTCTACTCCCCGCGCGACGACTATCACTACCGTTTCCCGGCTGGCATCGAGCCGCTGCCGGTGCGCCTGGTGGACGGGCGCGTCGAGGCGGCAGCCGGAGAACTGCCGGTGGGCGTCGATACCCTGATGCTGGAGGTCAATATCCGCAGCGGCTGGCTTGGCCGCTGGCTGGACCCCCACATACTGATCGACTGCGGCGAGTGCACCGATCGCCAGGATTTCGAGCGCGGGGTGAATGGGCGCCGCTACCTCAATCTTTCCGGGGCCCAGGCCGCGCTCGCCGCTGGGACCCTGCGTCTGCGCGGGCGCTTCTGCCGCCTGGCTCCCGGCGCTTCGCTCTATGCCTTCAGCAACCCCGACTACGCCAAGCAGAAGGTGCTGGTCATCGCGCCCCATGCGGACGATGCCGAGCTGGCGGCCTTCGGCCTCTACAGCCGCTGCAGCGATGTGCATATCGTCACCCTGACCCAGGGCGAGATCGAGGCCCAGGTGTATCGCCGCCTGGGCTTGGACAGCGCTGCTGCCGCCCGCCTGAAAGGCCGCCTGCGCAGCTGGAGCAGCCTGGCGGTACCGCTCTGGGGCGGCGTGCCGGCCACCCGCTGCCTGCAGCTCGGCTACTACTGCCTGCGCCTGGAGGCCATGGAGGCTGAGCCGGAGCGTGCCTTCGCCTCGCTGGAGTCGGGTGAGACGGACATCCGCAGCGTGCGCCGCTTCAATGCTCTGGCTCTGCCCGGCGACCTCGACGGCGCATCGAGCTGGCGCAACCTGGTGGGCGACCTGGCGGCGCTGCTGGCACGCCTGCAGCCCGACGTGGTGGTGGTGCCGCATCCGCAGCTCGATCCACACCCGGACCATATCCAGGCCAGTCGCGCCCTCGACCAGGCTATCGAGCAGAGTGGCTGGACCCCTTCCGTGCAGCTGCTCTACGCCAACCACCTGGTGGACAACGACCGCTGGCCCATGGGCCCGGCGGGTGGCGGCATCGCCCTGCCACCCTGCATCGATCCGCTGCCGGCGGATGCCCTGTGGAGCCCCGTGCTCTGTGAACAGGCACGCCTGGACAAGGCCCAGGCGCTGGCCATGCAGCACGACCTGCAGGTGCCGCTGTCGTTCAAGAAGCGCCTGCGCCGGACCATCCAGTGGCTGCTCGCCGCACGGCGCTGGCCGGAGAGTGGCGAGGACGACTTCTTCCGCAAGGCAGTACGCCGCCACGAGCTTTTCTGGGTGAGACGCCTTTCCGATTGACGGCCTCCGGCGACGGGGCGGGTCAGCTGCTATGTTATGATCCGCGCCGTTTTTCCATGCTCCTGGAGTCTTCATGAAGCTCACCATGCCCCGTTTCGATCTGGCCCCCGTTCTGGTGGTGGGCGATGTCATGCTCGACCGTTATTGGCATGGCGGCACCTCGCGTATCTCCCCTGAAGCGCCGGTGCCCGTGGTACGTGTCGACCAGATCGAGGATCGCCCGGGCGGTGCCGCCAACGTGGCGCTGAACATCGCCGCCCTCGGCGCGCCGGCTGCCCTGGTGGGCGTGACCGGTGAGGACGAGGCCGCTGCCAGCCTGCTTGCCAGCCTCGGTGCTGCCGGCGTCGACGCGCGCTTCCAGCGCATCCCCTCGCAGCCGACCATCGTCAAGCTGCGGGTCATGAGCCGCCACCAGCAACTGCTGCGCATGGACTTCGAAGAGCCCTTCGAGACCGATGCCGAAGCGCTGGCCGCCGAGGTCGAGCGCCTGCTCTCCGGGGTCAAGGTGCTGGTGCTTTCCGACTACGGCAAGGGCGCGCTGAAGAACCACCAGGCGCTGATCCAGGCCGCCCGTCGCAAGGGCATCCCGGTGCTGGCCGACCCCAAGGGCAAGGATTTCGGCATCTACCGCGGTGCCAGCCTGATCACCCCCAATCTCAACGAGTTCGAAACCATAGTCGGGCGTTGCACCGACGAGGCCGACCTCGTCGCCAAGGGCGCGCAGCTGATGCGCGACCTGGACCTCGGCGCCCTTCTGGTGACCCGTGGCGAACACGGCATGACCCTGCTGCGCCCGGACCAGCCCGCCCTGCACCTGCCGGCCCGTGCCCGCGAGGTGTTCGACGTCACCGGCGCCGGCGACACCGTGATTTCCACCCTGGCCGCCAGCCTGGCTGCCGGCGAGGACCTGCCCCAGGCCGTCGCCCTGGCCAACCTGGCCGCTGGCATCGTGGTCGGCAAGCTGGGTACCGCCGCCATCAGCGCACCCGAGCTGCGCCGCGCGGTGCAGCGCGAGCAGGGCTCCGAGCGCGGTGTGCTCAGCCTGGACCAGCTGCTGCTGGCCATCGAGGACGCCCGCGCCCACGGCGAGAAGATCGTCTTCACCAACGGCTGCTTCGACATCCTCCATGCCGGCCACGTGACCTACCTCGAGCAGGCCCGTGCCCAGGGCGACCGCCTGGTGCTGGCGGTCAACGACGACGCCTCGGTCAGCCGCCTCAAGGGCCCCGGCCGGCCGATCAACTCGGTGGACCGGCGCATGGCCGTGCTCGCCGGCCTCGGTGCCGTCGACTGGGTGGTGAGCTTCAGCGAAGACACCCCCGAGCGCCTGCTGGGCCAAGTCAAGCCGGACATCCTGGTCAAGGGTGGCGACTACGGTATCGAGCAGGTAGTAGGCGCTGACATCGTCAAGGCCTACGGCGGCGAAGTGCGCGTGCTCGGCCTGGTGGAGAACAGCTCCACCACCGCCATCGTCGAGAAGATCCGCAGCCGTTGATCCTCCCGCCGGGTGGGTGGCCGTCGTGCCACTCGCCCGCGTCCCGTCGGTCATAGGCGTGCCCATTCGCGGCGCGCATCATCGAGGCATCCTCACCCCGCGTGGAGCGAGATGCCCATGAGTACCGATGCACAGGGACGCGCCCTGTCCGTGCTGAACCGCGTCGCCCAGGCCGATTGGCCGGACCGGTTCAAGCTACGCAAACCCTTCGAGAAACTTCTCTACACCGGCAGCCGTGCCGGCTTCCAGATGGTCGCCGAGCGTTCCGGCAAGGCTGCCAAGAAGCCGCGTGCGGCCGACCCGGATGCGCTGTTCGACCTGTCCCTGTCCGACGAGCAGCAGATGATCCGCGAGATGCTCCAGGGTTTCGCCCTGGAGGTGCTGCGCCCGGCCGCCCATGACGCCGACGCCCGTGGCGCCATCCCCGCCGAGTTGCTCAACCAGGCCCTGGAGCTGGGCCTTGCCCACTATGGCGTGGGTGAGGTGCACGGCGGCATGGCCGGTGAGCGCACCGTCATCAGCAACGCGCTGATCGCCGAGGCCCTGGGGCAGGGCGACCTGTCCCTGGCCGCCTCTCTGCTGGTGCCACTTTCCGCCGCCAACTGCATCCGTCGTTCCGCCTCGCCCGAACAGCAGGCCCGCTGGCTGCCGGCCTTCGTCGGTGAGGAGCGCCCGCCGCTGGTAGCCATCGCCGTCAGCGAGCCGGGGTTGCTGGCCGATCCCCATCGCCTGGCCACCAAGGCGCGGCGCAAGGGCAAGCACTACCAGCTGTCCGGTGAGAAGAGCCTGGTGCTCGAAGGGCTCAACGCCAGCCAGCTGATCGTCGCGGCGGAAGCCGAAGACGGCCCGGCCCTGTTCCTCGTGGAGGGCGGTGCCAAGGGGCTGGAACGCCAGGCCGAGCCCGGCATGGGGCTGAAGGCCTGCTCCACCGCACGGGTGCAGCTCAAGGGCGTCAAGGTGCCGCTGGAGAACCGTCTGGCCGCGGCCGATTTCGACTACCAACGCTTCCTCGACCTCACCACCCTGGGCTGGTGCGCTCTGGCCCTGGGCACCGGGCAGGCGGCGCTGGATTACGTGGTTACCTACTGCAACGAGCGTGTCGCCTTCGGCGAGCCCATCAGCCACCGCCAGGGCGTCGCCTTCATGGTCTCGGACATCGCCATCGAACTCGACGCCATGCGCATGATGGTCTGGCGTGCCTGTGCCCGGGCCGAGCGCGGCGAGCCGTTCCAGCGCGAGGCCTACCTGGCGCGGCTGCTGTGCGCCGAGAAGGCGATGAAGATCGGCACCGATGCGGTGCAGCTGCTCGGTGGCCATGGTTTCACCAAGGAACACCCGGCCGAGCGCTGGTACCGAGACCTGCGTGCCGTGGCGATCATGGCCGGTGGCCTCCATCTGTGAGAACCGGTTTTGATCGGCTGCGCGTCGGATCTGCGGCGTTAAACACCGGCTCGAAATGCTCATTTACAGCACGTAAGTTGCGCTTTCTCGCCGGTCTTTGCCTTGCATGTCTCTAGCTCGCACGATCAAAAGCTGGTCCTGAGGACTTTGCGATGAACCTTGAAACCCCGAAGAAATTCCGTGGCCTGGCCAACCAGGCGCACCAGGTGGCGGCCAACTATTTCCGCCCCATCTCGCGCAAGTACGACAAGGCCGAGCACGCCTATCCCAAGGAACTGGACCTGCTGGCTGCGCTGCTGGACGGCATGAACGCCGGCTCCCCCGACGCCGTCGGTGCCACCTCCGCCAGCAAACGCGGCAGCGGCCAGGTGGAGGAGGGCGTGCGCAACGGCGGCAACCTCTCGGCACTGCTGGGCGTGATCGAACTCTGCTGGGGCGACGTCGGCCTGTTGCTGGGCATGCCGCGCCAGGGGCTGGGCAATGCCGCCATCGCCGCGGTGGCCAACGAGGAGCAGCTCAAGCGCTTCGGCAGCACCTGGGCGGCCATGGCCATCACCGAGCCGGGTTGCGGCTCCGACTCCGCGGCCATCCGCACCACGGCGGTGAAGGATGGCGACCACTACGTGCTCAATGGCGAGAAGATCTTCGTAACCTCCGGCGAGCGCGCCGATGCGGTGGTGGTCTGGGCGACCCTGGACAAGAACCTGGGCCGCGCGGCGATCAAATCCTTCGTGGTGGAGAAGGGCACGCCCGGCATGAGCGTCACCCGCCTGGAGAAGAAGCTCGGCATCAAGGCCTCGGACACCGCGTCCATCAGCTTCAGCGATTGCCGGGTGCCGGCGGCCAACCTGTTGGGCAATGCCGAGATCGATGTGCAGAAGGGCTTCGCCGGGGTCATGGAGACCTTCGACAATACCCGCCCGCTGGTGGCCGGCATGGCAATAGGCGTGGCCAAGGCCTCCCTGGACCGCACCCGTGAGCTGCTGAAGAAGGCCGGCTGCAAGTTCGACTACCGCAAGCCGCTGCTCAGCGTCAGCCATGTGGAGGCGACCCTCTACCGCCTGGAAGCCGAATGGGAGGCTGCGCGCCTGCTGACCCTCAAGGCTGCGTGGATGGCGGACAACAAGCTGCCCAACTCCAAGGAGGCCTCCATCGCCAAGGCCAAGGCCGGGCGCGTGGCCAACGAGGTGACGCTCAAGTGCGTCGAGCTGGTCGGCGCCCTCGGCTACGGCGAGGACGAGCTGCTGGAGAAGTGGGCGCGGGATTCGAAGATCCTCGACATCTTCGAGGGGACCCAGCAGATCCAGCTGCTGATCATCGCCCGTCGCCTGCTGGGCAAGAGCTCAAGCGAACTCAAGTGATTCTGTTGTAGTGCCCGATTGACCCCGCCTCGGCGGGGTTCTTTTTTTGGGCGCCGTGCCCGCCAGGGGCTTCAGCACGCCAGGCGCTTGGCCTGCTCGGCGGTGCCGACGCGGGCCAGCCAGTCCTTCCAGCGGATGCGCTCATCGCGCACCAGCCAGCCGTCCTGCTCGGCGAAGCTTTCCGACAGCCAGATGCCCCGGGTGCTGGCGGGCTTGAGCTCGCCATTGCGCAGGGTCAGCAGTTCACCGGTGGGCTTGCCGTGGTCGCGGGCCAGCAAGTAGATGTCCGGGCGGCGACGCTCCAGCGCGGCCACCAGCTCGCCGTCGCGCAGGCTCTCATCGACGTGGAAGAAGCTCAGCTGGCGGGCGTCGCGGGGCAGCTCCAGGCTCATGTCGTACACCAGCTGCAGCGAGGCGGTGGGCAGGTGCACATAGGCGCGGGGGCGCTCCAGCAGGGTCAGGCTGCCGCTTTGTACCGGGCGTGCGGCGCCGGACAGCGGGCTCAGGCGGAAGTGGCTGGCCTCCCGGTAATGCAGCTGGCGCTGGTAGGGCGTGGGCAGCCAGGTATCGGCGAAGCGCCCGCCGAGCCAGCCTTCGGGCGTCTCGATCAGGCATTCCTCGGCCACTTCCTGGATGGCGGTGAGCAGCGGCAGGTTGAGCTCATGGGCCGGCACGTAGCCGGAGATCAGCTTGAGCACGGTATCGCCGCGGTCCAACCGGCGCTGGCGCACCAGCACCCAGTATTCGCGGCCCTGCAGCTCCAGGGTCAGGCGCACGGAGACGCCCAGGTTGGCCAGCTCGACAGCGAAACGCTGGCTGTCGGCGATCTCCACCGGACGCCGGCGGCGTTCGAGCATCTGGGTGAAGTTCAGCGGCAGCCCCAGGGCCTGGTAGGCCAGGCCATCGGCATTGGCCTCGACATGGAGGGGCAGGGTCTTGAACGCCCCCGGGTCTTTACGGGCGAGTATTCGCGGCATGTCGGCTCCTTCTTGCGTCGGGGTCGGCCGCAGTTGCGGCGCTCTAGGGACGGCCTTTCAGCACCTCGGCGGCCGTCGTGACATTGTGGGACAGGTGCAGCGGATTGATGGTTCCGATGATGGCGCTGCCGACGCCCGGGTGGCCGAAGATCAGCTCGAAGCTCGCCTTCACCGGGTCGACGCCGGCTCCCACGCAGGCATGGCCGCTGGCCAGGCCCTTCTTGATCAGGATGCCCTTGGCGTGACTGGCAGCATAGTCCAGCACCGGCTTCTCGCCCTGCTCGGCGAGGTTGTAGGTGACCATGGCGCAGTCGCCGCGCTCCAGCGCCAGCAGGCCGCCTGCCACGGTCTTGCCGGAGAGGCCGAAGGCGCGGATCTTGCCCTCGCGCTTGAGCTCGGCGAGCGTCTCGTAGGCGCCGCTGTCCTGCAGGATGCGCAGGTCGTCGCCGTCGGAATGCAGCAGCAGCAGGTCGATGTAATCGGTCTCCAGGCGCTTGAGGCTGCGCTCCACCGAGCGGCGCGTGTGCGCCGGGCTGAAGTCGTGGCTGGACTGGCCCGCCTCGAACTCCTCGCCGCTCTTGCTGACGATCACCCAGTCCTGGCGCTGGCCGCGCAGCAGCGGGCCGAGGCGTTCCTCGCTGCGGCCATAGGCCGGCGCGGTGTCGATCAGGTTGATGCCCAGCTCGCGGGCCAGGCCAATCAGGCGGCCGGCTTCGTCGTCATCGGGGATGGTGAAGCCGGACGGGTATTTGACGCCCTGGTCGCGGCCCAGCTTGACGGTGCCCAGGCCCAGCGGCGAGACCACCAGGCCGGTGTCGCCCAGGGGGCGGTGCAGGTGATGCAGGCTGCTCTGGCTCACAGCAGTTCCTCCCATACCGGTTGCGCCAGGTTCGGGCGCGGCAGTTCGGGCAGGGGCGGCTGCTGTGTCGGTTGCACCCCGTCGCGCTCCAGGGCGGCGATCACCCGGTCGGCGAAGTCCGGGGCCAGCGCCAGCTTGGTCGGCCAGCCCACCAGCAGGCGGCCCTGGTCGGCGAGGAAGGCGTTGTCCGGGCGCACCAGGCCGGATTGGCTCGGTTCGGCGCGGTCCACCCGCAGGGTCGCCCACTGGGCCGCGGAAAGGTCGATCCAGGGCAGCAGGTCGCGCAGTTCCTTCTCGGCGGCGGCGATCTGCTCGGCTTCGTTGCGCGCCACGCCATCGGCTTCGGCGATGTCGCCGCCCAGGTACCAGACCCACTGGCCATCGGCGGCAGGGTGGGTGGTGACGGTGACGCGCGGCTTGGGGCCGCCACCGAGGCAGTGGGCGTAGAGCGGCTTCAGGCTGGGCGCCTTGACCATCACCATGTGCAGCGGGCGGCGTTGCATGCCGGGCTGCTGGATGCCCAGGGCTTGCAGCAGCGCCTCGTTACCGGCGCCGGCACTGAGCACGATGCGCTGGGCGCGGATGGCGCGGCCATCGACCACCAGGCCGACCAGCTCGTCACCCTCGCGCAACGGTTCGATGGTGTGCCCGGCCAGCAGGCCATCGCCGGCGAGGTCCGCCAGGCGCTGGATCAGGCTCGGCACGTCGAGCACCAGTTCGGCGAGGCGATAGACCTTGCCCTTGAATTTCGGGTGTTGCAGCGCCGGCGGCAGGGCCTCGCCCTTGACCTGGTCGACGCGGCCGCGCACCGCCTTGCTGGCGAAAAAGCTGGTGATGTTGCCGGCCAGCGAGCCGGGCGACCACAGGTAATGGGCGTCGGACAGCAGGCGCACCGGGCGCAGGTCTAGCTCGCCGTCACCGGCCAGGGCCTCGCGCCAGCGGCGGGGCATGTCGGCGATGGCTTCCGAGGCGCCGGTCAGCGCGCCATGCAGGGCGTACTTGGCGCCGCCGTGGATGATGCCCTGGGACTTCACGCTCTGGCCGCCGCCGAGGCTGGCGTTCTCCACCAGCAGGGTGGAGTAACCCTGGCTGCGCAGGCGTGCGGCGAGCCAGAGACCGGCGACGCCGCCGCCGACGATGAGGACGTCGGTGCTGAGAACCTGGGACATGGAAGCTGCCTCGAAGAAAACCGGCGCGCAGTATAACGCGCGCCGTGAGGCGGGGCCGACGTGGATCAGTGGCCGGTGCTGTTGGAGAACAGCTGGATCACCACCACGCCGGAGACGATCAGGCCCATGCCGAGCATGGCCGGGAGGTCCAGCTTCTGCTGGTAGAGGAAGACCGCGGCGATGCTCACCAGAACGATGCCCAGGCCCGCCCAGATCGCATAGGCGATGCCCACGGGAATGCTTTTCACCACCAGGCTAAGCATCCAGAAGGAGATGCTGTAGCCGATCACCACCAGCAGCAGCGGAACGGGTTTGCTGAAGCCGTCGAGGGCCTTCATCGAGGTGGTGGCGATCACTTCGGCGGTGATGGCGATGGCGAGGTACAGATAGCCGGTCATGATGGCCTCCTTTGAAATCAGGCTGCCGATTCTAGTCATCTGGATGATGGGATAAAGTGATTACCTATCTGAATAGGAGATAGGTCATGCAGTGGAACCTGGAGCAGATCCGCCTGTTCGTCAGCGTTGCCGAGGGCCACTCGTTCTCCTCGGCGGCGCGCCAGCTCAACCGCGTGCAGTCGGCGGTCAGCAGCGCCATCGCCCTGCTGGAGGCGGATCTCGGCGTCACCTTGTTCGAGCGCAGCAGCGGGCGCCAGCCACGCCTGACGGCTGCCGGCAGCACCCTGCTGGAGGAGGCGCGGGAAGTGTTGCGCCAGTGCGAGCGCCTGGAGGGCCGAGCGCTGGGGCTGGTGCGCGGTGAGGAGGTGCGCCTGCGCCTGGCCCAGGACGAAGCCATGCCCTACCAGCCGGTGCTCGACAGCCTGGAGGCCCTGGCCCAGGCCTTCCCCCTGCTGGAGGTGCAACTGGCCAGCGGTGCCCAGGGCGATGTGGCGCGCAAGCTGCTGGAGCGCCGCGCCGACCTGGGCCTGCTGTTCCACCATGAGCAGATGCCCGAGGCACTGGAGCGCCAGCGCCTGGGCACCATCGAGATGGTCACCGTGTGTGGCGTCGGCCATCCCCTGGCGGGCGTCGGCCATGTCGACCGCCGCGAGCTGGCCCGTCATCGCCAGTTGCTGATGGCGCCCCAGGACAGCCGCTACCCCGGCGGCGAGCAGCTCAGCCCGTCGATCTGGCGCACCGACAGCTTCTACACCATGGCCGAGCTGCTGATGCGCAACCTCGGCTGGGCCTGGCTGCCACGCCACGTGGTGCAGTACCCGACCTACCAGAACCAGCTGGTGGAGCTGAGCAGCGACTGGACGCCGCCGCCGCTGGTGGTGGAGCTGGTGTGCCGCCGCGACGAGGCGCTGGGCCCGGCGGCGCTGTGGCTGGCCGACTGCTTCGCCGAGCACCTCAAGGCCGTCGGCTGATCCCGGGCCCGTGCTCTGATAAGCTCCGCGCCCATGAATCGCACCCTCTATACCCTGCTGTTCCACCTCGGCCTGCCCCTCATCGCCCTGCGCCTGGCCTGGCGGGCCTGGCGCGCGCCGGCCTATGCCCGGCGCATCGCCGAGCGCTTCGCCTTCGGCCTGCCGCCCCTGCAACCGGGCGGCATCTGGGTCCATGCGGTATCCGTGGGCGAGAGCATCGCCGCGGCGCCGATGATCCGCGCCCTGCGCGAACGCCACCCGCAACTGCCGATCACCGTCACCTGCATGACCCCCACCGGCTCCGAACGCATCCGCGCGATGTTCGGCGACCAGGTGCAGCACTGCTACCTGCCCTATGACCTGCCCTGGGCGGCGGCGCGCTTCCAGCGCCTGCTCAAGCCGAAGCTGGCGGTGATCATGGAAACCGAGCTGTGGCCCAACCATATCCACCAGTGCCACAAGCGCGGCGTGCCGGTTGTGCTGGCCAATGCGCGGTTGTCCGAGCGTTCCGCCCGTGGCTACGCACGCTTCCACAAGCTGACGGCGCCCATGCTCGCCGAGCTGAGCTGGCTCGCGGTGCAGACCGAAGCCGAGGCCGAGCGCTTCCGCACCCTCGGAGCCCGCCCCGAAGCGGTGACGGTGACCGGCTCGATCAAGTTCGACCTGCGCATCGACCCCGAGCTGCCCTTCCGCGCCGCCGACCTGCGCCAGCAATGGGCCGCCGAGCGACGCCCGGTCTGGATCGCCGCCAGCACCCACGCAGGGGAGGACGAGATCATCCTCGCCGCCCATCGCCAACTGCTGGCCGAACGCCCCGATGCGCTGCTGGTCCTGGTGCCCCGTCACCCGGAACGCTTCAACCCGGTATTCGAACTGTGCCGCCGCGAAGGTTTCGCTGCGGTGCGTCGCTCCACCGGCGAGCCGGTGACCGCCGCGACTTCGGTGCTGGTGGGCGACACCATGGGCGAGCTGCTGTTCCTCTTCGCCCTGGCCGACATCGCCTTCGTCGGTGGCAGCCTGGTGCCCAATGGCGGGCACAACCTGCTGGAGCCCGCGGCGCTGGGCAAGCCCGTGCTCAGCGGCCCGCACCTGTTCAACTTCCTCGATATCGCCGCGCAGCTGCGCGACAACGGCGCCCTGATCGAAGTGGCCGACGCCGAAGCGCTGCAGAGCGCCGTCGCCAGCCTCTGGCGCGACAGCGCCGCCGCGGCCCGCATGCACGATGCCGGGCTGGCGGTGCTGAGGGCCAACCAGGGCGCGCTGGAGCGGTTGCTCGCGGGGCTCGCCCGCCTGCTGGGGTGAGCCCGGGCCAGGCCCGCCTCAGAAGGTCGGCGGGGTGATGATCCAGAGGATCAGCGTGTCCTTGTCGCCGGGGTTGCCGTAGCGGTGGGGCTCCTGGCTGGAGAAGGCGAAGCTGTCGCCTTCACCCAGCAGGAAGTGGCGTTCGCCGACCCAGAGCTCGAATTCACCGCTGAGTACATAACCCGCTTCTTCGCCTTCGTGGCTGTAGCTCTCTTCGCTGTAGGTGCCCGGGGGGAATCGCGAGTGGAGGATTTCCAGCGAGCGGCTCGGCTGCGGGCTGAGCAGCTCGTCGGTGATGCCGTCGTCGTAGTGCAGGCTCATGCGGCTGTTCTTGCGCACCACATAGCCTTTGTCCGCTTCGGCGGTGGGGGCTTCGCTGGCGAAGAACCATTGGATGGTCACGCCCAGACTGCGGGCGATATTGAACAGCGCGGGGATCGAGGGATAGGCCAGGTTGCGTTCCAGCTGGCTGATGTAGCCGGCGGTCAGCGAACTCTGTTCGGCCAGCTCGGCGAGGGTCATGTCGCGGCGCTTGCGCAGGGCGCGGATGCGCGTACCGAGGAACTGGCTCTCGGGCGCATTGGCGGTGCCGGGCGGCGGCAGGCTGGGGCTCATGATCCCTCCGGTCCTTGGGGCTGGGCGGAGGGCTGGCCCTGCGCGAACGCGGCATTGTAAAGCAGGCGCGGGCCTGTCGCGCCCTAGATTTCCCAGGCCGCCTGCAACCCCTCGAATATGGCTTCCTCCGCCGTGCGTGCGGCCAGGCAATCACCGATGCGCTGGAAGGGCACCAGGCCTTCCAGGGTCGCCCCCAGCTCATCCAGCGGCTGGTGGCCCTGGCACAGCACCAGGGTATCCACGGCCTCGAACAGCATGGGTTCGCCGCTGGCGGTGTGCATCATGTAGACGGTGTCGTCATCGCAGCCATAGAGCCGTGCGTAAGGCGTGATGGGGATGCTGAGGCGGTGCAGCTCGCCCACCATCTGGTCGCGCACATAGAGGGGCAGGCTTTCGCCGCAGTGGGTGCCATTCACCGCCAGGCGCACCTGGTGGCCGTTGCGCGCCAGGTGCTCGGCGATGCCGGGGCCGATCCAGTCGCAGCGCCAGTCGGCGACCACCACCGAAGGGCCGAGCTGCACCTCGCCCCTCAGCACCTGCCAGGCATCCACCACCTGCAGCGCACCGCCGCGCTCGAAATCCGGCCAGTAAGGCGTGGCGCCCGTGGCGATGATCACCCGGTCCGGGCGCTCGCGCTCCACCAGGGCACGGTCGACGCGGGTGTTGCGCACCACCTTCACACCGGCCAGTTCCATTTCCCGCTGCAGGTTGGTGGCGGCACCGCCGAACTCACTGCGCCGGGGCAGCAATTGCGCCAGCAGTACCTGGCCGCCGAGCTGCGCAGCCGCTTCGAACAGGGTCACCTCATGGCCACGCTGCGCGGCCACGGCGGCGGCTTTCATGCCGGCCGGGCCGCCGCCGACCACCATGATCCGCTGCGCCCGCGTGGCCCTGGCCGGCTGGCCATAACGTAGCTCGCGGCCGGTTTCCGGGTGCTGGATGCAGGAGATCGGGTAGCCCTTGTGGAAGTGGCCGATGCAGGCCTGGTTGCAGGCGATGCAGGCGCGCACGTCCTCGACGCGGCCGTCGACGGTTTTCTCCGGCATCAGCGGGTCGCAGATCAGGGCGCGGGTCATGCCGCAGACATCGGCCTGGCCGTTGGCGATGATCTGCTCCGCTTCCTGGGGCTGGTTGATGCGCCCGGTGACGAACAGGGGGATGTGCAGTCGTGCCTTGAACCCGGCCGCAGTGGGGGCGAGGTAGGCTGCCGCGATGGCCATGGGCGGCGCGATGTGCACGGCGCCACCGAGGGAGGCGGAGGTACCGGCTACCAGGTGCACGTAGTCCAGTTCGCCTTCCAGGGCGAGCACGGCCTGCAGCGATTCATCCTCGCTGAGCCCCTGCGGATCGCGCTCGTCGGCGGAGATGCGCAGGCCGACGATGAAGTCCTCGCCGCCGGCCTGGCGAACGGCCGCCAGCACCTCGCGGAGAAAGCGCAGGCGCGCGTCGAGGTCGCCGTTGTAGCCGTCCTCGCGGTGGTTGACCCGGGGGTTGAGGAACTGGGCGGGCAGGTAGCCGTGGCTGGCCACCACTTCCACGCCATCGAGGCCGGCCTGGCGCAGACGGCGGGTGGCGGCGCCGTAGCCGGCGACTATCTCGTCGATCATCCGCTGGTCGAGTGCTCGGGGCATCACCCGGAAGCGCTCGTTGGGGCTGACCGAGGGCGCATAGGCCACCGCCAGCAGGCCACTGGCGGTCTCCATGATTTCCCGCCCGGGGTGGAACAGTTGCGACAGCACCAGGGTGCCGTGGGCCTGGCAGGCTTCGGCCAGTTCGCGGTAGCCCTCGATACAGGTGTCGTCGGTGGCCATCAGTACGTGCGAGGTGTAGCGGGCGCTGTCGTGCACACCGGCCACCTGCAGCACGATCAGCCCGACGCCGCCTTCGGCTCGGATGCGCTGGTAGGCGATCAGCGCGTCGTTGACCCGGTTGTCGGTGGGCAGGCTGGTGTCGTGGCCGCTGGACATGATGCGGTTCTTCAAGCGCTTGCCACGGATGTGCAGGGGTTCGAACAGGTGCGGGAAGGCGTGCATGGCAATCCTCGTCGGGGCTGCTGGAATTCTTATTAATCCATTACTGATTTACCCATAGTAAAAAATCAACTTGTTTTTTAACTGAGCGACAACTAGCGTGATGCGTGCCCCCTGACGGGCCATCCCTGCACAACAAGAACAATGGGAGAACCTCAATGCGACACGACTACTCTTCGCGCCCTTCGCGCGGCTTCTCGAACCTGCCTCTCATTACCCTGCTGGCCGCGCTGATTCCCGCTGTGGCGGCCCAGGGCGCACCCGACATGGTGGTGGTCGGCTACGGCGGTGACGGCCAGAAGGCCCAGGACGAGGCCTTCTTCAAACCCTTTGTGGCCGAGGACGGCAAGCCGCTGATCCAGAGCGAATACAACGGCGAAATGGCGCGCATCCGGGTGATGGCCGATACCGGCCACGTTGATTGGGACCTGGTGCAGATCGAAGGGCCGGACCTGGTTCGGGGCTGCGAAAGCGGGATGTTCGAGCGGTTGGACTGGCAACGCATGGGCGGCAGTGAGCGGCTGATCGAGGATGCCGCCCAGGAGTGCGGCTCGGCCGCGCTGGTGTGGGGTGTCGCCCTGGCCTATGACGCCGAACGGCTGAAGGCTGCGCCCACGTCCTGGGCCGATTTCTGGGACCTGGAGAAATTCCCTGGCAAGCGCGGGTTGCGCAAGCGTGCGGTGTACAACCTCGAGTTCGCCCTGCTGGCCGACGGCGTGCCGGTGGCCGACGTGTACAAGGTGCTCGCCAGCCCAGGCGGCGTGGACCGTGCTTTCGCCAAGCTCGACCAGATCAAGCCGCAGATCCAGTGGTGGGAGGCGGGCGCCCAGCCGACCCAGTGGCTCGCCGCCGGTGACGTGGTGATGACCTCGTCCTATTCCGGGCGCGTGGCGGCGGCCCACCAGGCCGGGCGCAACCTCGACCTGGTACTGCCGGGCAGCCTGTACGGCATGGACTACTGGGCGATCATCAAGGGCTCCCGGCATGCGCAGCAGGCCGAGCGGCTGATCGCCTTCGCCAACCGCAAGGCGCCGCAGCTGGAGTACATCCGCCGTATCCCCTACGGGCCGACCAACCGCGATGCCGCCGCCGCGCTGGACGCCGAACAGGCCCGCTGGATCCCGGTGACGCCCGATGCGCTGGCGGCGAGCCTGCCGATGGATGTGGAGTTCTGGGTTGATCATGGGGAGGAGCTGGAGGAACGTTTCAATGCCTGGGCGGTTCGCTGATAGGGTGCCCATTGCCCGGCCCACCTCGGCGGTGGGCCGCTTCCTCTTCGATCGACCCTGGAGCCTTCCATGACGCCGCTGCACGCCCCGCTGCCCCCTTCGTCCTGCTCCCCCGAGGAGCGCGCCCTGCGCCAGCAACTGGCCGCCTGCTACCGGCTGATCGCTCACTTCCGCATGACCGACCTGATCTTCACCCACATCTCGGTGCGGCTACCCGGGCCGGAGCATCACTTCCTGATCAACCCCTACGGGCTGATGTTCGACGAGATCCGCGCCGGCGACCTGGTGAAGATCGACCTGCAGGGCAAGGCGGTGGAGCCCACCCGCTACAAGGTCAACCCGGCGGGCTTCGTCATCCACAGCGCCATCCATGCCGCCCGCGAAGATGCCCAATGCGTGTTGCATACCCACACCCGTGCGGGCTGCGCCGTGGCCGCGCAGCCGGCGGGGCTGCTGCCGGTGAACCAGATTTCCATGGAGTTCTACGGCCGCGTCGCCTACCACGACTACGAAGGCGTGGCGCTCAACCTCGATGAGCAGAAGCGCCTGGTGGCGGACCTGGGCGACAAGCCGGTGATGATCCTGCGCAACCACGGCCTGCTCACCGTCGGCGAGACGCCGGCACAGGCCTTCCTGCGCATGTACTACCTGGAGAAGGCCTGCGACATCCAGGTGGCGGCCCAGGCCGGCGGCGAATTGCTGTTGCCGCCCCACGAGGTCTGTGAGCACACCCAGCGCCAGTTCAACGAGCCCGCGCAACCGGCCGGGGAGGGCGAGCTGACCGACCCGGATGCGATGGACCTGGCCTGGCAGGCGCTATTGAGGCTGCTGGAGCGGGTGGCGCCGGATTATCGGGATTGATCAGTCCTGGGCGGCGCGCCTGACCGTGTCGGCGATCCACTGGTTGATGCTCATGTCGGCCAGCGCGGCCTTGGTCGCGATGCTGGCGTGGACGTCCGGCTCGATGCGCAGGCTGAGTTTCCCCGAGTAGGGTTTCTGCGGTTCGCGCCCGAGCTTCGCGCAAGTGGCGAGGTAGTCCTCGACGGCTTCGCGGAAGGCTGCGCGCAGCTCCTGGACCGACTCGCCATGAAAGCCCACGACGTCGCGGATGCCGGCGATGTGGCCGATGAACAGGCTGTCTTCGTCGCTGTACTCGATGCGGGCGGAGTAGCCGTTGCAGTTCATCACGTTCATGGGGTCACTCCTGCTTGCTCGAGAAAGAGGCGGGCGTCGCGAACCTGGTAAGGCTTGGCTTCCTTCTTCGGATGCGGCCTGTGGAAGCTAGCGATCACGCCATTCAGCTCGAAGCGCACACGGGAACCGTTGCCTTCGATGGCTTGGGCGCCGAGGGCGAGAAAAAGCGATTCGATGCGGACCCATTCCAGTGTTCGAGCCGTGGGCGGGCGAAGATCGCTTCGAGGGTGCCGCGTTGTTTGCTGTTCATGGTATCAGGGTCTGATACCAGTCGCGGGCCGCCAATCGGCAGATGTGGATGGCGTTCGTCAGGTCATGCCGAGAGCGCCCATGAAAAAGCCCGGCACGAGCCGGGCTTTTTCATGGGGCGGTGACGACTCAGTAGTCGGCCTTGTTCTTCAGGCTGGCTTCTGCGGCCTTGGCCAGGTCCGGGGGCAGGAAGTCCTTGTCCGGGTCGTAGTCGGATTTGAGGAAGCTGGCGAGGGCTTCCAGGTCCGACGGGCTCAGGGTGCCGGCGGCCTGTTTCAGGCGCAGGTTGTCGAGGATGTAGTCGTAGCGCGCGTTGTTGTAGTCGCGCACCGAGCTGTACAGCTGGCGCTGGGCATCGAGCACGTCGACGATGTTGCGGGTACCGACCTGGTAGCCGATCTCGGTGGCTTCCAGGGCGCTCTGGTTGGAGATGATCGACTGCTTGCGGGCCTTCACCTGCTCCACGTCGGTGTTCACCGCGCGGTGGTAGTTGCGGGTGTTCTGCACCACCTGGCGACGCAGGCTTTCGCGCTGCTGCTCGGTCTGGCTCAGGCGCTGGTAGGACTCGCGCACCTGGGAGCTGGTCAGGCCGCCGCTGTAGATCGGGATGTTCAACTGCAGGCCGATGGTGCGCTGCTCGACGTCGCTGCCGTAGCGCACGGGGCTGGCGCCGCTGTTGGTGAAGCCGAGGCTGTCGTTGTCGCCTTTCTGGTACTGGGCGACGGCGTCCAGGGTCGGCGCGTGGCCGGCCTTGCGCTGGCGCAGGGTCTCTTCGGCGGCGTCGACGGCGTAGTTGCTGGCCTGCAGGTTGAGGTTCTGCTGGGCGGCGGTGTCGACCCAGGCCTTGGCGTCGTTCGGCGCGGGCACCACCACCGGCAGGGTGTGCTGGATGCCTTCGATGGAGGCGTATTCGCGGTTGGTCAGGGTGACCAGGGCCTGGAAGGCGTCATCCACGTTGCGCTCGGCGATGATGCGGTTGGCGCGGGCGGTGTCGAAGCCGGCCTGGGCCTCCAGCACGTCGGTCTTGTCGGAGAGGCCGACGTCGAAGCGCTCGTTGGCCTGGTCGAGCTGGCGTTTGAACGCCGCTTCCTCAGCCTTGGTGGACGCCAGGTTGTCCTGGGCGCGGAGCACGGCGAAGTAGCCTTCGGCGGTCTGCAGGATCAGGTTCTGCTGGGTCGCGGAGAATTCCAGGGAGGCCTGCTCGGTGCTGGCCTCGGCGGCCTGCAGCTGGAACCAGCGGTCGGCGCGGAAGATCGGCTGGCTCAGGCTGGCCTGGTAGGCGATGCCGCTGCGGGAGCTGGTGGCCGACGGCTCGTCGAGCTTGGTGCGGGTGTCGTTGGCGGTGGCGCCACCATTGATCTGCGGCAGCAGGCCGGAACGTGCCTGGGGCACGGCTTCGCGCACGGCTTCGAAGTTGGCGCGCGCGGCGGCGAGATCGGCGTTGTTGTCTACGGCGTCCTTGTAGACGGTCACGAGGTCCGTCTTGGCTGACAGCGGGGCCTCTGCTGCCCAGGCGCTACCCGCGAAAGCGGAGGCCACGGCAACAGCCAGTGAGAGTCTGCGCAGCATGATCAATCCTAGATTCAGTGAAGTCGGGCAAGGCTACGGCTGCCGTGGTACGCGGTCAAGACGGCCCCATGGCGGAGTCAGTGTAGTTTGCAACACGTTTTGTTGCTTGGTCGGAACAATGAATGAGTGACCGGCTCCAGGCGTCAGTTTCAGACGGGCTGGTCATTTATTTCTGACCTTGGGGTTGGTTTTGTTCGGGGGGCTTGTTTAGACTGGCCGCGTTCTTGTCGGGGTGCCTCGAATCGGAGGCTGAGATCGGAAAGTTCCGGATCCCGTTGAACCTGATCAGGTTAAGGCCTGCGTAGGGAACAAGATGCGCCTCCCCCGCCTTGCAGCATTCTTGGGAGGTTCCTCTCGGCACCGGTCCCGGTGCACTCTGCCTTTCAGGTTCGCTCCGACATCACCCAGGAGCTAGCCGATGACTGCAAAACAACAAGCGAACCTGAGCGAGAGCGCCCAGGTCGACCAGCAATCCATCCAGCCTTTCCCCCGTTCCCAGAAGATCTACGTGCAAGGTTCGCGCCCGGACATCCGCGTGCCGATGCGCGAGATCAGCCTGGACGTGACTCCCACTGCCTTCGGCGGCGAGATCAACGCCCCGGTGATGGTCTACGACACCTCCGGCCCCTACACCGATCCGAGCGTGACCATCGACGTGCGCAAGGGCCTGGCCGACGTCCGCTCGAAATGGATCGATGACCGTGGCGACACCGAGCTGCTCGCCGGCCTGTCTTCCAGCTTCGGCCAGGAGCGCCTGGCCAGCCCCGAGCTGACCGCCATGCGCTTCGCCCACGTGCGCAACCCGCGCCGGGCCAAGGCCGGGCGCAACGTCAGCCAGATGCACTATGCCCGCCAGGGGATCATCACCCCGGAGATGGAGTTCGTCGCCATCCGCGAGAACATGAAGCTGGCCGAGGCGCGCGCCGCCGGCCTGCTCAAGGAGCAGCACGCCGGCCACAGTTTCGGCGCCAGTATCCCTGCGGTGATCACCCCCGAGTTCGTGCGTGACGAGATCGCCCGCGGCCGCGCCATCATCCCGGCCAACATCAACCACACCGAGCTGGAGCCGATGATCATCGGCCGCAACTTCCTGGTGAAGATCAACGGCAACATCGGCAACTCGGCCCTGGGCTCCTCCATCGAGGAAGAAGTGGCCAAGCTGACCTGGGGCATTCGCTGGGGCTCGGACACGGTGATGGACCTGTCCACCGGCAAGCACATCCACGAGACCCGCGAGTGGATCATCCGCAACTCACCGGTGCCCATCGGCACCGTGCCGATCTACCAGGCGCTGGAGAAGGTCGGCGGCATCGCCGAGAACCTGACCTGGGAGCTGTTCCGCGACACGCTGATCGAGCAGGCCGAGCAGGGCGTCGACTACTTCACCATCCATGCCGGCGTGCTGCTGCGCTATGTGCCGCTGACCGCCAAGCGCGTCACCGGCATCGTGTCCCGTGGCGGCTCGATCATGGCCAAGTGGTGCCTGGCGCATCACCAGGAGAACTTCCTCTATACCCACTTCGAGGAAATCTGCGAAATCATGAAGGCCTACGACGTCAGCTTCTCGCTGGGCGACGGCCTGCGTCCGGGCTCCATCGCCGACGCCAACGACGCCGCGCAGTTCGGTGAGCTGGAGACCCTCGGCGAGCTGACCAAGATCGCCTGGAAGCACGACGTGCAGTGCATGATCGAAGGCCCCGGCCACGTGCCCATGCAGCTGATCAAGGAGAACATGGACAAGCAGTTGGAGTGCTGCGACGAGGCGCCGTTCTACACCCTCGGCCCGCTGACCACCGACATCGCTCCCGGCTACGACCACATCACCAGCGGCATCGGCGCCGCCATGATCGGCTGGTTCGGTTGCGCCATGCTCTGCTACGTCACGCCCAAGGAGCACCTGGGCCTGCCGAACAAGGATGACGTGAAGACCGGGATCATCACCTACAAGATCGCCGCCCATGCCGCCGACCTCGCCAAGGGCCACCCGGGCGCGCAGATCCGCGACAACGCCCTGAGCAAGGCGCGCTTCGAGTTCCGCTGGGAAGACCAGTTCAACCTCGGCCTCGACCCGGACACCGCCCGCGCCTTCCACGACGAAACCCTGCCGAAGGACTCGGCCAAGGTGGCGCACTTCTGCTCCATGTGCGGGCCGAAGTTCTGCTCCATGAAGATCACCCAGGAGGTGCGCGACTACGCCAAGGAGAATGGCCTCTCCGAGGAAAGCCGCGCCATCGAGGCGGGCTTCCAGGAGCAGGCGGCGCGCTTCAAGGACGAAGGCTCGGTGATCTACAAGCAGGTCTGACCGACCTCGCGGCTACAGCCAACGGGCCCGGCGCAATGCGCCGGGCCTTCTGCGTTCAACCTTCAGGGCCTTCGTCATCGTGACCACTCCCAGCTACTCGCCGACCCTGCCGGTTCCCGCCGGCCAGCGCGTATTCGGCGCGCGTGATCTGTTCTCCCTCTGGTTCTCCCTCGGCGTCGGCCTGATGGTGCTGCAGCTCGGCGCACTGCTGGCGCCGGGGCTCGGCCTGGCCGGCTCGCTGGCGGCCATCGCCTGCGGTACCGCTGTCGGCGTGTTGTTGCTGGGCGCTGCGGCGGTGATCGGCAGCGACACCGGCCTCTCCGCCATGGGCACCCTCGGTCTCGCCCTGGGCAAGCGTGGCGCGGTGCTGCCGGCGCTGCTCAACCTCCTGCAGCTGGTGGGTTGGGGCGCATTCGAAATCATCGTCATGCGCGATGCCGCCAGCCTGCTGGCCACCCGTGCCTGGGGCGAGGGCAGCGCCTTGGCCTCGCCGGCACTCTGGACCCTGTTCTTCGGGGCGTTGGCGACGTTGCTGGCGGTGACCGGCCCGCTCACCTTCGTGCGCCGCGTGCTGCGCAAGTGGGGCATCTGGCTGCTGCTGGGCGCCTGCATCTGGCTGACCTGGAACCTGTTCGACAAGGCCGACCTGGGCGCCATCTGGGCCCGTGGCGGCGACGGCTCGCTGCCCTTCGCACTGGGCTTCGACATCGCCATCGCCATGCCGCTGTCCTGGCTGCCGCTGATCGCCGACTACTCGCGCTTCGGCAAGCGCGCACGCAATGTGTTCGGTGGCACCGCCCTGGGCTTCTTCCTCGGCAACTTCTGGCTGATGAGCCTGGGCGTCGCCTACACCCTGGCTTTCGCTCCGAGCGGCGAGGTCAACGCGCTGTTGCTGGCACTGGCCGGTGCTGGCCTGGGTATCCCGCTGCTGCTGATCCTGCTGGACGAGTCGGAGAACGCCTTCGCCGACATCCATTCGGCGGCGGTTTCCAGCGGCATCCTGGTGCCGGTGAAGGTGGAACACCTGGCCCTGGCCATCGGCGCGCTGTGCACCTTGATCGCCTGGTTCGCGCCGCTGGCCGAGTACCAGAACTTCCTGCTGCTGATCGGCTCGGTGTTCGCGCCGCTGTTCGGCGTGGTGCTGGTGGACCACTTCGTGCTGCGCCGCCGCCGCGAGGAGCTGGCTCCGCGCCGGGCCCTGCGTTGGGACACGCTGACCGCCTGGGCCTGCGGGGTGACCGTCTACCACCTGCTGGCGAACTTCATGCCCGAGGTGGGCGCCACCCTGCCGGCCTTGCTGCTGGCCGGCGGGTTGCAGTTCGTGCTGGGCTCCCTCAGCCGCGGCCGGGGAAGTATTGCGGCTTCAGTATCCCGTTGAGTTGCGGGTAGGGAATGGTCAGCTCCGGGTGCCCGCCGGCGTAGGGCGCGATGCTGTAGACGTCGTACTTGAGCAGCAGCGCGCCACGGCCGAGGGCGATGTGCTCGGTGCGCTGGAAGGGCCAGGTGCTCGCGTATTCCGGATCCTGGTCCAGCTTGTTGGCAACCAGCCAGCGCTGGTGGGCCTGCTCGGCGAGCTTCCAGAACTCGGCTTCCTGGCCGGGGATGAGCATGTCGCGCAGGGTCAGCACCTTGTCCAGCGTGCGGTCGTAGTTGATCAGGCCGCGCCCGGGCATGCCGTGGGCGCCGCCGGTGGCCAGGTAGCTGGACAGTTCGATGACGGTCAATTGGTCACGTTGTTCACGCACCTTGGCTTGCAGGTAGCTGGCCCAGCCCGGCTCGGCGCGCTGCAGGAAGTCCTTCTCGTAGGACTGCAGGGAGGCCGGCAGCGGTGCGTCCGGTGCGTCGGCGGTCATGCGCAGCAGGCGCTGGGTCACCAGTTCGCTGAGCTGCGGGTGATCGGGAAAGCTGATGACGTCGATGTTCACCAGCGGGCAGCTGTCGCCCTGGCAACCGGGCTTGAGGTGCTCCCAGGCGTCGCGCTTGACGGCCAGGCCGCTGTCGCCGGGCGTCAGGGCCTGGCAGGCGCCGAGGAGGAGGGCGAAGCCGAGAAGGAGCAGTTTCTTGTGCATCGGGATTGAATTCGTCATCGGGTGGGGAGTCGTTATGGATTGCGAGCTTCGACTGCCTGGGGCGGTTCGAGTTCGCTCGCGGGGGGCCATGATCCCAGCCGCGAATCCATCTGCAAAGAGGCTGCGCAAGGCGAGTCGCCAGAGTAGGATGCGCGAAAAGCGGGACCATCAGATCGAGTGAGACGCAGATGATAGATACCTTCAAACCCGGACCGGACGCGGTCGAGATCATCAAGCGCGAAGAATGCTTCCGTGGCTTCTATCGCCTGGATCGCCTGCACCTGCGTCATCGCCAGTTCTCCGGGGAGATGGGGCCGACCCTCAGCCGCGAACTCTTCGTGCGCCACGATGCCGTGTGCGTGCTGCCCTACGACCCGCAACGCGACCAGGTGGTGCTGATCGAGCAGTTCCGCGTCGGCGCCATGCAGAAGAGCGCCAACCCCTGGATGCTGGAGCTGGTGGCCGGGCTGATCGACAAGGACGAGGAGCCGGACGAGGTGGCCCGCCGTGAGGCCGTCGAGGAAGCCGACCTGACGCTGACGTCGTTGTGGCCGATCACCGCCTATTATCCTTCTCCAGGGGGATCGGACGAATTCGTGCATCTCTACGTCGGGCGCTGCGACAGCGGCACTGCCGGTGGCGTGCACGGTCTGGCGGAAGAGGGCGAGGACATCCGCGTCCACGTGCTGTCCTTCGCCGATGCCCTGGCCGCGCTGCGCGACGGCCGGATCATCAACGCCGCCGCCATCATCGCCCTGCAATGGCTGGCACTGAACCGGGATGAAGTTCGGGGGATGTGGACGTGAATCTGCTGCGCGATCGCTACCGGGTGGACCTCGTCGGGCTGCAAGCGGCCTGCGAGGCGAACTATGCCCGGCTGATGCGATTGCTGCCGCACATGCGCGAAGCCCAGTCTTCGCGCCGCGTGGCCCTCAGCCAGGGCGAACGCCTGGTGGGTGTGCTGGCGCTGGACGTGGTCGAAGCCTGCCCCTACACCACCACGCTCAAGGTGCGCCAGGAGCTCAGCCTGCCCTGGCTGCCGTCCCCGCAGCTGGAGGTGCGCGTCTACCACGATGCGCGCATGGCCGAGGTGGTCAGCGCCGAGAATGCCCGGCGCCTGCGCAGCTTCTACCCCTACCCGAACGCCGATATGCACCAGCCCGACGAGAAGAGCCAGCTCAACCTCTTCCTCGGTGAATGGCTCAGCCATTGCCTGGCCTGTGGCCACGAACTGGAACCCGTGCTTTAGAAAATCCGCCCCCTGCCGATTTCCTGGCGCTCGCTAATGTGATCCAGTCCCGGTTCTCGGGTTTACCGTTTCACGCCTGAACCACCATAATTCACATGATTTCGCCCAAGGAGACCGCCTTGTCGAGCGCGTCCACTCTCGCCATTGATTCATCGGTGCTGCTGGTGCAGCTTTCCGATAGTCATCTATTTGCCGAAGAGGACGGACGACTCCTGGGCATGAATACCTCCGACAGCCTGCAGCGGGTGATCGAGCGGGTACTGGAAGAACAGCCACGCATCGACCTGGTGCTGGCCACCGGCGACCTGTCCCAGGACGGCAGCATCGAGTCTTACGAGCGTTTTCGCGACCTGTGCTCGGTGATTCCCGCCAACAGCCGCTGGTTCCCCGGCAACCATGATGAAGTCCAGGTGATGGAACAGGTCTGTGCCGGCACCGACCTGCTCGAGCCGATCATCGACTTCCCGGCGTGGCGCGTGGTGCTGCTGGATTCCACCATAAGCGGTGCGGTGCCCGGGCACATGCCGCCGGAACAGCTGGAGCTGCTGGAGCGCGCCGTGAGCGAGGCGCCGGACAAGCACGTGCTGATCAGCTTCCATCATCACCCGGTGCCCATCGGCTGCCGCTGGATGGACCCGATCGGCGTACGCAACCCGGACGCCCTGTTCACCGTGCTGGATCGCTTCCCCCAGGTACGTGCCGTGCTCTGGGGCCATGTGCACCAGGAGTTCGACCAGATGCGCAAGGGCGTGCGCCTGCTGGCGTCGCCCTCCACCTGCGTGCAGTTCGCGCCGGGCAGCGAGGAGTTCCAGGTCGACACCGAGGCGCCGGGCTACCGCTGGCTGCGCCTGCGGGACGACGGCGTGCTGGAAACCGGCGTATCACGGGTGACCGGTATCGACTTCGAAGTGGATTACAGCGTCAAAGGTTATTGACCTTAGCGCTGCGGCACGGCAAGAAGTACAGCTTGCCCGCCAGACTTGCCAGGATGCCGCGTGTCGACCGAACAGCCCTCCCTTCTCTATATCCACGGCTTCAATAGCTCGCCCGAGTCGCAGAAGGCGCGCCAGCTCAGCGCGCTCATGCAGCGCCTGGGCCTGGCTGAGCGGCTGCGTGTACCGGCCCTGCACCACCAGCCGCGCGAGGCCATCGCACAGCTCGAGGAGGCCCTGGCCGCGCTGGGTCGGCCGACGCTGGTAGGCAGCTCCCTGGGCGGCTACTATGCGACCCACCTGGCCGAGCGGCACGGGCTCAGGGCCATCCTGATCAACCCGGCGGTGGCCCCGCACCGGTTGTTCGATGGCCAGTTGGGACCGCAGAAGAACTATTACAGCGGCGAGACCTGGGAGCTGACGCAGGCGCATGTGGATGCCCTGGCCGAGCTCGAGGTGCCGCCCCCGCAGGACCCGGCCCGCTACCAGGTGTGGTTGCAGACGGCCGACGAAACCCTGGACTACCGCCATGCCGAGCGCTACTACCGCGCCTGCGCCCTGCGCATCGAGGCCGGTGGCGACCATGGTTTCCAGCAGTTCCCTGCCCACCTGCCGGCCTTGCTGGCGTACGCTGGTTTTCCCGCCCAGTTATGGCGTGATATCGACTTTTCCACCCTTTGACGAAGAGACCCCATGGCCCAGCAGAACGCTTACAACGCAGACGCCATCGAAGTCCTTTCCGGCCTCGACCCGGTGCGCAAGCGCCCGGGCATGTACACCGACACCAGCCGGCCCAACCACCTGGCCCAGGAAGTCATCGACAACAGCGTCGACGAAGCGCTGGCCGGGCACGCCAAGAGCGTGCAGGTGATCCTCCATGAGGACAACTCGCTGGAAGTGATCGACGACGGCCGTGGCATGCCGGTGGACATCCACCCCGAAGAAGGCGTGCCCGGTGTCGAGCTGATCCTCACCAAGCTTCACGCGGGCGGCAAGTTCTCCAACAAGAACTACCAGTTCTCCGGCGGCCTGCACGGCGTGGGCATCTCGGTGGTGAACGCCCTGTCGACCCTCGTCGAGGTGCGGGTCAAGCGCGATGGCAGCGAATACCGCATGACCTTCGCCGACGGCTTCAAGTCCAGCGACCTGGAAGTGATCGGCAGCGTCGGCAAGCGCAACACCGGCACCAGCGTGCACTTCTGGCCCGACGCCAAGTACTTCGATTCGCACAAGTTCTCCGTCAGCCGCCTCAAGCACGTGCTCAAGGCCAAGGCCGTGCTCTGCCCGGGCCTGTTGGTGAGCTTCGAGGACAAGGCCAGCGGCGAACGCATCGAGTGGCACTACGAAGACGGCCTGCGCTCCTACCTGGTGGACGCCGTCAGCGAATTCGAACGCCTGCCGGCCGAGCCGTTCTGCGGCAGCCTGGCGGGTAACAAGGAAGCGGTGGACTGGGCCCTGCTGTGGCTGCCCGAAGGCGGCGACAGCGTCCAGGAAAGCTACGTCAACCTGATCCCCACGGCCCAGGGCGGCACCCACGTCAATGGCTTGCGCCAGGGCCTGCTGGATGCCATGCGCGAGTTCTGCGAGTTCCGCAACCTGTTGCCCCGTGGCCTGAAACTGGCCCCGGAAGACGTCTGGGAGCGCATTGCCTTCGTCCTCTCGATGAAGATGCAGGACGCCCAGTTCTCCGGCCAGACCAAGGAGCGCCTGTCCTCCCGCGAGGCTGCGGCCTTCGTCGGTGGCGTGGTCAAGGATGCCTTCAGCCTGTGGCTCAACGCCCACCCGGAGCTGGGGCTGCAACTGGCCGAGCTGGCCATCAGCAACGCCGGCCGCCGTCTCAAGGCGGGCAAGAAGGTCGAGCGCAAGAAGATCACCCAGGGCCCGGCATTGCCGGGCAAGCTGGCCGATTGTGCCGGCCAGGACCCGATGCGCTCGGAGCTGTTCCTGGTGGAGGGTGACTCCGCCGGCGGCTCGGCCAAGCAGGCGCGGGACAAGGAATTCCAGGCGATCCTGCCGCTGCGCGGCAAGATCCTCAACACCTGGGAAGTGGACGGCAGCGAAGTCCTGGCCAGCCAGGAAGTGCACAACATCGCCGTGGCCATCGGGGTCGACCCGGGTGCCGAGGACATGAGCCAGCTGCGCTACGGCAAGATTTGCATCCTCGCCGACGCCGACTCCGACGGCCTGCACATCGCCACCTTGCTCTGTGCCCTGTTCGTCCAGCACTTCCGCCCGCTGGTGGATGCCGGCCACGTCTACGTCGCCATGCCGCCGCTGTACCGCATCGACCTGGGCAAGGAAATCTACTACGCCCTGGATGAAGCCGAGCGTGACGGCATTCTCGACCGCCTGGTGGCGGAGAAGAAACGCGGCAAGCCGCAGGTCACCCGATTCAAGGGGCTGGGTGAAATGAACCCGCCGCAACTGCGCGAGACCACCATGGACCCGAACACCCGGCGCCTGGTGCAGTTGACCCTGGAAGACGTCGAGGCCACCGCGGAAATCATGGACATGCTGCTGGCGAAGAAACGCGCCGGTGACCGCAAGTCCTGGCTGGAATCCAAGGGCAACCTGGCCGAGGTCCTGGTGTGAAGGCGAGTTTCCTTCTCGCCCTGCTGCTGGTCGTCTCGCCCCTCTGGGCCGCAGCGCCCATCGAGGAGCTCAAGCTCAGTGCCGAGTACCCGGTGGAGGGTGTCGCCGAAGGCAACCTCTCCGGCATCGCGCTCTGCGGCAAGGAGCTGCTGGTGGTGTCCGACCGGCTCGACGATCGCCTGTTCCACCTGACGGCGGTCGATGGCGTGATGCATGCCGAGGCCGAGCTTTTCGCCGCGCCGCCGCCGCCCGAAAGCGGTTTGCCCTGGGGCGTGCGTGCACGCACCTGGGCGATGAGCATGATGCGTGGCAACGAACTGGATTTCGAAGGCATCACCTGCGATGCCGCCGGCAATCGCTACCTGGTCAGCGAGGCCCACGCCGCCGTGCTGCAGGTGAATGCCATGGGCAGCGCCGAGTGGCTGCGCATTTCCGCAAGCCTGGTACGCCAGGCGCGCGCCAGCGGCATGTTGCTGCACTTCAACGCGCTCCTGGAAGGCATTGCCATCGACCCCAGCGGCGAGCGCCTGTGGCTGGCGGCCGAGCGTGAGCGCCGCGGCCTGATGGTGCTGCACAAGAAACCCTCCACCTGGGCATGCGCGGGCGGTTGCGTGCTGTTCAGCGAGGCCGGCGAGGATATCCCGCCGCCCGACCTGGGCCGCGCCGTACCGATGCCCAAGGACTTCTCCGACCTGGCCGTGCACAAGGGCAAGCTGTTCACCCTGGAGCGCCATGCCCACCGTATCTGCCGCCGCGACCCGGCCAAGGGCAGTGTCGAGCGCTGCTGGTCCTTCGCTGCCGAGGCGCTCACCCCGCCCCGTCGCTACGAGGCCGATTGGGGCCTGGCGGAAGGGCTGTGGGTGGACGCCGACGGTGCCTGGATCGTTCTCGACAACGGCGGCATGGCCCGCGCCGATGGCGAGCAGCGGCCCATCGTCTGGCGTTTCGCCAAGCCCGCTGGAGGCTGGGACGCGCCATGAGCGAACAAGCGCCGGGCAAGCGCGCGGGGAGGGTCATGCTGATCCTCGCCTGGGGCATCGCCATGCTCCTGGCCACGCACTTCTTCGGCCGCTGGGAAGATGGCCAGCGCAACCCCAATCAGGTGCCCGAGTCGGTACGCGGCGACGGCTTCGTGGAAGTGCGTCTGGCCAGCAGCCGCCAGGGGCACTACCTGATGAACGGGCGCATCGACGGCCAGCAGGTGACCTTCCTGCTGGATACCGGCGCCACTGCCGTGGCGGTACCCGAAGCCCTGGCCGGCGAACTGGGCCTGGAGCCCGGTGAACCCATCACCCTGAGCACCGCGAATGGCCGCAGCAGCGGTCATCGCACCCGGCTGCGCGAGCTGCAGCTGGGGGAGATCGTCCTCGCCGATGTGCCCGCGATCATCGCCCCGGGCATGGACGGCGACGAGGTGCTGCTCGGCATGAGCGCCCTCAAACAACTCGAATTCACCCAGCGCGACGGCACCCTGGTGCTGCGCCAACACCTGTCACCGTGAGGCACGCATGAGCGAACCCCTCGATCTGAGCCTGGATGGCGTGGAGCGTCGCTCCCTCGCCGAATTCACCGAACAGGCTTATCTCAACTATTCCATGTACGTGATCATGGACCGCGCCCTGCCGCACATCGGCGACGGCCTCAAGCCCGTCCAGCGGCGCATCGTCTATGCCATGAGCGAACTGGGCCTGGATGCCGACTCCAAGCACAAGAAGTCGGCGCGTACCGTCGGCGACGTGCTTGGCAAGTTCCACCCCCATGGCGACTCCGCCTGCTACGAAGCCATGGTGCTGATGGCCCAGCCCTTCAGCTACCGCTACACGCTGGTGGATGGCCAGGGCAACTGGGGTGCGCCGGACGACCCCAAATCCTTCGCCGCCATGCGTTATACCGAGGCGCGGCTGTCGCGCTATTCCGAAGTGCTGCTCAGCGAGCTGGGCCAGGGCACCGTGGATTGGGGCCCGAACTTCGACGGCACCCTGAACGAGCCGCTGGTGCTGCCGGCGCGCCTGCCGAACATCCTGCTCAACGGCACCACCGGCATCGCCGTGGGCATGGCCACCGACGTGCCGCCGCACAACCTGCGCGAGGTCGCTGCCGCCTGCGTGCAGCTGCTGGACGAGCCCAAGGCCACCATCGAGCAGCTGTGCGAGCACATTGCCGGGCCGGACTACCCGACCGAGGCGGAGATCATCACGCCGCGCGCCGACCTGTTGAAAATCTACGAGACCGGCCGTGGCTCGGTGCGCATGCGCGCCGTGTACCAGATCGAGGATGGCGACATCGTCGTCACCGCGCTGCCGCACCAGGTCTCCGGTGCCAAGGTGCTGGAGCAGATCGCCGCGATGATGCAGGCCAAGCCTTCCAAGGCGCCGCAGATCGCCGACTTGCGTGACGAGTCCGATCACGAGAACCCCTGCCGCATCGTGATCATCCCTACCAACAGCCGTGTCGATCACGAAGCGCTGATGCAGCACCTGTTCGCCAGCACCGACCTTGAGTCCACCTACCGGGTGAACATCAACATCATCGGCCTGGACGGCAGGCCCCAGGTCAAGGACCTGCGCACCCTGCTCACCGAGTGGCTGACCTTCCGCGTCGGCACCGTGCGCCGGCGCCTGCAGTTCCGCCTGGACAAGGTGGAGCATCGCCTGCACCTGCTGGAAGGCCGCCTGATCGCCTTCCTCAACCTCGATGAAGTGATCCGCATCATCCGTACCGAGGACCAGCCCAAGCCGGTGCTGATGGAGCGCTTCGGCCTCACCGAGATCCAGGCCGAATACATCCTCGAGACCCGCTTGCGCCAACTGGCCCGCCTGGAAGAGATGCAGATCCGTGGCGAGCAGGAAGAGCTGGCCAAGGAACGTGACAAGCTGCTGGCCCTGCTGGGCAGCGAAGCCAAGCTGAAGAAGCTGGTGCGCAAGGAAATCCTCGAGGACGCCGAGAAGTACGGCGACGACCGTCGCTCGCCCATCGTCGCTCGCGCCGAAGCCAAGGCGCTGACCGAGCACGACCTGCTGCCGAACGAGAAGGTCACCGTGGTGCTGTCGGAGAAGGGCTGGGTCCGCTCCGCCAAGGGCCACGAGATCGACGCCACCAGCCTGTCCTATAAGGCCGGTGATGGCTTCAAGGTTGCCGCACCGGGGCGTTCCAACCAGTACGCCGTGTTCATCGACTCCACTGGCCGCAGCTACTCGCTGGCGGCCCATACCCTGCCGTCTGCCCGTGGCCAGGGCGAGCCGCTCACCGGCCGCCTGACCCCGCCGCCGGGGGCGACCTTCGAATGCGTGCTGCTGCCCGAGGACGATGCGCTCTACGTGATCGCCTCGGACGCCGGCTACGGCTTCGTGGTCAAGGGCGAGGACCTGCAGGCCAAGAACAAGGCCGGCAAGGCCCTGGTCAGCCTGCCCGCCGGTGCTCGAGTGGTCGCGCCGCGCCCGCTCACCAGCCTAGAGGAAGACTGGCTGGCAGCGGTGACCACCGAAGGTCGCCTGCTGCTGTTCAAGGTCGCCGACCTGCCGCAGCTGGCCAAGGGCAAGGGCAACAAGATCATCGGCATCCCCGGTGATCGCGTGGCAAGCCGCGAGGAATACCTGACCGACCTGGCAGTTTTGCCGGCCGGCGCTACGCTGGTGCTCCAGGCCGGCAAGCGCACCCTTTCGCTCAAGGCCGACGACCTGGAGCACTACAAGGGTGAGCGTGGCCGTCGTGGCAACAAGCTGCCACGCGGCTTCCAGCGCGTCGATGCGCTGCTGGTCGAGGTGCCGGCCTAAGCCTGCACCTGCCGCTCGTCGGCTGCCATTCGACGCACGAGGCTGGAGTCATCCGCCACATTGGCGGATGATATGTCCCCTCGGGCCGAACGCGGTTGTGGCGGGCGCCCCGAACATCAATGAATCCGACTGCGGGTCGCCGTGCGGCGGCCCTGGGTGAGAAAGATGAAGCGTCTTCCCTTGTTAGCGCTGCTGACCGGCCTTCTGGGCCTGGGCGGTTGCGTTCACAACGCGCCGGTACCCATGTACCAGCTCGACAGCGGCACCGCCGAACTGCCGGACCAGTCCGCCGGCATGGCCGTGCTGCTCGGGCCGGTTTCGGTTGCCGACTACCTGCAGCGCGAAACCCTCCTGCAACGCCAGCCCGATGGCAGCCTGACTGCCTCCACCGATGGCCGCTGGGCCGGCAGTCTGGCCGGTGATATCGACCAGTTGCTGCTGCGCCAGCTGTCGTGGCGCCTGGACAGCCAGCGTCTGGTCCTGGCCCCTGCCAACCCCGGCTTCACGCCCGAGATCCAGGTACTGCTGAGCATCAGTCGCCTCGATTCCGGCCCCCAGCGCCCTGCGGTGCTGGAAGCCCAGTGGCGCGTGCTCGACAAGGCCGGTCAGCTGCGTGACAGCCGTCTGGTGCGCCTGGAACAGCCCCACAGCGGCACCGCCGCTGATCAGGTGCGGGCCCAGAGCCAACTGCTGCAACAACTGGCCGAGCAACTGGCCGGTGCGGTCAAGCCCCTCTCTGGCCAGCCTGCCGCTGCCGCCGAGGAGCCGCGCAAGGCCACCGCCGCCCCGGCGCGTGCCCGTGAGCCTGTGCCGCCGAAGATTCCCATGGCCGCCCCGGTGCGCACCGATGTGGAAGTGTTCCGCTTCTGATCGCCGCAGATACACGAAAAAGCCCGCTTGATGCGGGCTTTTTCATGGGCTGCGAATTCTATCGATCGACCTGGCGTTCACTCGGCCCGGCGCTTGCCGAACAGGCGTCGCAGGCCGAAGCCGCCAAGAGCCAGGACCAGGCAGGGCAGGCCTACCCAGCGGGCTTCGGAGAGCAGCACATCCAGGCCGCGCTGGGTGAAGAAACCTCCGATGAAGGGCGACACCTCGATGGGACGCCAGGGCAGGAAGTAGCGCTGCAGGTCCCAGGGCCAGAACCAGGCCACGCCCAGGCCGCCGTCGGTCAGGGCATCCAGCAGGCTGTGGCTGAGGGTCGAGAGCCCGACGAACAGGCCGGCCTTCAGCGGGCCGCAGCGCAGCAGCGGAGCGATCAGGGCGCCGAACAGGGCGCAGCAGCCGGCGAACAGCAGTGAATGGCTGAAGCCCCTGTGGCCGAAGGCGTCGGCGTAGGCGATGCCCAGCTTGAAGGCGGCGACGTCGGCGTCCGGCAGGCAGGCGAAGAACAGCCCGGCCAGGAGCAGGCGCGGCGGGATCACGCGGCTGCCGAGGGCGATGCCCACCGCGAGGACGGGCAGGGGATGGGTGATCAGGGTGGTCATGGCGCCTTCCTTGGCGCCGGGGGCTCAGCGGCGCCCGGCGTCGTGCATGCGGGCCAGCTGGCGTTCCAGCAACGAGGGGTAGGGGTCCAGCAGGCGTTCGACGCAGCAGGCGCCTTCCGGGCTGGCGATGGGGCGTACGCGGGCACGCTGGCGCACCAGGCCGTCGTCGGCGATGGCGCGTTCCACCAGCAGCAGGTTGCGGCTGTGCTGGCTCAACGCCAGGGCGTTCTGGGTGGTGTCATCCAGCAGCAGGTCGCCCTGGCCGAGGCCGGCGAGGCTGTCGCCGAGGGTCAGGCCGAGCTGCAGCTGCAAGGTGATGCCACTGTCGGCCACTTCGATCTGCAGGGCGTGGCCGAGGGCACGCAGCAGCTCGCCGCAGCAGAGCGCGTGGGTCAGGTGGTCCTCACCGCTGTCCGCGCTGTGGAACAGCATCAGACTGCTGCCATCGTTGAGGGTGTGCAGTTCGCTCTGATAGAGCTGGGCGGCCTGGTCGAGGCAGTCACGGTAGCGTTGCAGCAGGTCCAGCAGGCGGGTGCGGGGCAGGCGGCGCAGCTGGTCCTGGGCGCCCAGCTGGACGGCCAGCACGGCGCTGCGATGCAGCTCGTCGCGCGCTTCGGGTACGGCTTCCGGCTCTGGAGCCACTACGGCGGGTGGTGCTTCCTCGCGCGGACGCAGGTCGGCGAAGGGATCGTCCTCGTCGGGGGTGAACAGGCGGCTGGGGCGCTCTTCCTCGACGGCGTCGCTGTCGTAGCTGTCATCGCGCAGGTCGCGGATCTCGAAGGCCGGCTCGTCGTCCTGCTCTTCGGGGAAGTCTTCTTCCTCGTCCAGGTACTGTTCTTCGATCTCGGGTTCCGGCTCGGGTTCGGGCTTCTCCGGCACCAGGCGTGCCTGCAGCTGGCGGGCGAGGTCGCCGATTTCGTCCTGGCGGCCAGCGCCGGGCGCGGGGTCGTCCGGGTCACGCAGCCACACCCGCAGTTGCAGCAGCGGCGTGGAGATGTGCCGGCCGAGGCGCAGGCTGAGGGACAGCGCCAGAGCCAGGAGGATGAGGCTGAGCAGGCCCATGCTTTGCAGGCTGATGGTCATGGGCTGCTGGAACTGCTGCATGTCCAGGCTCAGGCGCAGGTGCCCGGCTATCACTTCCTGGAAGGTGATGGGCGTGGAGTACAGGCCCTCGACCTCACCGAGCAGGCCCTGCTTCGGGCGCGAGCCGGCCTCGGCAAGGATGCGGTTGTCCACGCTGTAGATGGCCGCATGGGCCACCAGGGGGTTCTTCACCAGATTGTTGAGCAGCACGTTGAGGCTAAGGATGTCGTTGGACACCAGCAGCTCGGTGGCGGAAGCGGCGGTCTGCGCGGTCAGGCTCTGGCCCAGGGCGTCGGCTTGCTGCTGCATCGCCTGCTTGAACTGCATGCCCATCACCCAGGCGTAGATCACCAGGGCCAGGGCTACGAGCAGGAGGCTGTGGCTGGCGATGCGCAAGGCGATCGGCACACGGCGCTGGCGCAGGGCGTGGAAGATCAGCAGGAAGAAGTTGTCGGGTTTGACGGGCGTAGGCCGGTTCACAGAGCTCGGCTCTTCTCGGACGGAATTGTGGCGCAGTATAACGGCGCCCCCTAGCAGGGCAAAGCGCCCGGCATGCTCGTCAGACCGTGAAAGTGGGTAGAATGTGCGCCTTTTCCACTGCGGGAGGTGCGCCTTGCGCGAAATAGTCCTGATCAACATCACCGGGGAAGACCGTCCCGGCCTGACCGCCGCGATTACCGGCGTACTCGCACAGGGCGGGGTGAACATCCTCGATATCGGCCAGGCGGTCATCCACGACACGCTGTCGTTCGGCATCCTGGTGGAAATTCCCGGCACCGAGCAGGCCTCCTCCGTGCTCAAGGACGTGCTCTTCACCGCTTACAAGCTGGACCAGCAGGTGCGTTTCACCCCGGTTTCCGAGGCGGACTACCAGGTGTGGGTCGGTGGCCAGGGCAAGCCCCGGCACATGGTGACCCTGCTGACCCGCAAGGTCACTGCCGAGCAGCTGCAGCGCGTGAGTGCCATCACCGCCAAGTACGGCCTGAACATCGACCATATCGATCGCCTGTCCGGGCGCATGCCGCTGGACATGCCGGCGAGCCAGGGCAAGGGCTGCATCGAGTTTTCCGTGCGCGGCGAGCCGGCCGACCCGGTGGCGCTGCGCGCCGAGTTCCTCAGTGTGGCCCAGGAGCTGAACGTCGACATCGCCTTCCAGCGCGACTCGGTGTTCCGCCGCAACCGTCGCCTGGCGGTGTTCGACATGGATTCCACGCTGATCGAAGCCGAAGTGATCGACGAGCTGGCCAAGGCCGCTGGCGTCGGCGAGCAGGTGGCCGAGATCACCGAGCGCACCATGCGCGGCGAACTGGATTTCCGCGCCAGCTTCAAGGAGCGCCTGGCGCTGCTCAAGGGCCTCTCCGAGGACGTGCTGGAAGAGATCGGTGCCTCGCTGCGCCTGACCGAAGGTGCCGAGACCCTGTTCGCCGAGCTCAAACGCCTTGGCTACAAGACCGCGATTCTCTCCGGTGGCTTCAGCTACTTCGCCAAGCAGCTGCAGGCCAAACTGGGCATCGACTACGTATTCGCCAACGAACTGCAGATCGAAGACGGCAAGCTCACCGGCGTGGCCGTCGAGCCGATCGTCGACGCCCAGCGCAAGGCCGACCTGCTGCGTGAGCTGGCGGAGAAGGAAGGGCTGCGCCTGGAGCAGACCATCGCCGTGGGCGACGGTGCCAACGACCTGCCGATGCTGGCCCTGGCCGGCCTGGGCGTGGCCTTCCGTGCCAAGCCGCTGGTCAAGCAGTCGGCCAAGCAGGCCATTTCCACCCTGGGGCTGGATGGCATCCTCTACCTGCTGGGCTTCCGCGACCGCGACGGCCTGGAGTGAGTGACGCTTGAACGAGAAAGCCGCCCGAGGGCGGCTTTTTCTTTGGGCGGTTGGAAAGGCGGCTTATTCGTCGCCGGACGAGAAGTCGTAGTCCATCGACTGGCTCGGGCCCTGCAGGTAGTAACCCTGGATGTAGTTGACCCCGGCCTGCCAGAGGGTGGCCAGGACGCTGGCGCTCTCGACATAGGGCACGATGGTCAGCTTGGCCTGGGAGTGCAGGCTGGCGAGCAGGGTCTTCAGCGCTTCCTGGCTTTCCGCCTTGCTCAGGTCCTGGGTGAAGGAGCCATCCACTTTCACGAAGTCGATGTTCAGGTGCTTGAGCGTGTTGAACGGGTTGAGCGCGCAGCCGAACTGGCTCAGGGCGACCTGGCAGTGCAGCTCGGCGAGGCCTTGGGTCAGGGCCTTGGCCTGCTTCAGGTAGGCGATGGCGTCCGGCTCGCTGAACTGGAAGATCAGCGCATCGGACGGCAGGCGTGCGGCCTTGAGGGCGACGCTGAGCCATGGCAGCAGGGTCTGGTCCTGCAGGCTGACGCCGGACAGGTGCACGAACAGGCGCGTGCTGTGGCCCTTGGAGCGGTGCTCGGACAGCAGCTTGATGGAGTTGAGGATCACCCAGCGGTCGATCTTCTCGGCCAGCCCGGCTTCCCGTGCCGCGCCGAGGAAGTCGGCCGGCGGTACTTCTTCGCCCTGGGGGCTGAGCAGGCGCAGGAGGACTTCGTAGTGCTCGAAGTTGTCGCCGCGCAGGCTGATGATCGGCTGGAACAGCAGGCGGAAGCTGTTGTTCTCCAGGGCCTGCTGGACCATGGCCACCAGGCTGCCGCGGTTGGCGGCGGCGGCCAGTTCGCTGGCCGGGTTGTACAGGCGCACTTCATTGCCGTCGGTGATCTCGTCCGCGCAGCGATGGGCGCGATCGATCACTTCCTGGGCCTTGGGCGTGGTTTCGTTGAGGCCGGCGACACCGATGGACAGGCTGAACTGCACGGTGCGGCCGCTGACGTCGAACAGGTGGCCTTCGACCTTCTTCAGCAGCGTACCCAGGCCTTCGCGGGCCTGTTCCGGGGTGATGCCCGGCTGCAGCACGCTGAACACGTCGTCACCGAAGCGCGCCAATTGCGCGTCGGCCGGGAAGTGGGCGCGCAGCAGGTTGGCCAGGTCGGTGAGCAGCAGGTCGCTGCCGGCGATGCCGACGTCCGCCTGCAGGCCGGAGTAGCGGTCGACGCGGATGTAGGCGAGGGAGGCGGGCTGGCCGGCATTCACCGCGCGGTCGGCGGCGGCGTCCATCAGCTCGCTGAAGTGGTTGCGGTTGTACAGGCCGGTGACCAGGTCCTGGCTGCTGATCTCGCGCAGCTTCTCTTCCAGCTCGGCGCTGGCCGTTTCCGCGCGGATCACCACCTGGATGCACGGCTCGCCGTCATAGGTGGCGGGGGAGAAGCTCATGCGGGCCTGGAAGCTCTGGCCGTCGACCTTGGCGCCCGAGCAGGTCAGCTCGGCGCTGCCGTCGCCACTGCGGTAGTTCTTGAGGAAGTCCTTGAACACCACTTGGTCGCAACTGGCGATCAGGTCGATCATCGGCATGCCTTCCAGCTCTTCCGCATCCTCGTAGCCGAACATCTCGACATAGGCGCGGTTGGCGTAGATGTGCATGCCGTCGTGGACGTAGGTGATGGCGTCCACCGAGCTGTCCAGCAGCAACTGGCAGCGTTTCTCGGCTTCGCGCAGGCTCACTTCGGCGGCGCGGCGGGAGCGGCGTTCTTCGAGGTTGGCCAGTTCGCGGTTGGCGACCAGCACCAGGCGCTCGTCCTCGCCCTGGGGCAGGGCGTCCTGGGCGCCGAGGGCCAGCGCCTCGGTGATCAGGTCCGAGTCGTTCTCCGTCACCAATTGGATGAAGGGAATGTCCTTGGCCTGGCGGCGGATGGCGTTGAGGGCTTCGCCAGGGGAGAGGTTGTCACTCTCGGGGGCGGCGATGAGCAGGTCCCAGCTCTGCTGGAGGACCTCGGCGAGGTCATCGCTGGAGACCAGGCGATGCACGCGGGTCGCGCGACCCGAGTTGCGAAACAGGCTGACCAGGCGCTCGGCTTCGTTCTGCGAGTCTTCCAGGATCAGCAGACGGATGGTTTTCTTTTCGATTGCCATGGCGTGTGCTTAGACCGCGCCGAACGGGCGCTAATAGGCGACAAATGGTGATGGCACGGGAATCTACAGCGACTTCCAGAGGGAGTCAAAATCTTCCTCCCCGGCAGCGCTTCGCTCGCTGGAAGCTGTGACGGGCTTCCCGGGATTCTCGCTTTCCTGCTCGAACGCGCGGTATTCGAACTGGTTGAAACTGCCGGTGGTGGTCTGGCGACTGGTGAGCACGGCGCGACGTTCCTTGCCATGGATGTTGATCTGTACCTTGTTGCCTTCCTGGAAGGGCAGGCGCGGGGTGATCAGGGTGGCCGGGCGCGAGATGGCGCTGATTTCCGGCAGCAGCAGTGCGCGCAGGTAATGGCTGTGCTGGTCGGCCTTGCGCAGCAGTTGCAGGCCACAGGCCTGGGCGTGGGGGGCGATCAGTTCGATGCCCATCTGCGTGCCGCCACCGCGGACCTGGCGGATCCAGCGCACCACGGCAACGCTCCAGCCTTGGCCGGGGGCGTCCTGGATGCCCAGGAGTTCTCCGGCCTGCAACTGGCTGGGGACTTCCTTGGGCCAGCTCAGGCAGTAACCGCCCGGACTGTGGTTGACGATGGTGAGGGCGAAGGTCGGGTAGCTCTCCGCGCTGGGCGCGGCGGCAGCGTGCTGCGGCGAGGTGTCGCCACTGACCACGGGCTTGCTGTATTGGATCTCTTCGTAGGGCAGGCCGGCTTCCCAGTTCTGGTTGGGCTGGGCGTCGAAGGCGTTGCCCCAGATATCGCCCTCGTCCTTGTTGATCGGTTTGAACACCGCCTGGCCGACCTCGACCGGAAGCTTGAGGATTTCACTGAACGGCTTGCTGCCGGAGATGAAGAAGTGCAGGGCGCTCATGCCGATGCACAGGGTCAGGGTGCCGCGGCCCGGGTTGCGCTGGAAGGTGCGCTCGGAAATGTCGCCCCAGGCGGAGCTCAGGTGTTGCAGCAAGTCCAGGGTGATGCCATCGGGAACCTGCAGACGTGCCTTGTCGCGGTTCTCGTTGGGCAGTAGCAGGTATTCCTTGATCGCGTCCACCAGGGGCAGCGGATCGATGCCCAGCAGATTGGGCAGCTCGCTGTCCTGGAACAGCGACTTGTACCTCGGCGGGCCATCTACCTGGGTGGCAACGGCGAACAGCGTCGATGGCTCGTTGCCGCGCTGCAGCCTTACCAGGCCACTCCAGGGCTCCAGTACTTCGGCGAGGCGAGCGATGTTGTTCTGGCGCATCTGGTTGCAGCGCGAGCAGCCTAGCAGCAGGGCCACGAGGTAAGTCTGCTCGACGCTCAGGCCTTCGGTGTGACGGGCCAGGTTGTCGCGAATGATGGCGCGCTGGACCTGGCGGGATACGGCGATCTGGTAGAGCTGATGCAGCTCCAGCCACAGGCCTTCGGGCACGGGGCAGTACAGCTGGCTGGCGCGGATCAGCGCGCCGTTGAGGCTGTGCATGGCCCGTTGCAGGGCGATGGTCAGCAGTTGCGCGCCTTCCTTGGACTGGCGGGACGATTCCTGGGCGACGATCTGCTTGTAGCCGATGGACAGGTGGTTCTGCAGGGCCTGGCAGAGGTTGGCGACCTTGCGCGGGCGCTCGTCGAGGACGATGGCCTGGTTGAGGAAGTGGCGCTCCAGGTGCTGGCAGACGTAGTAGACCTCGGGGCGCAGCAGTTCGAGCAACTGCAGGCGGTTGTCGCTGGCGGTGACGAGTTGGTTGAGTTCCACCAAGGCCTGGTAGAGCTGGCGCGCGGTCTCGCCGAGGTTGGCTTTGGGCAGTCCGGAGATCCAGCGTTTCAGATCACGCGGGGAGGCGTCGCAGAAGGACAGGCTCTGCTTGTTCGGAGTAGGAACACGCAATAACAGGTGGGGACTCTGTTTGTCCATGTAGCTCGAATACTCCAACTGCAGCGGGCAAGACGTGCGGAAATTTCACTCGCACTCTAGCAGCATCCCTTGCGGCCCGCAGCCCATCGCGGGGCTGGTGTGGCAAAGTGCTGCTACGGAATGGACGGCGAGCCGGGCGGCTGCACTGCAAGGTTGGACATTCGGTCGCAGCCTTGCGTTCAACCCGGCCCGCCCGGTTTATCAGGCCTGTGCGGGCTGTGCCAGCAGTTCGCCCATGCTCACCGCGCTGCCGGCGGCAAGGCCTTCGGCCCAGCGGATCTGCTGCGGGCCGAAGAGCACGATGGCGGTGGAGCCCAGCTTGAAGCGGCCCAGCTCGGCGCCTTTCTCCAGGGTGATCGGCGCACGTGCGGCTTCGTCGTAGCGGAAGGTCTTCAGCTCGCGCTTGGGCGGCGTTACCAGGCCGGCCCAGACGGTCTCGATGGAGGCGACGATCATCGCGCCCACCAGTACCACGGCCATCGGGCCGCGCTCGGTGTCGAACAGGCAGACCACGCGCTCGTTGCGGGCGAAGAGTTCGGGCACGTTCTCGGCGGTGCTCTGGTTCACCGAGAACAGGCGGCCGGGCACGTAGACCATTTCACGCAGGGTGCCGCCCAAGGGGGCGTGCACGCGGTGGTAGTCGCGGGGCGACAGGTAGATGGTGGCGAAGTCACCGCCCATGAAGGGGGCGGCGCGCTCGGCGTCACCGCCCAGCAGTTCCAGCACGCTGAAGCTGTGGCCCTTGGCCTGGAAGATACGACCGTGCTCGATGGGGCCGAGCTGGCTGACCGCACCGTCTGCCGGGCAGAGGATGGCGCCGGGCGTCGGGTCGAGCGGGCGCGCACCGTCTTTCAGGGCGCGGGTGAAGAAGGCGTTGAAGTGCTCGTAGGCGGTGAGGTCCTCGACCAGGGCTTCGTTCATATTCACCTGGTAGCGGCGGGCGAACCAGGCGGTGAAGGCGTTCTTGAACCAGCGCACGCGACACTCCGCCACGCAGCCGGCCAGGCGCGAGAGCAGGTGATGAGGCAGCAGGTATTGGCTGATGATGAACAGGCGTTCTTTCATGGGTGTTCCTTGTTTACCGGAGGCTCAAGCCTCGACAGGGGTATCCGGGTGGTTGCCCCACTCCGACCAGGAGCCGGCGTAGCCCTTGACGCGGGGGTAGCCCAGCGCCTTGGCCACCAGGTAGGTGAAGCCGGAGCGGTGGTGGGTCTGGCAGTGGGTAACGATTTCCTTGTCCGGGGTGATGCCGAGCGATTGCAGGATCTCGGCGATGTCTTCGCGGATGCGTAATGCGCGCTGAGGGTCCATGCCGGCGGTCCATTCGAAGTTCACCGCGCCGGGGATGTGCCCGCCCTTGGCTGCCAGCACCTTGGTGCCGGCGTACTCTCCGGGGCCGCGCGCGTCCCAGATGGCCAGGTCGGCGGCGCCGAGGCGGCTCTGCAGGTACTCGCGGGTGGCGGTGGGCTCGTCATGGATCACCAGCGGCAGCGGGCCGCCAGCCGGGGCTGGAGTCTCGGTCGCGGTGGCGCGGCCATCGGCCAGCCAGGCGTGCAGGCCACCGTTCAGGTAGTGATAGCGGCCGTGGCCGATCACATCCAGCAGCCAGATGAAGCGCCCGGCCCAGCCACCGCCCTCGTCGTCATAGACCACATAGGTGGCGTCACTGCGCTGGCCCAGTTCGCCGAACAGGGTTTCGAGATCAACCTTGGCGGGCAGCAGGCCGGGAGCCGGTGCCTGGCCGAGCTGGGTGCGCTTGGGGTCGACGAAGCGGGCGCCGGGAATGTGGCCTTCGGCGTAGCGCGCGGCGCTGGTCAGGTCCACCAGGATCAGGTCGGGCGCATCGAGTCGAGCGGCCAGGTCGGCCGGTTCGATGACCAGTGGCAGGCCGGAAAAGGCGGACATTGAACACTCCGGAAGAGAATGGAAGAGGCGGATTGTAGCGGAAAGGTCAGCGCCCGCGCGTGGCAAAGCTGGCCAGGGCGCGCTCGATGCATTGCACGGTCTTTCCGAAGGCCTGGAGGCTGACGTCGGCGAAGGGTTGGCCGCCCTGGTCGGCGATCAGCAGCAGGGCGACGCGACCGTTGGCAGGGATGGAGCGCAGCAGCACGTGGTCGGCCGGGAACAGTGCCTTGAGGTTGCCGGGTATCAGCGCCGAGTACTGCGCGGCGTTCTCCGGCGTCAGGCGCAGTTGGCCGGGTTGCGCGAGCAGGCGGCGCAGCACCTGGCTCTGGGCCGGGTCCAGCTGCAGGCCGGCCGCTTCCTTGGGCAGCCCGGCGCTTTGCTGCACCGCCAGCCGGCTCTGGGTGCGGTCGGTGAGCAGGATCAGGCAGCGGCGCATGCCGCAGGCCGTGAGGGCGTCGCGGGCACAGCCGGTGAGCTGGACGATGTTGGCGAAGGGGCTGGGTTCCTTCAGCAGTTGGCTGCAATGCTGGCGCCATTCGCTGAGTGCGGCGGCGGGAGGCGGAGTCGGCTTCACTTCCTCGGTCGGCCAGCGGCTGCAATCCCAGGGCCAGATCAACGCCTGGGCCGGGTGCCAGAGGTCGCTGCGCGCGTGCTTGCGGGCGCTGTCGGCAGCGTGCTGGTGGATCAGCTGCTGCAGCTCGGTCAGCGGCAGTTGCATGTAGAGGCCGGTGAGGCGCTGCCAGCGCAGGCTGTGGTCGCAGGCCCAGGAGTCGTGGGCGGAGACCGCCAGCCCGTTGGCCAGCAATACCGTATTGCCCGGCTGGGTGAGCCAGCGGCGCAGGGCCGGGTCGGCATCGAGCATCTGCTGCTGGTGCAGGGGATGTTCGTTGTCACGGGCGATGTGCAGGGCCTTCACCAGCATGCGCCGGTCGGCGTTGAGCAGGCGGTAGCCGTAGGTGATCCAGTCCGGCAGCTTCCAGTGCTCGGCCAGGGCCTGACACAGGCGCAGCAGTGGCACGCCGAGCAGTTCGAGCTCCACCTTGCGTGCCGGCTCACCACGGACGATAACGCGGGTTTCCCAGGCGGCGAACAGCTGCGGGTGCAGGGCCAGCAACGGCCATAGCGGGGACAGGAACAGCAGGCTGTTCCAGTGGATTTCCTGCCACAGGCGCGCCAGACGGGCCGCGAACAGGCCACTGGCCTGTTGCGAGGCGTGCTGGCTGATCAGTTGCAGTTGGCGCAGTGCCAGAGGGATATCGGCTTCATTGACGGCGGGCAGGCGGTTGAGCAGCTCTTCCGAGCGCTTCAGGCCGAGGCGGGTCAGTGCCACTTCCAGGCTTTCCGCCGGGCTGTCGAGGGCGGAGCCGGCGCGGTTCGCCTCACGCATGATGCTCAGTGCCAGGCCGGGACTATCCTGAATCAGGTCAGCGATCTCGCGCATCGAACGGCGGCTGTCGCCCAAGGCGCGGCGCACCCGTTCATGGCTTTCCGCCGGAATCGGGAGGCGGACGCCATCGAGTTGTTTGATCCAGGCGTCGAGGCTGCTGGGTAGGGGCATCTGCGTCTTCATGAGGTTTGAGCCAAACTGGCTTTTCGCCTTAACTGGCTATAGTCTGGCGCATAAGTTCCGATAATTAGAAGGGTTGTTTTCATAACCCTATTACTGACCCTTCAAGTCTCACTTTATGGCAAAAATAATCGGCATCATCGTCGTATTCGCCACCGTTCTCGGCGGATATGTCCTTTCCCACGGCAAGATCGGTGCCCTGATACAGCCTTTCGAGGTGTTGATCATCGGCGGCGCGGCGCTCGGGGCCTTCCTCCAGGCCAACCCGGGCAGCACCTTCATGCACGTGCTGAAAAAGTCGCTGAAGATGTTCGGCTCGCGCTTCACCCATGCCTTCTACCTGGAAGTGCTGCGCCTGCTCTACGAGATTCTCAACAAGAGCCGCCGCGAAGGGATGATGGCCATCGAGGCCGATATCGAAGACCCGGCCGCCAGCCCGATCTTCAGCAAGTACCCTGGCATCCTCAAGGATGCCGGGATGGTCGCGTACATCAGCGACTACTTGCGCATCATGTCCTCCGGCAACATGGCACCCCATGAACTCGAAGGCCTGTTCGACATGGAGCTGAACAGCCTGAAGGAAGAACTGGAACACCCCTCCCACGCCGTTACCCGCATCGCCGATGGCTTGCCGGGCTTCGGTATCGTCGCGGCGGTACTGGGTATCGTGGTGACCATGGCGCTGCTCGGCCAGGTCGAGCAATCCGCGCTGGGGCAGCACGTGGGCGCGGCCCTGGTGGGTACTTTCCTCGGTATTCTCGCGGCCTACGGCTTCTTCGGTCCCCTGGCCGTCTGCCTGGAGCACGACGCCAAGGAAGAACTCAACGTCTACGAAGCCATCAAGGCCTGCCTGGTCGCTTCGGCCTCCGGGATGCCGCCGTCGCTGGCGGTGGAGTTCGGGCGCAAGGTCCTGTTCCCCGCCCATCGCCCGAGCTTCAGCGAGCTCGAGCAGGCCGTTCGCGGTAGCTGACCGGGACTGAGCCATGGACAACAACCAGCCGATCATCGTCAAGCGGGTCAAGAAGATCGCCGCTGGGCACCACGGCGGTGCCTGGAAGATCGCCTTCGCCGACTTCGCCACTGCGATGATGGCGTTCTTCCTGGTGCTCTGGCTGATGTCCTCGGCCACGCCCGAGCAGAAGAAGGCCATTTCCGGCTACTTCCAGGACCCCATCGGTTTCACCGAAAGCGCCAGCCCCTATGTGATCGATCTCGGCGGTACGCCGACGCCGGCGCCGGACCGTACGCTCAACCCCGAGCTGAAGGACGCCCCTGACGCCCAGGAGGCGGCGATCGACTCGACCAACAAGCAGGTCGACGCCAAGCAGGTGGAAACCCTGGCCGACCAGATCGAGAAGGAACGCCTCGAGATGCTGCTGCAGGAGCTGCAGAACAAGGTCGACGAGAACCCCGAGCTGCGCAAATTCAAGGATCAGATCCTGTTCGAGATCACCCAGGATGGCTTGCGCATCCAGATCATGGATGCCGCCAACAGGCCCATGTTCGACCTCGGTAGCGCGCGCCTGCAGCCCTATTTCGAAGACATCCTGCTGATCATGGCCGAGACCATCAAGGCCGTGCCGAACAAGATCAGCATCAGCGGCCACACCGATGCCAAGCCCTTCGCCGGGGCCGGCGAATTCGGCAACTGGGAGCTTTCCGCCGGCCGCGCCAACGCCGCCCGTCGAACCCTGGTCGCAGGCGGTTACCCCGATGATCAGGTCGCGCGGGTGGTGGGCTACGCCTCCTCGGCGCTGTTCGATCGCGAGGACCCCTTCAACCCGGTCAACCGGCGCATCGATATCATCGTGCTGACCAAGAAGGCCCAGCGCGATATCGAAGGCTCCCATGGCGATCAGAACGCACCCGCTGAAGAGGGTGCGCCGCCGGCTACGCCTGCCAGCGGCACTCAGCCGGCCATCCCGGGCGCGGCTTCGGGAACCCAGGCCACGCCGCCGGGCGCCGCCGCGCCGCTGCAACCCCAGGAACTGCAGCAGAAGCTGAACATCTTCGAGGACGGCGTGCTGAAGATGGACGAGAACAAACAGCCCTGACGGCAGCCCGACCCGAATGAAAAAGGCCACGCGATTGCGTGGCCTTTTCGTTGGCGGCGCCTGTCAGTACTCGGGTTCCGGCAGGCTTTCGAGGATGTGCCGGTAGCTCGACATGCGCTGGGGCTGCACGCGGCCGTCCTCCAGCGCCTTGAGCAGGGCGCAGCCGGGCTCGCGGTCGTGCTTGCAGTCGCGGAAGCGGCAGGTGCCGAGCAGGTCGCGGAACTCGATGAAGCCGGCTTCCACATCGTGGCGGCTGACGTGGCCAAGGCCGAATTCGCGGATGCCGGGGGAGTCGATCAGCTCGCCGCCACCGGGGAAATGGAACAGCCGCGCGGTGGTGGTGGTGTGGGTGCCCTTGCCGGTCAGCTCGGAGAGCGGGCCGACGCGGGTGTCGACGCCGGGCAGCAGGCTGTTGACCAGGGACGATTTGCCGACGCCGGACTGGCCGACGAACACGCTGACGTGGCCGTCGAGGCGCGTCTGCAGGTCCTGCATCCCGCCGCCACCGTGTGCCGAGACTTCCAGCAGCGGGTAACCCAGCTGTCGATAGACGCCCAGCAGCGAGTCGAGCATCGCGCTGTTGTCCTCGTCCACCAGGTCGGCCTTGTTCAGCAGCAGCAGCGGCTGGATGCCGGCATGCTCGGCGGCCACCAGGTAGCGGTCGATGAGGTTGGCGTGTGGGTGGGGCAGGGGGGCGAAGACGATGACGATCAGGTCGACGTTGGCCGCCACCGGCTTGAGCAGGCCGCGCATGTCCGGGCGGCACAGCTCGCTGGTACGCGGCAATTGCGCGACGATCACGCCGCTGCCCTGGTTGCCCGAGCGCCAGACCACGCGATCGCCGGTAACCAGCGCTGGCAGGTTGGCACGCAGGTGGCAGCGGAATACCTGGCCGGCGATCTCGCCTTCCAGCGCCTCGACCTCGACCTGCACGCCGAAGTGGGCGATCACCAGGCCGGTCTGTTCGGGGCCGAGATCGCCGCCTTCCAGCTCGTCGAGCGCGCGTGATTCGCGCTTGGCCGCACGGGCGGCGCGCTCTTCCTGGATCTTCTCGATGCGCCAGCTTTGCCGGCGGCTGAGGTGGCGTTTGGCCATGGAACTTCCACTGATTGAAAACGGCGGCGAGTTTAGCACGGGCAGCCCGGCGGACCGGGCTCTAAGCTAGAATGCGCGCCTTGCCTTGGAGAGCGAACATGCAGAACGCACAGAACCTGATCTGGATCGACCTGGAAATGACCGGCCTCGATCCCGACAACGACGTCATCATCGAAATGGCCACCATCGTCACCGACAGCGACCTCAACGTGCTCGCCGAAGGCCCGACCATCGCCGTGCACCAGAGCGACGAGATCCTCGCCGGCATGGACGAGTGGAACACCCGCCAGCACGGCCAGAGCGGCCTGACCCAGCGCGTGCGCGAAAGCCGCATCAGCGCCGCTGAAGCCGAGGCGCAGACCCTGGCCTTCCTGGAGCAATGGGTGCCGAAGGGCAAGTCACCGATCTGCGGCAACAGCATCTGCCAGGACCGCCGCTTCCTCTATCGCCACATGCCCAAGCTGGAGGGCTACTTCCACTACCGCAACCTGGACGTCTCCACCCTCAAGGAACTGGCCGCGCGCTGGGCGCCCCATGTGCGTGACGGCTTCAAGAAAAGCAGCACCCACCTGGCCCTGGACGACATCCGCGACTCCATCGCCGAGCTGCGTCACTACCGTGAGCACTTCATCAAGGTCTGAGCCGTTTCAGGCTGCCTGGTGTCGGGCGAGGGCCCACTCCACGTGTTCGCGCACCAGCTCCGAGGGGTACTCGCGCCTGGCACGCAGGGCCTCCAGCACCGGGATGGTCGAGGGGGCGTTGCCCAGGCCGACCGCCAGGTTGCGCAGCCAGCGCTCGTAGCCGGCGCGGCGTAGCGGCGAGCCTTCGGTGCGGGCAAGGAACTCCTCCTCGTTCCAGCCGAACAGCTCCGCCAGGGCCGCATTGTCCAGGCCGTGGCGGGGCTGGAAGTCGCCCTGGTCGGTGGGGCGGGCGAAGCGGTTCCAGGGGCAGACCATCTGGCAATCATCGCAACCGAACACGCGATTACCGATCAGCGGGCGCAGCTCTTCCGGGATCGAACCCTTGAGCTCGATGGTCAGGTAGGAGATGCAGCGCCGCGCGTCCAGCTGGTAGGGCGCGACGAAGGCGGCGGTGGGGCAGATGTCCATGCACGCCGAGCAGCGCCCGCAGTGTTCGCTGCCGTGGGGTGCATCCACCGGCAGCGGCATGTCGACGAAGAGTTCGCCGAGGAAGAAGTAGCTGCCGGCCTTGCGGTTGAGCACCAGGGTGTTCTTGCCGATCCAGCCGAGGCCCGCCTGTTCGGCGATGGCCTTCTCCAGTACCGGTGCGCTGTCGACGAAGGCGCGATAGCCGAAGGGGCCGATGGCCTGCTGGACCCGCTCGGCCAGTTGCTGCAGGCGCTTGCGGATCAGCTTGTGGTAGTCGCGGCCCAGCGCGTAGCGCGAGACGTAGGCCTTCTCCGGCTGCCCCAGTACCTGCGCCATGCGTGTGTCACCGGGCAGGTAGTCCATGCGCAGAGAGACCACCCGCAGCGTGCCGGGGACCAGTTCGTCCGGGTGGGAGCGCTTGCTGCCGTGGGCGGCCATGTAATCCATCTCGCCCTGGTAGCCCGCGTCCAGCCAGCGCTGCAGGTGCGCCTCGTGCTCGCCCAGCTCCACCCCGGTGATGCCCACTTGCTGGAAGCCGAGTTCGCGTCCCCAGTCCTTGATGGACTGCGCGAGGTCGGCGAGTTGTTCGGGAGTTAGGGACATGCTGGAGGGAAACCGGAATCGAGGTGCGTATAATTCTGCCAGACCTAGCCCTGAACACCGAATCGCATGCCCGACCCAATCGATGACCTGCCGCTCGCCCTCTATTCATCTGCCCAGGTGCGCGAGCTGGATGCACGCCTGATCGCCGCCGGTACGCCGGGGTTCGAGTTGATGCAGCGTGCCGCCCATGCCGCCTGGCGTGCCCTGCGTCGCCGCTGGCCGAACGTCGGCGAACTGACGGTGCTGGCCGGCCGTGGCAATAACGCTGGGGATGGTTACCTGATCGCTGCGCTGGCCTTGCGCGCGGGGTGGCGCGCCCAGGTGCTGGCCGTGGGTGATGCTGCTGCACTTGAAGGCGACGCCGCGCTGGCGCGGGATGAGGCGCTGAGCGCCGGTGTGCCCATCCTGCCGTGGGACGAGACGGCGGACCTCCAGGGCGTCGTGGTGGATGCGTTGCTGGGAACCGGACTCGTCGGTGAGGTTCGCGAGCCTTATGCCGAGGCCATCCATTGCATCAATGCCAGCCACCTGCCGGTGCTCGCGGTGGATGTCCCTTCCGGCCTCTGCGCCGATACCGGTCGCGTGCTTGGCGTTGCGGTGCGCGCCGACCTCACCGTGACCTTCATCGGCCTCAAGCTGGGCTTGTTTACCGGCGCGGCACCCGATCGGGCCGGCGAGCTGGTTTTCGACGGCCTGCAGGCGGACGAAGCGATCGTTGCCAGCCAGCTTTTCGTCGCCCGGCGCCTGGCCGTCGATGGGCTCGACCTCCTGGCCTCGCGCCCGGCGACTGCTCACAAGGGGCGCTACGGCCGCCTGCTGGTGGTGGGCGGTGACCTGGGTACCGGTGGTGCGGCCTTGCTCAGCGCCGAAAGCGCGCTGCGCAGCGGGGCCGGCATGGTGTCGCTGGCCACCCGGGGCGAGCACGTTGGCGCTGCGCTGTCGCGCATGCCTGAAGTGATGAGCGTGGGGGTCGCGTCCGCCAATCAGCTGCGTGGCCTGGCCACTGCGTCCAGCGTATTGGTGGTCGGCCCAGGGCTCGGCCAGGGCGCCTGGGGGCGCAGCCTGCTGAGCGCCGTGATTGCGCACGAGGTGCCCCAGGTCTGGGATGCCGATGCCCTCAATCTATTGGCAGCGGGTGGGGTCGTTTTACCCGAGGGTTGCGTGATCACGCCGCACCCGGGGGAGGCCGCGCGGCTGCTGGGTGCCAGCATCGCCGAAGTCCAGAAGGATCGTCCCGCCGCCGCTCTCGCGCTTGCCCGTCGCTATCGCACCACCGTGGTGTTGAAGGGCGCCGGCAGCCTGATCGCGGGCGCGGATGGCCGCCTGGCGCTCTGTGATCGCGGCCATCCCGCCATGGCCGGCGCCGGGCTGGGGGATGTGCTCGCGGGCGTTATCGGTGCCCTGCTGGCCCAGGGCATGGCGCCGTTCGAGGCTGCCTGTCTGGGCGTCTGGCTGCATGCCAGCGCTGGCCAACTGCTAGGCGCCCAGGGGCGCGGGCTCGCAGCCAGTGACCTGATTCCTACCATTCGTCAGCTGCTCGAGGAGTGCTCGCCGTGCCTGAGTTGAATCTTTTTGCCGACGGCGAAGACGCCATGCTGGCGCTGGGCGCGCGCCTGGCGCAGGCGACCGGAGGCCGCGGCATCATCTACCTGCACGGCGATCTCGGGGCCGGCAAGACCACGCTGTCGCGCGGCATCCTGCGTGGCCTGGGCCATGGCGGTTCGGTGAAGAGCCCCACCTTCACCCTGGTGGAGCCCTACGAGATCAGCGAGTTGCGTGCGTTCCACTTCGACCTGTATCGCCTGGCCGACCCGGAAGAGCTTGAATTCCTGGGTATCCGTGACTATTTCGAGGGCGATGCGCTGTGCCTGATCGAGTGGCCCCAGAGGGGCACCGGCATTTTGCCAAAGGCCGACATGGACATTACCATTAGCCCCCATGCAGGCGGCCGTACGCTGCATCTGTCGCCGCATACCGAGCGTGGCGAGTCCTGGTGCGCCGCCTTGGCCACGGGAGTATGAACAAGAGAATGGGGTGGGGTATGCGCTCGCGCGCGCTGTTTGCCGGGATTGGGGTTCTGCTTGCGGTGTTTGCCGCTGATGTCCTGGCCGCTGCGGAGGTTCGTGGCGTTAGGCTTTGGCGCGCCCCTGACAATACCCGGCTGGTGTTCGACCTGTCTGGCCCCGTGCAGCACAGCGTGTTCACGCTGGCGGCACCCAATCGCATCGTCATCGACATCAGCGGCGCTCAGCTGGCCACCAAGCTGGAGCAACTGTCGCTGAGCAATACGCCCATCACCAGCGTGCGCTCCGCCCAGCGCAGCCCCACCGAGCTGCGGGTGGTGATCGACGTATCCGCCGCCGTCGTACCCAAGAGCTTCTCCCTGGCGCCGAACCAGCAGTACGGCAACCGCCTGGTGGTGGACCTGTTCGACCAGGAAGCCGCTGCCAATGAGGCTTCAACGCCCCAGGTGGCCGTGGCGCCGAGCACGCCGCAGCCGCCGGTATCGCCGACCCAGCCCGCCACCAGCAAGCTGCCGCCGGTACCCGGTGGTAACCGCGACATCATCATCGCCATCGACGCCGGCCACGGCGGCGAAGACCCGGGCGCCCTCGGGCCCAAGGGGCAGCATGAGAAGGACGTGACCCTGGCCATCGCCAAGGAGTTGCAGCGCCAGATCAACCAGGAAAAAGGCTTCCGGGCCGAGCTGGTGCGTACCGGCGACTACTTCATCCCGCTGCGCAAGCGCACCGAGATCGCCCGCAAGAAGGGCGCGGACCTGTTCGTTTCCATCCACGCCGACGCCGCGCCCAGCCGCAGCGCCTTCGGTGCCTCGGTATTCGCCCTGTCGGACCGTGGCGCCACCTCGGAGACCGCCCGCTGGCTGGCCGACAACGAAAACCGTTCCGACCTGATCGGCGGTGTCGGCAGCGTTAGCCTGGATGACAAGGACCGCATGCTCGCAGGGGTGCTGCTGGACCTGTCGATGACCGCGTCGCTGTCCTCCAGCCTCAACGTCGGGCAGAAGGTGCTGACCAACATCAGCCGCGTCACGCCGCTGCACAAGCGCCGCGTCGAGCAGGCCGGCTTCATGGTGCTGAAGTCTCCGGACATTCCCTCGATCCTGGTGGAAACCGGCTTCATCTCCAACCACAACGAATCGCAGAAGTTGGCCAGTGCCGGTCACCAGCAGGCCCTGGCGCGCTCCATCCAGGGCGGCATCAAGCAGTTCTTCCAGCAGAACCCGCCGCCCGGCACCTACATCGCTTCCCAGCGTGACCAGGGCAAGATCGCCGCCGGCCCGCGTGAGCACCTGGTCACCTCCGGTGAAAGCCTGGCGCTCATCGCCCAGCGCTACCAGGTGAGCCTTGCGGCCCTGCGCAGCGCCAACGGCCTGAAAAGCGACAACATCAAGGTCGGCCAGACCCTGGACATTCCCGCCACTGCCCTGGCTGCCCAGCCATGAGCGAGCTGCGCCGCATCCAGCTATTGAGCCCACGCCTGGCGAACCAGATCGCCGCCGGCGAGGTGGTCGAGCGCCCGGCCTCGGTGATCAAGGAGCTGCTGGAGAACAGCCTCGACGCGGGCGCCCGGCGCATCGACGTCGAGGTCGAGCAGGGCGGCATCAAGCTGCTGCGGGTGCGCGACGACGGCGGCGGCATTCCGGCCGACGACCTGCCGCTGGCCCTGGCACGCCACGCCACCAGCAAGATCCGTGACCTCGAAGACCTCGAGCGGGTGATGAGCCTGGGCTTCCGTGGTGAAGCGCTGGCGTCCATCAGTTCCGTGGCGCGGTTGACCATGACCTCGCGTACCGCCGATGCCGAACAGGCCTGGCAGGTGGAGACCGAGGGGCGTGACATGGAGGCCCGTGTACAGCCTGCAGCGCACCCGGTGGGCACCTCGGTGGAAGTGCGCGACCTGTTCTTCAACACCCCGGCGCGGCGCAAGTTCCTGCGTGCCGAGAAGACCGAGTTCGACCATCTGCAGGAAGTGATCCGGCGGCTGGCCCTGGCTCGCTTCGATGTCGCCTTCCACCTGCGACACAACAACAAGACGGTCTTCGCCCTGCACGAGGCGAAGGACGAGATCACCCGCGCGCGGCGCGTGGCCAGCGTGTGCGGCCCGGCCTTCCTCGAGCAGGCGTTGCCGATCGAGGTGGAGCGCAACGGCTTGCACCTGTGGGGCTGGGTCGGCCTGCCGACCTTCTCCCGTAGCCAGGCGGACCTGCAGTACTTCTACGTGAATGGCCGCATGGTGCGTGACAAGCTGGTGGTGCACGCGGTGCGCCAGGCCTACCGCGATGTGCTCTACAACGGTCGGCACCCGACCTTCGTGCTGTTCCTGGAGGTGGACCCGGCCGTGGTGGACGTCAACGTGCACCCGACCAAGCATGAAGTGCGCTTCCGCGAAAGCCGCATGGTCCATGACTTCCTCTACGGCACGCTGCACCGTGCGCTGGGCGAGGTGCGGCCCGAAGATCACCTGGCTGCACCCGCGGCCGTGGGTGGCATGGTCCGGGCTACCGGGGCCGAGGCGGGCGAATTCGGCCCTCAAGGTGAAATGAGCCTGGCCGCGACCGTTCTGGAACAGCCCGTCAGCCAGCCCGCCTGGACGCCGTCGTTCGGTGGCGCAGGGGCCGGTTACCAGGCGCCACGCCCCTCACCGGTGCTGGGCACCGCCGAGGCGCAGGGTGCCTACCGTGAATATTTCGCGCCCATGACGGGCCAGCCCGCTGCCGCATTGCCGGACAGCCAGGGCGATATCCCGCCGCTGGGCTATGCCCTGGCGCAGCTCAAGGGCATCTACATCCTCGCCGAGAACGCCCAGGGGCTGGTGCTGGTGGACATGCACGCGGCCCATGAACGCATCACCTACGAGCGCCTGAAGGTCGCCATGGCCAGTGAAGGGCTCAAGGGGCAACCGTTGCTGGTGCCCGAGTCGTTGGCCGTGAGCCAGCGTGAAGCCGACTGTGCCGAGGAACACGGCAACTGGTTCCAGCGCCTGGGCTTCGAACTGCAGCGTCTCGGGCCCGAAACCCTGGCCATCCGCCAGACGCCCGCATTGCTCAAGCAGGCCGAGGCGACCCAACTGGTGCGCGACGTGCTCTCCGATCTGCTGGAGTACGGCACCAGTGATCGCATCCAGGCCCACCTGAACGAGCTGTTGGGCACCATGGCCTGTCACGGCGCCGTACGTGCCAACCGCCGCCTTACCCAGCCCGAAATGAATGGCCTGTTGCGCGACATGGAACACACCGAGCGCAGCGGCCAGTGCAACCATGGCCGCCCCACCTGGACGCAGCTGGGTATGGACGATCTGGACAAGCTCTTCCTGCGTGGCCGCTGAGATGGGGCAGCCCCTGCCACCGGCCATCTTCCTGATGGGCCCCACTGCCGCCGGCAAGACCGACCTTGCCCTGGACCTGGCGCGCCACCTGCCTTGCGAACTCATCAGCGTCGACTCGGCGCTGGTCTATCGCGGCATGGACATCGGCACGGCCAAGCCCGAGAAGTCCGTTCTTGAGGCATTCCCCCATCGTTTGATCGATATCCGCGACCCGGCGCAGAGCTACTCTGCAGCCGAGTTCCGCACCGATGCGCTGGCCGCGATGGCCGAGATCACCGCCAAGGGGCGTATCCCCCTACTGGTCGGCGGCACCATGCTCTACTACAAGGCGCTGCTGGAAGGCCTGGCGGACATGCCCAGCGCCGACCCGGCCGTGCGCGCGGAGCTGGAGGCGCGTGCCGAGCAAGAGGGTTGGGAGGCGCTGCATCGCGAGCTGGCGGAGATGGACCCGGAGTCCGCTGCGCGCATCCACCCGAACGACCCCCAGCGGCTCACCCGCGCCCTGGAGGTGTACCGGGTGAGCGGGATGACGATGACCGCACATCGTCAGCGACAGGCGTTGCAAAATCCCGACTCGGGCCCCTCTGGCCGGGGGCATTTGCCTTATACTGTGGCCCACTTGGCGATCGCTCCGACGCAGCGCCAGGTGTTGCACGCGCGAATCGCGCAACGATTTCGTCTGATGCTGGAACAGGGCTTTGTCGAAGAGGTCGAAGCTCTGCGCGAAAGACGTGACTTGCACGCCGGACTGCCGTCTATAAGAGCTGTCGGTTATCGCCAGGTATGGGAATACCTGGACGGCGACCTGACCCGGGCCGAAATGGAAGAGCGAGGCATCATTGCAACGCGCCAATTGGCCAAGCGGCAGTTCACCTGGTTACGTAGTTGGGCTGATATACATTGGCTGGACAGCCTGGCTTGCGACAATCTGCCGCGCACCTTGAAATACCTGGCGTCGGTCTCCATATTGGGCTGAGACCTCACCAGTTACCGTCTATCCTTGGGGGTAGGGCGGCTTAACTTTCTCGTCATTTGACAACTAAATCGATTTATATCCCTACAGGAGTGCGGCATATGTCAAAAGGGCATTCGCTACAAGACCCTTACCTGAATACCTTGCGTAAGGAACGCGTACCGGTTTCCATCTATCTGGTTAACGGCATCAAGCTGCAAGGCCAGATCGAATCCTTCGACCAGTTCGTGATTTTGCTGAAGAACACTGTCAGCCAGATGGTCTACAAGCACGCAATCTCCACCGTGGTACCGAGCCGCCCCGTGCGTCTGCCGAGTGCCACCGAGCAAGAAAACCCCGAGCCTGGTAACGCCTGATAGGAGTCTGCATTGTTTTTCGAACGCCCTGGTGGTGGTGAACGGGCCATCCTGGTTCATCTGGACGGCCAAAATCCCGAGGCGCGAGAAGACCCGCAGGAATTCCAGGAGCTGGCTCGGTCGGCTGGCGCCGACACGGCGGCATTCATTTCCGTGTCGCGCCACCAGCCGACGGCAAAGTATCTGATCGGCACTGGCAAGGTCGAAGAGCTGCATGACCTGGTCAAGGCCGAGCAGGTCGAACTGGTCATCTTCAACCACACCCTTTCGCCCAGTCAGGAGCGCAACCTCGAGCGAGCGCTCGAATGCCGCGTTCTCGATCGCACCGGCCTGATCCTCGATATCTTCGCCCAGCGCGCCCGCACCCATGAGGGCAAGCTGCAGGTGGAGCTCGCCCAGCTCGAACACATGAGCACGCGGCTGATTCGCGGCTGGACCCACCTCGAGCGACAGAAAGGTGGTATCGGCCTGCGTGGGCCGGGTGAAACCCAGCTCGAAACCGACCGCCGTCTGCTGCGTGTGCGCATACGCCAGATCAAGCAGCGTCTCGACAAGGTGCGCAGCCAGCGCGAGCAGGCTCGTCGCGGGCGCAAGCGTGCCGATATCCCCTCCGTTTCCCTGGTTGGCTACACCAACGCCGGCAAGTCCACGCTGTTCAATGCCGTGACCTCGTCCGAGGTCTATGCTGCGGACCAGTTGTTCGCCACGCTCGACCCGACGTTGCGTCGCCTGGAACTGAACGATTTCGGCCCCATCGTGCTGGCCGATACCGTGGGCTTCATCCGTCACCTGCCGCACAAGCTAGTCGAGGCCTTCCGGGCTACCCTTGAGGAGTCCAGCAACTCCGACCTGCTGCTGCACGTGATCGACGCCCATGAGCCTGAGCGCATGGCGCAGATCGAGCAGGTCATGGCGGTGCTGCATGAAATCGGTGCGGATGGCTTGCCGATGCTCGAGGTGTACAACAAGATCGACCTGCTCGATGGCATGGAGCCGCAGATCCAGCGGGACGCAGATGGCAAGCCTGAACGGGTCTGGCTGTCGGCACGTGATGGTCTCGGGCTCGATCTGCTCAAGCAGGCGATTGCCGAGTTGCTGGGGGATGATCTGTTCGTCGGTACCCTGAGGCTGCCGCAGAAGCTGGGCAGGCTCAGGGCGCAGTTCTTTTCCCTTGGCGCGGTGCAGAGCGAGCAGCACGATGAGGCGGGTGACTTCCTCCTGGCGCTGCGTGTACCGCGTGTGGAGCTCAATCGTCTGGTCAGCCGTGAAGGCTGGAAGCCGCAGGAGTTCCTGGAGCAACACACTTTGCAATAAAGCCCGCGGGTGCGCTTTTTGCCGCGGGTGGCGGGCTTTCGGTAGCATTGGCGGGCGTGCCGTGGGTGCGTCTTTGCTTTATCAGTATGGAGAGCGCTATGGCTTGGAATGAGCCGGGTGGCAACTCGAACAATCAGGATCCCTGGGGTGGACGCCGTGGTGGCGATCGCAAGGGGCCGCCAGATCTGGACGAAGCCTTCCGCAAACTGCAGGACAGTCTCAATGGGCTGTTCGGCGGCAAGAAACGTGGTGGTGGCGAAAGTGGTGGCAAGGGCGGCGGCTTCGGCCTGGTCGGCATTGCCCTGTTCCTTCTCGCCATGGTCTGGCTCTACAGCGCCGTGTACGTGGTCGATGAGCAGGAGCAGGCCGTGGTGTTGCGCTTCGGTAAGTACTACGACACCGTCGGCCCGGGCCTGAACATCTATTTCCCGCCCATCGATCGCAAGTACCAGGAAAACGTCACCCGCGAGCGTGCCTATAGCAAGCAGGGGCAGATGCTCACCGAAGACGAGAACATCGTCGAGGTGCCGCTCACCGTCCAGTACAAGATCACTGATCTGCAGAAGTTCGTACTGAACGTCGACCAGCCTGAAGTCAGCCTGCAGCATGCCACCGAAAGCGCGCTGCGCCATGTGGTCGGCTCCACCGAGATGGACCAGGTCCTGACCGAGGGGCGTGAGCTGATGGCCAGCGAGATCAAGGAGCGCCTGCAGCGGTTCCTCGATACCTACGGCACCGGCATCACCGTCACCCAGGTGAACGTGCAGAGCGCAGCCGCCCCGCGTGAGGTGCAGGAAGCGTTCGACGACGTGATCCGCGCCCGTGAAGACGAACAGCGTGCCAAGAACCAGGCCGAAGCCTACGCCAACGGCGTGATCCCCGAGGCCCGTGGCCAGGCGCAGCGCATCATCGAGGACGCCAACGGGTACCGCGATGAAGTCATCTCCCGTGCCAAGGGTGAGGCGGATCGCTTCACCAAGCTGGTGGCCGAGTACCGCAAGGCGCCGGAGGTCACGCGTCAGCGTCTGTACCTCGACACCATGCAGGAAGTCTTCAGCAACACCAGCAAGGTGCTGCTGACCGGCGACAAGGGGCAGAACAACCTGCTCTATCTGCCGCTGGACAAGATGATCGACAACCGTGGTGGTAGCGGCAGTGCCGTTCCCGGTGCGGCTGCCAGTGGCGCCGCCGACCTTGGCGCGCGCGTCACCACCGATCTGCAGCAGCGCGATCTGCGTTCTAGGGAGAGTCGCTGATGGGTAACAAATCGCTGATCGCCCTGATCGGAGCCGTTGTCCTCGCCTTGGTGGCCTGGAGCAGCTTCTACATAGTGGCGCAGACCGAGCGTGCGGTACTCCTGCAGTTCGGTCGTATCGTCGAAGCCGACGTCAAGCCGGGTCTCCATGTGAAGATTCCGTACGTCAACCAGGTGCGTAAGTTCGACGCTCGCCTGCTGACCCTGGACTCTCCGACCCAGCGCTTCCTGACCCAGGAAAAGAAAGCGGTCATGGTGGATGCCTACGCCAAATGGCGCGTGGCGGATGCCGAGCGCTTCTACACCGCGACTTCCGGCCTCAAGCAGATCGCCGACGAGCGCCTGTCGCGCCGCCTGGAAGCGGGCCTGCGTGACCAGTTCGGCAAGCGCACCCTGCATGAAGTGGTTTCCGGTGAGCGTGACGGCCTGATGGCTGATATCACCCGCTCGCTGAACACCATGGCCAGCAAGGAGCTGGGCATCGAGGTGGTGGACGTCCGCGTCAAGGCCATCGACCTGCCCAAGGAAGTGAACCGCAGCGTGTTCGAGCGCATGAGCACCGAGCGTGAGCGTGAAGCCCGTGAACACCGCGCCAAGGGTAGCGAGCTGGCCGAGGGTATCCGCGCGGATGCCGACCGTCAGCGCCGCGTGCTGTTGGCCGAGGCTTATCGCGAATCGGAAGAGGCTCGTGGTGATGGTGACGCCCAGGCGGCTGCCATCTACTCCAAGGCGTACAGCCAGGATCAGGAGTTCTACAGCTTCTACCGCAGCCTCAAGGCCTACCGCGAGAGCTTCTCGAGCAAGGGCGACGTGATGGTTCTGGACCCGAGCAGCGAGTTCTTCCAGTTCCTCAACAAGGCCAAGTGATGGTCTTCCCCGGCGGACGGTCCTGTCCGCCGGGGTGACCCGCCGGGAAAACGTGGTATCATGCGTCAGCCGGGAAATCCCGGCTTTTTTGCGTCCGCGAGAATCATGTGGCAGGAAATCGGCATAGCGTTTTGTTTCGTGCTGGTGCTGGAAGGCATCCTGCCCTTCCTCTATCCGCGCCGTTGGCGCGCCGCGGTGCACGGGTTGGCAGGGTTGAAAGACCGCCAGCTCCGCCTCATGGGCCTCGTCAGCATGTTGCTGGGGACCGGCCTCCTGTATCTGCTTCACTGAAGGCTTGCCGCCCGGCTGAGAGGGGAATGGCGTAATGGCAACGGTAGATCGCTGGCTGCTGCCAGATGGAATCGAAGAAGTACTGCCGCCCGAAGCGGCGCGCATCGAAGCAGCCCGCCGCCAGGTACTGGACCTGTTCCAGCGCTGGGGCTACGACTTCGTGGTCACCCCGCACATCGAATATCTCGAGTCACTGTTGACCGGTGCCGGCCAGGATCTGGACCTGCGCACCTTCAAGGTGACCGACCCGCAATCCGGTCGCCTCATGGGCTTCCGTGCCGACATCACCCCGCAGGTGGCGCGCATCGACGCCCACACCCTGCGCCGTGAAGGCCCCAATCGTCTGTGCTATGCCGGCAGCGTGCTGCATGCCATGCCGCGTGCGCTTTCCACGTCTCGCAGCCCGATCCAGCTGGGTGCCGAGCTCTATGGCGACGCCAGCCCGGCCAGTGACGTAGAGGTCATCAGCCTGATGCTGGAGATGCTCGAGCTGGCGGCCGTGCCGGATGTGCACATGGACCTCGGCCACGTCGGTATCTACCGCGGCCTGGCCCGTGCCGCCGAGCTGTCGGGCGAAGTGGAGCAGCAACTGTTCGATGCCCTGCAGCGCAAGGCCGTGGACGAAGTGGCCGAGCTGACCGAGTCCCTGCCCAGCGAACTGGCTTCCATGCTGCGCGCACTCGCCGAGCTGTGTGGCGACCGCCAGGTGCTTGAGCTGGCCCAGGGCGTGCTGATGGATGCGCCGGACGAGGTGCATGTCGCCCTCGACGAGCTGATCGCCATCGCCGACGAGCTGGAACTCCGCTATCCCGAACTGCCTCTGTATTTCGACCTGGGTGAATTGCGCGGCTATCACTACCACACGGGTGTGGTGTTCGCCGCCTTCGTACCGGGTGAGGGGCAGTCCATCGCTCAGGGCGGTCGCTATGACGATATCGGTGCCGACTTCGGTCGTGCCCGTCCGGCTACCGGCTTCTCCACCGACCTGAAGACCCTGGTCACCCTGGGGCGGATGGATCTTGACGAAATCCCGACCGGTATCTGGGCGCCCGACGTCCATGACGTCTACCTTTGGCAGGCTGTGAAACGGCTGCGCAGCGAAGGTCAGCGCGTGGTCCAGGCATTGCCGGGGCAGGATGTAGATAGCGCGCAGGAGGTCGGCTGCGATCGTCAACTGACCCTGCTTGACGGGCGCTGGCAGGTTGCGCCCCTGGTTTCCTAAGGTTTTCCCGCCGGCCGTTGCCGGCATCGAGCTTCCGAAGAGGACAAGTGTTATGGGTAAGAATGTCGTGGTCCTGGGCACCCAGTGGGGTGATGAGGGCAAAGGCAAGATCGTCGACCTGTTGACCGACCAGGCAGCCGCTGTCGTGCGCTACCAGGGCGGCCACAATGCCGGTCACACGCTGGTGATCGACGGCGAGAAGACCGTGCTCCACCTGATCCCGTCCGGCATCCTGCGCGAGAACGTGCAGTGCATGATCGGCAACGGCGTGGTCGTCGCGCCGGACGCGCTGATGCGCGAGATCACCAAGCTGGAAGAGAAGGGCGTGCCGGTTCGCGAGCGCCTGCTCATCAGCCCTTCCTGCACCCTGATCCTGCCGTACCACGTCGCCCTCGACCAGGCGCGTGAGAAGGCCCGTGGCGATGCCAAGATCGGCACCACCGGCCGTGGTATCGGCCCGGCGTACGAAGACAAGGTCGCCCGTCGTGGCCTGCGCATCGGTGACCTGTTCCACCGCGAGCGTTTCGCCGCCAAGCTCGGCGAGCTGCTGGACTACCACAACTTCGTCCTGCAGAACTATTACAAAGAGCCGGCCGTCGACTTCCAGAAGACCCTCGATGAAGCCCTGGGCTACGCCGAAGTGCTGGAGCCGATGATCACCGACGTCGCGGCCCGCCTGCACGAACTGCGCAAGCAGGGCGCCTATATCATGTTCGAAGGCGCGCAAGGCTCGTTGCTGGACATCGACCACGGCACCTACCCCTTCGTCACCAGCTCCAATACCACCGCTGGCGGCACCGCCACCGGTTCCGGTTTCGGCCCGCTGTACCTGGACTACATCCTCGGTATCACCAAGGCCTACACCACTCGCGTGGGCTCGGGTCCGTTCCCCACCGAGCTGTTCGACGAGACCGGCGCCTTCCTGGCCAAGCGTGGCCATGAGTTCGGCTCCACCACTGGTCGCGCCCGTCGTTGCGGCTGGTTCGACGCCGTCATCCTGCGTCGCGCCATCGAGATCAACAGCATCTCTGGCCTGTGCCTGACCAAGCTGGACGTACTGGACGGCCTCGAAACCATCCGTATCTGCGTCGGCTACAAGGACCAGAACGGTGACGTGCTGGTCGATGCGCCGACCGACGCCGACAGCTACATCGGCCTGCAGCCGGTTTACGAAGACATGCCGGGCTGGAGCGAATCCACCGTCGGCGTGAAGTCGCTCGATGAGCTGCCGGTCACTGCCCGCGCCTACATCAAGCGCATCGAGGAGCTGGTCGGTGCCCCCATCGACATCATCTCCACCGGCCCGGATCGCAACGAAACCATCGTCCTGCGCCACCCGTACGCCTGAGTCGACTGACTCGAAAAAGGGCCGCCTCGTGCGGCCCTTTTTCATGGGCGAAAGAAAATATTGCGGCACGGCCCTTGCTGGCGCTTTATAAATCCCTGAAGTCGCCGTTAAAGAAGAACGGTCGTAGAGGAGCATCGTCGTGTCCGCCATCCTTTCCCTGCTCAGAAGCCGCTTGCTGCGGCCTGTCTTCATCGCTCTCGGCGTCTCCCTGCTGGTGCAGGTGGTGGTGGCCGTTGCCCTGACTCGGGGCACGGTCGACTCGCTGGTCGAGGATCTCGGTCAGCGCCTGGGTGACGACACCCGCCGCCTGTCGGGCGAGCTGGAGCAGGCCGGGCAAGAGGTTTCCGGCAGCCTCTCCAGTCTTTCCAGCAAGACCCGTGAGCGCCTCAGTGCCTCCCTGTCCGAACGCCTCAAGGCGGAACAGGGTCAATTGCGTTCCACGCTGGAAGAGAACCTCAAGGCGTCCGCCACCGATCTCGCCCAGTTGCTCGCCGCGGTCGCGCCACGCGCCATGTGGGACAACGACATACCCACGCTCTCCGAATTCGCCCGCCGCGCCCAGCGCAATCCCAACGTGCTCTTCGTGGTGTATGACGATGCCCAGGGCCAGCACCTGACGCGTTACCTCAATCGCGAAAACGCCGCGATCAAGGCCCTGCTGGCCAAGGGGCAGGGTGAGCGTGCTTTGGACAAGGTACTCAATGCCGCCGCCAGCGACCCGTCCGTCTACATGGTCGAAGCCTCCATCAGCCCCAATGGCGTGGAGATCGGCAAGGTACGCCTGGGGGTCTCCACGGCCACCATCGAAGACCAGTTGAAGGCGCTGGACTCACGCTTCAGCGCGCTGATCGCCAGCGGCGGTGAGCTGGTGGGGCAGAGTCTTTCCGGTGCGGCGACCGATAGCACGGCGGTGCTGACGGCGCGGCTCAAGTCCGCCCAGGAGGCCGCCAATGGGATGAGCACCGGCACCCAGAAGACCGTAGAAGGTGCCGCCAATGAGTTGCGCTGGCGCATCGGCCTGGCCCTGGTACTGGTGGGGCTCGGTGTATTGCTGGTGCTGGCGGTGGTGCTCGGCCATCGCGTGGTCAATCGCCTGCGCCTGCTGATCGCCGCATTGAATGACCTGGCCGCCGGTGAGGGCGACCTGACCCGGCGCGTGCGTCTGGACAGCACTGATGAGTTGGGCGAGATGGCCACGGCGGTGAACCGCTTCATCGACAAGCTGCAGCCCATCGTCCGCGAGGCCGGGGATGTGGCGGTGCGCACGGGCAGTGAAATCCGCTCCTTGTCTGAGCGCAGCCTGGCGGCCGCGGCGGCTGCCGAGCGTCAGCGCAATGAGGTCGCCGGCAGTCTCGATGCGCTGGCGCAGATGACGGCCGAGGCCCAGGGCGAAAGCCAGGCCATGCAAACGGCCCTGCAGCAGGTTGGCGAGATCCGTCAGGCGACCCAGGACAATGCCGCCATCGCCCGCAAGGTCGGCGGCCTGATCGAGACCTTGGAAGAGCGCGTGCAGAACGGCGCTGAAGTGATCGAGCGCCTGGCGCGGCAAAGCGAGCAGATCGAAGTGGTGCTCTCGGTCATCCACGGCATTGCCGAGCAGACCAACCTCCTGGCGTTGAACGCGGCGATCGAAGCGGCGCGGGCGGGGGAGAGTGGTCGCGGGTTTGCGGTGGTGGCCGACGAGGTGCGTGCACTGGCCAGCAAGACCCAGCAATCCACCGGTGATATCCAGGCGCATATCGGTGCACTGCAGAAGGGCGCCAAGGAGGCGGTCGCGGCGATTGCCCAGGCGCGCGCGCGCGCAACCGAGGGGATCGATGCGCTACGGGACAGCGAGCGTCTGCAGCAGAGCGTGCAGCAGGCGGTGGAGGAAGTGCACGAGGCGGTGAGGGCGGCGGCGCGAGCGGCCGAACACCAGGCCGAGGGGGCGCATGCCGTGCGGGGCCGGGTCGACGTCATTCATTCCGAGGCGCGCCTGGCGGCGGACGCCGTGGCGGCAACCGTCAGCAGCGGGCGTGTGCTCGATGGCCTGGCGGCGCAACTGAAATCCAGCCTCGGCCAGTTCAAGGCCTGATGGCTGGATGCCAGAAAGCACAAAGCCGAGCAGAGCTCGGCTTTGTGTTGAAGAGTGGTGCCCAGGAGAAGACTCGAACTTCCACGGTGTTGCCACCGCTAGGACCTGAACCTAGTGCGTCTACCAATTCCGCCACCTGGGCACATTGCGATGATCGCTCACCGACTTTTTTTTGCTGCACTTGATCGACCGGCTCGACAGGGTGTGCTGCTACCCTTTGTACTGCAAACCAAGCCAAAGGCTCAGTCGCTTGAATAATGGTGCCCAGGAGAAGACTCGAACTTCCACGGTGTTGCCACCGCTAGGACCTGAA
>NZ_JAOTQU010000027.1:0-111259 GCF_025685765.1 Pseudomonas sp. PDM13 | reverse complement strand
CCTCGATCACCACACCGCCACAACTGGTCTTGTCGCCTCGGCGGATGAAATAGCCAGTTGCCATGTCGATTCCCTTTCCGTTGTCGTTGAACGGTGCCCAAGCGCCTGGTACGCCTGGCCGTGAACCGCGTCAGCAGCCCGTAAACGGGGCAAGGCGCGAGTCCTCAAGGCTCGGGATGTGGCAAGGGAAAGGAAATCGGAAAGGGCTGAAGGTGGGGCGTGTGCTGTCCGTAAAGGCTCGATGCATCTGGCCGGGCCTGGAAGGCACGCAATGAGTTGAAGGGTTGGCTGTCACGTTGAGCGGGGCAATTCCGACCCTTCGCCAAACTAAAGATTGGCTATACCTCCTGTGGGTTCCTGGCCTTACTGGCGGGTGTTAATTATCTGAGCCAGGGCTCTGGCATCCCGAGTGGCCTGCCTTTTCCACGGGATGGGAACGGAACCCCTGTATCGGTCCGCTAAAGGATGCAGGTCAGCGGAAACATGGACATGTTGAACAACAATAACGAGCGGCTCATCCGCCTGCGGGATATCGAAAAGCGCTATCGGCTCGCCGAGCAGGAGCTGCGCATCCTCAGTGGGGTCTCCCTGGAGATCGCCCGGGGCGAGAGCTGCGCCATTCTCGGCAGTTCCGGCTCGGGCAAGAGCACGCTGCTGAATATTCTCGGCCTGCTCGACCTGCCCAGCAGCGGCTTCTACCACCTGGGTGGTCACGATGTGTTCACGGCCAGCCCGGATGACCTGGCGGCGCTGCGCAACCGCCTGATCGGCTTCGTCTTCCAGAGCTTCAACCTGCTGCCCCGGCTCAGCGCGCTGGACAATGTCGCCTTGCCCCTGAGCTACCGTGGCGTGGCCCTGCGCGAGTCCCGCGAGCGGGCCCATGCCATGCTCGAGCGGGTCGGCCTGGCGGCGCGGGCCGGGCATCTGCCGGCGGACCTTTCCGGCGGCCAGCGCCAGCGCGTGGCCATCGCCCGTGCGCTGGTGGGCGAGCCGGCGTTGATCCTCGCCGACGAGCCCACCGGCAACCTCGATGCCGCCACCGCCGAAGACATCATGCAGCTGCTGCTGGAGCTCAATCGCGCCAATGGCGTGACCCTGGTGATCGTCACCCACGACCCCGGCATCGCCGCTCGCCTGGAACGGCGCATCCGCGTGCGCGAGGGCAGGGTGGTGGACGAGGCGGTCCCGGCATGACGCTGCTGGAGTCGGCCCCGGCCCCCTCGCTGACGCAGTTGCTGCACGAGGCGCTCGGGAGCCTGCGCAACCTCGGGCGGCGCTCGTTGCTGGCGCTGCTGGGCATAGTCATGGGCAGCTGCTCGGTGATCGCCCTGTTGAACATCGGCCAGAACGCCGCCGACCAGGCCATGAGCGTGTTCCGCGAGATGGGCACCGAGGCGGTGGTGGTGCAGCTGCCTTCCGTGGCGCGGGGGAGCGACGGCCTGCCATTGGTGCTGGACGGCCCGACCCTCGAGGCGAGCGTGCCCGGCATCGAGCATGTCAGCCCGCTGGTGCTCTACAGCAGCCAGGTGGTGTTCCACGGCCGCACCCGCAGCCTGGCCCTGGTGGGCGCCGATGCGTCCCTGGGCGATGCGGCGCGTTTGCGGGTGGCCCAGGGGCGCTACCTGTCGGCTTTCGACGCCCGCCAGACTTTCGTTGTGGTCGGTGCCCAGGCGGCCCTGGCGCTGGGGGTTCCGGGCGACCCGCTGCAGCTGGGCGACCGCGTGCGCATCGATGATTACCAGTTCCAGGTGATCGGCATCCTCAAGCCCCAGGGCGGTGGCGGCATCATTCCCTTCACCGCCGACGACGCGCTGTTCCTGCCGCCGGCGGGCATGGCGCGCATCAACCCGGCGCCGAGCATCAGCACGCTGATCGCCCGGGTGGTGCCGGGCAAGGACGTGGCCGCCATCGGTGAGCGCCTGCTGCAGCGGGTCAACCGCGAGATCGCCGGCGAGCAGAAGGGCACCCTGCAGGTGGCCCAGCAGATGATCGACGCCATGCAGCAGCAGACCCGCACCTTCACCTACCTGCTGGCGGCCCTGGGCGGTATCTCCCTGGTGGGCGGCGGCGTGGGGGTGATGAACGTGATGCTGATGAACGTCAGCGAGCGGCGCCGCGAGATCGGTGTGCGCATGGCCCTGGGTGCGCGGCGCCGCGACATCCGCAACCTGTTCCTGCTGGAGGCGGTGACGCTCACCGCCGCCGGTGCCGTATCCGGCGCCTTGCTTGGCGTGGCCGCCGCCTGGGGCTACGCACGCCTCTGTGGCTGGGACTTCGCCCTGGCGTCGTCGGCGCTGCCGCTGGGCATTGGCAGCACGCTGCTGGTGGGGCTGTTCTTCGGCCTGCACCCGGCCATTTCGGCCGCGCGCCTGCAACCGGTGGAGGCCCTGCGTGATGCGTAGCCGCCTGCTGCTTCCGGTCCTGTTGATGGTCATCCTGCCGGTCCAGGCCAAGCCCTGGGGCGAGGAGCGCCTGGACCCCTCGGCGCCGACCATGGAGCGCCAGGGCAACGGCCCGCTGCTCAGCGAGCAGATGGCCGATCTGTCCCTGCTGGATGCGGTGTTCCTCGGCCTGCGCAACAACCGCAGCATCCAGAGCGACTACCTGCGGCGCATCGCCGAGAAATTCGACCTGCGCGTGTCCGAAGACGTGTTCAACCCCAAGCTCTACATCACCGGTAGCTACCGGGCCAACCGCAACCACGATGACCGTTACCGTGACGGCCGCATCGGCCCCACGGCGACCGTTCTCAATGAGTACGGCACCCAGTTCGCCCTGGGCTGGAGCAAGGGCTACAACGACGCCGACCGGGCCGGGCGCACGCGCAACGACGGCGTCGACCTGAGCATCATCCAGCCGCTGCTGCGTGGCGCCGGGCGCGAGGTCAACACCGCGCCGGTGCGCCTGGCCCAGCTGTCGGAGCAGGCCAACCGGCTCAACCTCAAATCCAGCGTCTCGCAGACGGTCACTGCCATCATCAGTGCCTACCGCAACCTGCTGCGCGCCCAGGAGCAGCAGCGCATCGCCCGCGCCGCGCTGGAGCGCACCCAGCAGCTGGTCACGGTCAACCGCTCGATGATCGAGGCCGGGCGCATGGCCGAGTTCGAGATCGTGCAGACCGAAGCCGACCTCGCCACCCAGGAACTGAGCGTGGAGGAGGCCGCCAACCAGCTGGATTCCTCGCGCCTGGAACTGCTGCGCCTGCTGGCCCTGGACCTGTCCTCGCAGGTGCGTGCCAGCGACGCCCTGGAGGCGGAGCGCATCGAGGTCAACCGCGAGCAGGCGGTGAGGCTGGCCGAGCAGCAGCAGCCGGATTACCTGCGCCAGCTGATCACCCGCCAGCAGGCGGACATCAATCTGGTGGTGGCGAAGAACCAACGGCTCTGGGACGTTTCCCTGGAGGTGGGGGGCAGCCAGACCCAGGACCGCTACGACTACCCGCACAGCAGTGGTAGCAACCGCTCCTGGGACAGCTACGCCGGGGTGCGCGTGGACATCCCCATCGGCGACCTGACGCGGCGCCAGGGCGAGGTGCAGGCGCGGGTCAATGTCGAAGACCAGGAGTTGCAGGTGGCCGATGCGCGCCAGGCCCTGGAACGCAACGTCACCGATGTGGTGCGCGACGTCGGCACCCGCTGGCGCCAGCTGGAGATCGCCAACCGCGCCCTGGACCTGTCGCGGCGCAAGCTGGACATCGAGCGCGACAAGCTCAACGCCGGACGCTCCAGCAACTTCCAGGTGCTCAGCTTCGAGAGCGACCTGCGCAGTGCCGAGAACGCCCGCCTCAATGCGCTGATTGCCTACCTCGATGCGCAAACGCAACTGGACCTGGCCCTGGGCATGACGCTCGACAGATGGGACATCTCGCTCAATGACTACTGACCGCTCCCCGCTGGCCCGCCGTGGCCTGCTGCTCGCCGTCGCCGTGCTGGCCATTGCCGGTATCACCTGGGGCCTGCGTGATGCGCCGGGTGCGGCACCGGCTGCCTTGCGCTGGCAGCGCGTGGACCCTGCACCGCTGGAACACAGCATCGGCCTGGTGGGGCGCATCGAGCCGGAGAAGACCCTGGCCCTGGGCGCGCCCTTCGCCGGCATCGTGGCCGAGTCCCTGGTAGAGGCGGGGCAGCGGGTCAAGGCCGGGCAGTTGCTGCTGCGCATGGATGTGGCTGAAACCGAGGTGCAGCAGCGCGATGCGCTGTCGGCCCTGCTCAAGGCGCGGCGCGCGGTGCAGGAGCTGAAGGACTGGGACAGCGGCGAGGAAATGTCCCGTGCCCGCCGTACCCTGCGCAGCGCCCAGCTGGCCGTGGCCAGCACCGAGAAGAAGCTCGGCCAGACCCGCGCGCTGTTCGACCGCGGCATCATCCCGCGCAACGAACTGGAAGACCTGGAACAGCAGGAGCGCCTGCAGCGCATGGACCTCAACGCCGCCGAGCGCGACTTGGCCCGCTCCCAGGCGCGCGGCAGTGGCGAATACCTGCAGATCGCCGAAATGGAACTGGCCAATGCCGAGGTCAAGCACCAGGCCCTGCGCAAGCTGTTGGAGGCCAAGGACATCAAGGCGCCGTTCTCCGGCATCGTCGTCGCGGCCCCCGGCCTGAGCCTGGAGGACGCCGCGCGCGGCCCGGTGCAGGCCGGCTCCCAGGTGACCCAGGGCGCGCCGCTGTTCGGGTTGGCCAGCATCGAGCAGCTGAAGATCGTCGCGCGGGTCTCCGAACTGGACGTCAACCAGTTGCGCGAAGGCATGGCGGTGGATGTGCAGGGCGATGGCTTCGAGGGCGAGGCGCTGCACGGGCAGGTCAGCGTGGTCGGTGGCCAGGCGCTGCCGAGCACCCAGGGCGGCGCACAGTTCGAGGTGATGGTCGCCATCCCCGACCTCAGCGAGGAACAGATGCGCCGGGTGCGCCTGGGCATGAGCGCAAGGCTGTCGATCCTTGCCTACCGCAACGAAGCGGCCATGGTGGTGCCACCTGAGGCCCTGCGCAACGCGGAAGGGCGCTGGCTGCTGGATTACCGCTCCACCCTCGAACAGCCCGAGCGTGAAGTAGAGGTGCGAACCGGCCGCTCCACCCCCGCCGGTGTCGAAGTCTTCGGCCTGGAGCCAGGGTTCGTCGGCGTCTCCGGCTGATCCTCCGCGTTTCGCCATCCCCGCCGGGTTTCACCCGGCCTACGCCGCACCCTCATGCAATTCCCGTAGGTTGGTGCCGAGCGCAGCGAGGCCCAACGCCGTGGAGCCCATTGAGGCGCGGATGTGTTGGGCTTCGTGCCTCAGCCCAACCTACAAGGCGTGCTTACCCGGCCCACGCCGAACCCTCATGCAATCCCCGTAGGTTGGCGCCGAACGCAGCGAGGCCCAACGCTGTGGAGCCCATGGAGGCACTAATGCGCTGGGCTGCGTCGCTCAATTCAACCTGCGAGATGCATCGGTTTTCGGCCTCCAACTTGCACGATCGCGCGTATTACCTGGCTTTCTGCCTGCAGATTCGCCGTGGATGGGCGCGGATTCATTTTTCGAACAATCAATTCATGCACCAGAACGATGCGGCGGATGGGCGAGTGTCCGTTATGGAAACACCCGTCAAGCCCCGAGTTGTCGGGATAGTCAGCTATATGGCGTGCGACCTTTGACGCAGGTGTGTAGGAAGTTCCCGCTTTTGCGGCTTCGCTGGCAGGCTCTGGAGCGGGGGTGCCCAACCTTTTGCTAGGTATGAAATGCGGTCCAGCAACCTAATCTCGTTCCCGGCGCTACCCACTGGGAAGTCACCCACAAGGGCACAAGCCCGGGTCCCACAGGTAAGACGCCGATGAGTAACAACCCCTGGCGAGTCGGTAAAGATCGCTACGCATTGGAACGCAGCAGGGAGGTGGCAACGGATGCTCCATTTTTCGCCTGTATCAGGCAACGCCCCTATCACTCGCCGGGAATCTGCCGCCCGGCTCCCTCGCCTCGTATCGAGCCTTGTGCCCGAGCCGATGCGTCCTGTCCGCCCCGGGGGCGGAAGCGGTGGAAACCCTCTCGCAGGCCGTCGTATGTCCATGGCCCTGCATCGAAACGAGCGTGACTGAACAACAGCGTTGAGGAACTCGTCCGGCACTTGCTTCGGCAGGTACCGGCCCGATCAGTGCCATGCGGACGTTGTTGGATGGATGACATGACGCAGCCTGGATAGCTGCACTTCGATTGTTATGTATCCGCAACGGACGTTGGCCTGGGAACTTGCCCGGAAGCAGTGTGGCGTCGCCGATTGAAACCGGAGTTGGAATAACGTCCGCCGGTAACTTGAAGCAGCGGGTGACTGGGCAAGTTTGAAAAGCGGTCATGGGTTAAACAGGAAGGTCTTCGTGGTGTATTCCCAGTGACCAAAAACAAAACCATGTTTTGCTTATCAACCAAGGAACGAAAACAATGAAAATGTCCAAAATCTCCGTTGCTACCGCTGCTCTGGCTCTGTGCATGGGCGCTTCCTCGGCCATGGCCGTAACCATCACTCCGGCCAACACCGCCTTCTCCGCCAAGGGTGTGTCGGTGGTCAAGCCTGGCATCCTGCCCGCTGTGACCTGCAACGTTGAATTCATCGGCACAACCTCCGTGGGCGGTGCTGACAAAGCCACCATCACTGCCGTGAACATCACTGGCGGCGGCTTCTGCGGTGCAGCCAGCGCAGCCGGCCTGCCCTGGACCCTGACCGCCTCCAGCCTCACCGCTGGCAGCGTCAGCGGCGTCAAGTTCACCGTGGCTGGCATCAACTGCAGCAGCACCCCGGTCACCGTGAATGGTGTCTGGAGCAACTCTGCCAACAAGCTCACCCTGAACCCGAACCAGCCGGTTGGCTCTTGCACCATCCAGAGCCTGTATGTGAATCCGACCCCGGCATTCACTCTGGTTCCGTAAGAGTGAACGGCCTTCCCATCTCCGGGTGGGAAGGCCGCTTTCATTGTGATTGGAATACTGTCGCGATATGGGTTCAGCACATTGGGCAAGTAAGAAAGGTTTCGAGCCATTAGTGAGGAAGTTTGATTTTCTGAACTATTAGTTGTGCAGACATGCCCCGTGAGGCAGAAAATTATAATAAGCAAGGAGTTGTCATGAAGACGTATTCGAAGCGCCCCTCTCTTTTCAATTTCACGCGCAAACGCAGTTTGCTGAGCCTGGCGGTACTCAGTGCCGTTATCGGCGCTCAACAAGCCGAAGCCGGTGCCTTTGCCGTACCCACCTATGGCACGCCCGGCTGGGGCCGTGCATTTGCCGGTGGCTCGGTGTGGAAGAACGACCCCAGCGCCGCCTTCAACAACCCGGCCGCCATGGCCTTTATCGAGCGCCCCATCGGCCAGGTATCGGCGATCTATGCCGATATCGACATGAAATTCAAAGGGGAAGCCTACGACTATGCAGGTAACCCACGCACTGAGCTCGCCGATGTCAACACGGGCGAAATCAGGCAGTTGGGAGACGGTGGCAACGGCGGCTTCAGCAAGTGGCTGCCCACCCAGTTCCTGGTTATCCCGATCGGCGACCGCTTCGCCTTCGGTCTGGGCCAGGTCGTCCCCATGGGCATGCGCAGCACCTGGGACAAGAACTTCAAGGGCAAGGACTTCGCCCTGGATACAAAGATCGAGACTGCGGCGCTGGCCGGTTCGCTGTCTTTCAAGATCGATGATCAGTGGGCCGTGGGTGGCGGGGTGGTTATCCAGCGTACCCAGGGCTTCGTGAGCCAGAACGTGGACCTGATGGCTGCTGCTGCGGCAAACCCAGACTCCATTTTCGCAGGTGGCTTACCCAGTGGGGTCACCCGGGCGACGATGCGTGTGAAGGTCGACAACGTATCCCCGGGCTGGTTTGCCAGCGTTGCCTGGAAGCCAACCACCCAGGACACCTTGGGCCTGGCGTACCACGCCAAGATCAAGAACGAATTGGATGGCGACTATAACTGGCACTTCTCGGATGCGAATGGGCTCAACTTCCTGACCTCTCCCGAGCTGATGAACCCCACCGCCCTGGAGCAAGCGGGCTATGCCGGTCTGATACTCAACGCCAACGGCGACCACGCCGAGTCGCGCATGGACATCCCGGCCATGGCTACCCTGGATTGGGTACATGACTTCAACGACAGCTTAAGCCTCGCCGCCAGCGTGACCTGGACCGAGTGGTCGTCCTTCAAGTCCCTGAAGCTGGAGTCCCACGGCAACCTGATCGTCGACATTCCCTACAACTACAAGGACACCTGGATGTACTCGGTGGGCGGTGACTACCGCTTCAACGACCAGCTGACCCTGCGGGCGGGCGTGGCGCTGGACCAGACGCCGACCCGCAACTCCACCCGCGATGCGCGCATCCCCGACGGCGACCGTACCTTCGTCTCCCTGGGTGGCAGCTACCGCTTCGCCTCCGACCCGAACCTGAGCGTGGATGTCGCTTATTCCCGCCAATTCGTCGACGAGGGTCGCCTGCGCACCCAGAACCAGGACCGCCTGGGCGGTGGCAGCATCGATGGCAAGGTGGAATCCAAGGGGCAGATCGTCAGCCTCTCGGCCACCTACATGTTCTAACGGGCCGTTGAAAACGCAGTCAGTTTTTCAATTGCCTGCAAAGACTGGAAATTCCCCACCTGCGACCTCGATCGTCACCCGGTTCCCGGGGCATCGGGCCGATCAGAACAGGCGGGGAAGTTGGGGCGGGTCCGGGCTCGTGTCCTCACCACGGGTGGGCCTGCCCCCTTTTTACGTCGGCCGCCGGAAGGAATCAGCGGCCTTTCTCTTCTCCCTCGGGGCATTTCCTGTGCCCGTGCAGGGTGTCTTTGCGCGGGAGCACCTGGCTCTCAGCCCCTCCACCCCGATGGGCAACACGGCGGCAAGCTCAGTCAGCGATGACGTTATGGCGATCATCCTTGGCGCCAGCCCCCACCAGCACTTGGGCTTCGTCCTCGCTGATCAACGCATCGCCCGCCGGGCTGCGGATCACCGAGGCGCGCAGGCCGTCATCGGTGCTGATGACGATGTCGCGGATCGGCACCTCGCTGTGGTTGCCGTTGAGTTCGATGGCGCAGGTGCCGCCTTCCAGATCGATGTTCACGGGCATGTCGTTCTCCTCACATGGCTGGGCCTGTTGGGTAGAAGCGCCTGCGCTTGTAAAGGTTCAGGCCAGGCGACCGGGGGCTCAGGAGTAGAAGGCCGAATGGTGGGGAAAGTTGCCCACCCGCTCGCCGATCACCATCTCGCTGATCCAGTCGGTCAGCAGGCCGGTGTAGGCCTTCTGGCTGCGGTCGCCACTCAGCGCGTGGTCGGCGCCGTCGAGGATGCGGTGGGTCAGCGAGTGGGCGCGCTCGAAGGCGGCGCGGTAACTCATGATGGTCGGGTGCGGCACGAAGTCATCGTGTTCGGATTCGACGATCAGCACATCCCCCTCGAAGGCGGCGCAGGCCGCCAGGGCGCGGTTCTCGCTCGGCCGCACGGCGGTCAGCCGGTAGCTCGCCAGGCGTTGGCGGTCGAGGGCGTGCTTGGGCGTGTCCCACTCATCATCCCAATACAGCGCGGGTACCCGCAGGGCCAGCCAGCGCACCGGGCGCAGCGTGCTGAGGATGGTCGCCAGGTAGCCGCCGTAGCTGCTGCCGATTACCGCGATGGCGGAGGTGTCGGTGGCGGGGTGGCTGGCCAGCAGGTCGTAGGCGGCGATCAGGTCGTCGAGGTTGTCGGCGCGGGTCACCGTCTGCTTCTGCACCTCGGTCTTCTCGTGGCCACGCAGGTCGAAGGTCAGGCACACGCAGCCGAGCCCGGCGATGCCCTTGGCCCGTGCCAGGTCGCGCTGCTGGCTGCCGCCCCAGCCGTGGACGAAGAGGATGCCCGGCACCTTGGCGGCGGGGGTGAGGAAGGTCCCTGCGATCTGTTCGTTGGCGACCTGGATATCCACGCTTTCGCTACGCGACGCCATAAGGTTCCACCCTCGCGAATTTGCTGATGGGGCCGACTTCGGCATCGTCGCCCTGGTAGAGCAGTGTGGCCCCGCCCGGTATCTCGAACCCCGCGCCGTAGCGCTCGACGGTCGCCGCGCGGATGCACGTCAGCTGCGGGTCGGCAGCGAAGGCTTCGATCGCCAGTATTTCCGCTGCGCTGGCCCCGCCGATGCGCCAGGACTGCTCCAGCACCCCCGAGCGCAACTGGCCGCGCGCATTGATGCCCTGGGCGATGTCGTAGTTGCGTCGTGAGGCGAGAAAGCCCGGGAAGCACGCCTGGGCCGCCTGCTCATAGGCCCGGGCCTGTTCGATGGCCAGGTGCACCGGCTCGTCACCGGCCAGGTCCAGCAGGTCTTTCCAGCCACCGCGTACCACCAGCAGTTCCGAGCCGCCGTAGACGGAGACGCCGCCATTGTCCTCGGTCAGCCCTTGGGTGCCGAAATAGCTGGCGGTAAAGCCGGCCACCTGCACCTGGCCAACGCTGTAGGTGAGGACGTCTTCCAGGTGCTCTTCCAGCACCAGGCCCCAGGTGGCGATCTCGTCGAGTTCCTGGGCGGCGATGGCTTCGCGCAGCTGGTTCTCGTCGGTCACCAGGCACTGGCCGCGCCCGGCCGTGGCGCGTACCGGCTTGACCCGCACCGGCCCGGACAGCAGCAGACGGATGCCGGCCTGCATGGCGTCGTCGATGTTGAAGGCGCTGTAGCCGCTGAGCACCGCGCGCCCGGCGAGGTGGAAGAAGCCTTCCGACCAGCCCGGCGGCGCATGGGCGGAAGGACCGGGCAGGGGATGAGTGATGGCCTTGGTGGCCATGAAGGGTTCGGCGACCATGCCGCCGAAGAAGTCGGCGTCCGAACGGATGCCCAGTTCGCGGGCCTGGCCACGGCCGATCAGGGTGTCGTTGGGGATGAAGTAGCGCGCCCGTGCAGCGCTATCCTGTCGACCGCCCAGGAAGGGCGTGTCGAGCAGGGCGGCGATATGTTCGCCGAGCCACTGGTGGACCTGGCGTTCATGCTCGGGCGCATCGTGGCGCACATCGAGCAGGGCGACCCCTTCGCGGGGTGATGGGGATTCGTGCATGGCACAGCTCCTCGTGCCGGGTGGTCGGGATCAGCGGGCCTGCCAGGTGCCGCCGCCGCTTTCGCAGTCGATCTTCGCCTGCGCCGGGTCCTTGGCCGTGTAGTGGTAGGTGACCACCTTGGCGTCGGCGGGGATGTTGGCCGGGTCGCTGCCTTCCTCGCCGCTGGACTGCGGGTTGGCCAGCGCCTCTTGGGTGAGGGCGCCCGTGCAGCGGCCGAACCAGCCGCTCTTGCAGCTGGCCACCTTGCGCTTGTCGCTCTGCAGCATGTCCTTGCTTTCGTTGCTGCAGGACCAGTCGACCGCGCCGGCTGGCATGCCGGAGTACTCGTAGCAGGTCTCGGTTTCGACGCCGGGTACCTGGCGGCTCACCGGGTGGGTCTCCACCTGGCAGGCATCGGCCAGCGCCAGGGGCGAAGCCAGGCAGGCGGCCAGCAGCAGGGGCATCCTCAGGTTCATGGTGGTTCTCCTCGCGCACCCTGGGCGCGCCGTGTGCGACTACTGCTGGAAGGGCGTTTTCACCAGGCTGGCCGGATTGACCAGTTGTTTGCCTGGCGGCACCCGCTCCACCACTGGCAGCGGGTGCAGCTGATGCACGCTGGCGCGGGGGCGGGTACGGCTGATGCCGCGATAGATGGCGGCGGCGCCGACGATGATGTCGGCCAGCCCGAGCAGGCCACGGGTGGCGACGCCCTTGCGGATCAGCATGATGCCGCCGCCGATGGCGACCAGGCGTTCCATGTTGGACGGTTCGGCCATGGGGTTCTCCTTGGTGGGCGCGACCGGGAGGGCTGGCCGCGCGTGATCGTCGTGCGTGATCAGGGGGCGGTCAGGCGGCTTTCTTCAGGGCCTTGACCAGCTCGTCCTTGCGCATCCGCGAACGGCCGGGAATCTTCAGCGCCCGGGCGCGGATCATCAGGTCGGCCTTGCTGGTGTCCTCCAGGCGGGTGCCGGGGCGCGGGGCGCCGTGCTTGGTCGCCACGGCCCGACGGGCCGAGGAACGACGCGCCGCCGCCTTGCTTGCCGGCGAGGTGCTGCGGCCCGAGCCGCCGGCCTTTTCGCCACCGCCGGACTGCTTGTTGACTGTGGCCCAGGCGCGCGCTTCGGCTTCGCCTGGGGAGACACCTTTCTGTTCGTAGCCTTCCTCGATATGGGCGGCTTTGCGCTTCTGGGCTTCGGTGTATTTGTCTTTGCTTCCGCGTGGCATGGGCAACCTCCTTGCGTCGCGCTCGACTCGCCCCGCGTGGCCTGTGCCGCTTCGGGGCCCTCAGGTTTTCTGAATGGCCCCAGCGGGCAGAGTTCAGGTTTTTGCCGGCGGGCCATGACCGGCGGTCGCAGTGCAACGTGCGAAATGCACGATTAGGTTGAACTCTCTCCGCCCCCTGGCGGACTCACCTCCTAGGGGATGGAAGCGCGCTCCGCACCGGCTCCGGTGCGCCACCGCACGACGTTGCGCAGGCCCGGCCGAACAGGGGCCGGGCAGCATCTCCTCGCACGCATGCAACCGCGCACCGATAGGGCATAAGGACACCGCGACATGAAAAGAGACTGGGACCTGATCAGGGCCTTGCTGCTGGAGATCGAATCACTCGGAACCGGCCAGCACTTCCACCCACAGCCCTACGCCGGGCACACACTGGAGTCGGTCAGCCACCACCTCCACCTGATGTGCCAGGCGGGCCTCGCCGAGTGCACCGCGCACCACCCCTGGAACGGTGACCCGGTGATGATCGCCAAGGGCCTCACCCTGGCCGGCCACGACCTGCTCGACCCCATCCGTGATGACGACGCCTGGGAGGCGACCAAGGCCTTCCTGCAACAGCGCATGGGCGGCATCAGCCTGGAGACGCTGCGCTCCACGGCCCGGCCGCCCGCCACGGGCGACACCGCGCGTCACCTGCGCCTGGCGCACAACGACGCACTGTTCAACTGAGGGTTCGCGCCTCATCAGCCAAGGAGCAGGACATGTCCACCGAGAAAGCCGCCACCCCGGCCGGCCCCACACCGGTCGAGGCCTTCAAGCAGAACATCCTCGCCAAGCTCAAGTACGCGGTCGGCAAGGACCCGCGCAACGCCTACAGCCACGACTGGTTCGAAGCCGTCGCCCTGGCCGCCCGTGACCACCTGGTGGACAACTGGGAAGAGGCCGAGACGCAGGTCGATCGCAAGCAGCACAAGCGCGTCTATTACCTGTCCCTTGAGTTCCTCATCGGCCGCCTGCTGGTGGACTGCCTGAGCAACCTGGGCCTGCTGGAAACCGCCCGCGCGGCCCTCGCCGAGCTGGACGTGGACCTGGACACCATCCGCCAGGTGGAGCCCGACGCGGCCCTGGGCAACGGTGGCCTGGGGCGCCTGGCAGCCTGCTTCATGGAGAGCATGGCGACCCTCGGGCTCGCCGCTCACGGCTACGGCATCCGTTACGAGCACGGCCTGTTCCGGCAGGTGGTCAGTGATGGCTGGCAGCAGGAGCACACCGAAACCTGGCTGGATTTCGGCAACCCCTGGGAGTTCGAGCGGCCCGAGGTCAGCTACAACATCGGCTTCGGCGGCAGCGTGCTCACCGAGGATGGCGAGGGCGAGGTGCCGCGCCAGGTCTGGCAGCCCAACGAAACCCTGCGTGCCATCGCCTATGACACGCCGGTGGTGGGCTGGCGCGGTGCCAGCGTCAACACCCTGCGCCTGTGGCGCGCGCGGGCCATCGAAGACCTGCAGCTGGAACGCTTCAACGCCGGCGACCACTTCGGCGCGGTGGCCGATGTGGTGCGTGCCGAGAGCATCTCGCGGGTGCTGTACCCGGCCGACAGCACCGAGGCCGGGCAGGAGCTGCGCCTGCGCCAGGAATACTTCTTCGTTTCCGCCTCGCTGCAGGACCTGCTGCACCGCCACATGACCAGCCATGGCGATATCCGCTCGTTGCCGGAGAAGGCGGCGATCCAGCTCAACGACACCCACCCGGCCATCGCCGTGGCCGAGCTGATGCGCCAATTGGTGGATGTCTACCAGATCGAGTGGTACGCGGCCTGGGAAATGACCGTGGCGACGCTGTCCTACACCAACCACACCTTGCTGCCGGAGGCGCTGGAATCCTGGCCGGTGTCGCTGATGGAGCGCCTGCTGCCCCGGCACATGCAGATCATCTACCTGATCAACGCCTACCACATCGATTCCCTGCGCGCGCAGGACATCCACGACTTCGCCCTGCTGCGCTCGGTGTCGCTGATCGAGGAAGACCACGGGCGCCGGGTGCGCATGGGCAACCTGGCGTTCCTCGGCTCCCACAGCATCAATGGCGTTTCGGCGCTGCACACCGACCTGATGCGGGAGACCGTGTTCCGCGACCTGCACCGGCTCTACCCGCAGCGCATCGGCAACAAGACCAACGGCGTGACCTTCCGCCGCTGGCTGTACCAGGTGAACCCGCTGCTCACCGGGTCCCTGGTGGACGCCCTCGGCGAAAACCTGCTGGACGCCCCCGAGGAGCTGCTGCGCAACCTCGAGCCCCATGCCGACAAGCCCGGCTTCCGCAAGCAGTTCGCCGCCCACCGCCAGCAGAACAAGGCGGCACTGGCGCGGCTGGTGCACGAGCGCCTGGGCATTCACCTGGACACCGAGGCGATCTTCGATGTGCAGGTCAAGCGCATCCACGAGTACAAGCGCCAGCTGCTCAACCTGCTGCACACCGTGGCGCTGTACCAGGCCATCCGCAACGAGCCGACCACCGACTGGGCGCCGCGGGTGAAGATCTTCGCCGGCAAGGCGGCGGCCAGCTATCACCAGGCCAAGCTGATCATCAAGCTGGCCAATGACATCGCCCGCACCATCAACGCCGACCCCACGGTGCGCGGGCTGCTCAAGGTGGTGTTCATCCCCAACTACAACGTCAGCCTGGCGGAGGTGATCATCCCCGCGGCGGACCTGTCCGAACAGATCTCCACCGCCGGGCTGGAAGCCTCCGGCACCAGCAACATGAAGTTCGCCCTCAACGGCGCGCTGACCATCGGCACCCTGGACGGCGCCAATGTGGAGATGAGCCAGCTGATCGGCGCCGAGCACATGTTCATCTTCGGCATGACCGCCGGCCAGGTGGAGCAGCGCAAGCGTGCCGGCGAGCTGGACATGAGCGCGGTGATCGCCGGCTCCGAGCGCCTCAGCGGTGCGCTGGAGGCGGTGCGTCGGGGCGTGTTCTCGCCGGATGACCCGCACCGCTATGAAGCCCTGGTGGAGGGCCTGGTGCGGGACGACCGCTTCATGGTCTGCGCGGATTTCGACGCCTACTGGCACGCCCAGCGCCGTGTCGACGCCGCCTGGCAGAAGCCCGCGCAATGGTGGAAATCGGCCGTGCTCAACACCGCCCGCGCCGGCTGGTTCTCCTCCGACCGCACCATCGGCGAATACGCCGCCGACATCTGGAAGGTGCCCACCAACCGGGATTGATCGGAGGCGAGGGGAGGGGCAGCCCGTCGGGTTGCACCCGACCTACGACTGCAGGATGAACGCGTGTCGTAGGGTGTGCCGTGCGCACCTCCGCACGGTGCTTTCGGCGAGCTCCCCTGTGTAGGGGCGACGTCAGTCGCCAAGCGGCGCGCAGCGCCGCCGCTCTGTGTAGGAGCGAATTCATTCGCGATCGAGAGGGCACCGTGCGCCGGGTTTCACCCGACCTACCTGTCGCTCAACCATCGTGCTCACCTGCGACACCGCCTGGTGGAGGTGAAAAGCGATCTCCACCGGTGTGTGAGAGCGAGTTCAGGGGGGATGGACGACGATTTACCCGTCCACCACGCGGACCATCCGCAGGCAGGTTGTTTGGCGGGCAGTGCGAGGGCCCTACCAGAACCCCGCCTGGCGGCGTTCGGTGACGTAGTCCAGGGGCAGGGCGAAGGCCTTGAGGAAGAAAGCAGCGAGGCGGGTGTCGATCACCGTTTCGTTGATCGAAGCCAACTGCGCGGGCAGGGTGCGAGTCTCGTCGTTGAAGGCGTAGAACTCTTCATGCACCAGGCCCAGGTTGGCCGCGTCGGCGATGATCCGGTAGTGGCTGGTGCGCGTCCCCGGGTTGCTGGCGGCCAGGCGCAACTGCGGGTGCAGCGGGTCGCTGATGTCCATCTCCACCGTCACCTCGATGCCGCCCCGGCGGGCATGACGCGCCGCTTCCTCGAACAGCGGCAGGGCCTGGCTGGCGAGCGCCGTTTCGAAGTCGCGGAGAAACTCATGGGTCTTGCTGGGCGAGGGGAGCGAGGTCGGCTCGGGTGCGGCTGGGTTCATGGCAAGGCTCCATCGGGTTGTGAACGCAGGGCCGACCACTCTTCCAGCAGTGCAGGCCCCAATTCGAATAGAGCCTCCTGGTTGCCATAGGTTGCACGGGTAATGCCCACCACCGTCAGCTGCCGTTCACCATCGTGCAGGTGAATGGTCAGAGTGCCATCCGCCTCCATCACGCAGTGGCCATGGGTGCTGGGCCGCAGGCGCTGGTTGAAGTGGATCTCGATGTCGCGGGCACTGGGTTGGCTGCTGGGCACGGTGACTACCTCCGGTCGCAGGATAGGGGCGGCAACTCCGCTCCGGTGTCTTGCCTGTTTTCACCTTAAACCCCTGCCGACACGCGTAAATACTGGCCAACGGCCCAGGTACGGCATGGGCCGGGAATTGCCCGTGATTACATCAGCCTGCGCCCGCGAAATACCTCCCGGCAGTTAATTGACGATGATCTATGTGATTGGCGCTCGCTATCGACGCCCCAGTCGTGGCCATAGCCGCACTCAATCGACAGCCCCGCAGCCCGTGCCGAACGGGGCGCAAATAGTTAGAACCTCTCCGCAATGCTGCCCTCAGACCTACTAGGCGCCGGTTTGGCGCCTGCTCCACGACAACGTCAGATCAACGACCAGAGAGGATTTGTGCAATGGCTCAACACCGAGGCGGCAAAGGCAACTTCGCAGAAGACCCACAACGCGCATCCGAAGCCGGTAAGAAGGGCGGACATGTGAGTGGTGGCAATTTCAGGAACGACCCGGCACGCGCATCCGCAGCCGGCCGCAAGGGAGGACAGCGCAGCCACAGCAACACCAGTGACTGACGCCCAACGGGGAGTGGCGGCATGCGGCCGTCGCTCCCCACCCTTGCCGGATTACCTGCAACACCCGTGATCACCTGCGCACGCGCAATGCGTCGTCAGGCCCGGCGCCTGCCTGGGCGTCGATTCCAAGCCAGGAGAAGATTCGATGCCCACCCAGAAGAAGACCGGCAGCCAACTCGCCGGTACCGACACCCCTGACCGTGAAAACAGCAACCGCAAGCTCGACCAACTGGAGGGCTTTCGCGAAGACGCCACCGACCAGGCCCTGACCACCAACACCGGCACGCGCATCGCCGACAACCAGAACAGCCTGAAGGCCGGCGAGCGCGGCCCCTCGTTGCTGGAAGACTTCATCCTGCGGGAGAAGATCACCCACTTCGACCACGAGCGCATTCCCGAGCGCATCGTCCATGCCCGTGGCGCTGCGGCCCATGGCTATTTCCAGGTCTACGAGCCACTGGCCGAGCTGACCAAGGCCGACTTCCTCAACGAGCCGGCGAAGAAAACCCCGGTGTTCGTGCGCTTCTCCACGGTGCAGGGGCCGCGTGGCTCGGCCGACACGGTGCGCGACGTGCGCGGCTTCGCGGTGAAGTTCTACACAGACGAAGGCAACTTCGACCTGGTGGGCAACAACATGCCGGTGTTCTTCATCCAGGACGCCATCAAGTTCCCCGACTTCGTGCATGCGGTGAAGCCTGAACCGCACAACGAAATCCCCACCGGTGCCTCGGCCCACGACACCTTCTGGGACTTCGTCTCCCTGGTGCCCGAGTCGGCGCACATGGTGCTCTGGACCATGTCCGACCGGGCCATCCCGGTGGGCTACCGGGGCATGCAGGGCTTTGGCGTACACACCTTCCGCCTGATCAACGCCGAGGGCCGCAGCGTCTTCGTCAAGTTCCACTGGCGGCCCCTGTCGGGCGTCTACTCGCTGGTCTGGGACGAGGCGCAGAAGCTCGCCGGCAAGGACCCGGACTTCCAGCGCCGCACCCTCTGGGAAGACATCGAAAAAGGCGACTACCCGGAATGGGAACTGGGCCTGCAGGTGATCCCCGAGGAGGACGAGCATAAGTTCGACTTCGACCTGCTCGACCCCACCAAGCTGGTGCCCGAGGAGCTGGTGCCGGTGCGCAAGGTGGGCAAGCTGGTGCTGAACCGCAACCCGGACAACTTCTTCGCCGAAACCGAGCAGGCGGCCTTCCATCCCGGCCACCTGGTGCCCGGCATCGACTTCAGCAACGATCCGCTGCTGCAGGGGCGGCTGTTCTCCTACACCGACACGCAGCTCTCGCGCCTCGGCGGGCCGAACTTCAACGAGATCCCCATCAACCGCCCGGTTTGCCCGTTCCACAACAACCAGCGCGACGCCCTGCACCGGCAGACGGTGAACAAGGGGCGTGCTGCCTACGAGCCCAACTCCATCGACGGCGGCTGGCCGAAGGAGACGCCGCCCGCCGCGCGTAGCGGTGGCTTCAGCAGCTACCACGAGCCGCTGTCGGGCACCAAGCTGCGCAAGCGCGCCGACTCCTTCGCCGATCACTTCTCCCAGGCGCGGCTGTTCTACAACAGCCTCAGCGAGACGGAGAAAGGCCATGTGGTGGCGGCCTACAGCTTCGAGCTGGGCAAGGTGGAGCGGGTGCACATCCGTGAGCGCCAGGTGAAGGAAATTCTCGCCAATATCGACCTCGACCTGGCCCGCCAGGTGGCCGAAAACCTCGGCCTCACGCCGCCCCAGGCACCCACGGTGCAGGTACCGGAGATCGGCCTCAAGGCCTCGCCCGCGCTGAGCCAGATGAACCTGCTGCCGGGCAACATCAAGTCGCGCAAGGTGGCCATCCTTATCGCCAACGGCGTGCAGGGCAGCGATGTGGAGTTCATCCAGGGCGAACTGAAGAAGGCCGGCGCCAGCGCCAAGCTGCTGGCACCCAGTTCGGCGCCGGTGAACACCGCCGAAGGCAAGCAACTGGTGCCCGACGCCACCATCGCCGGGCTGCCTTCCATCGCGTTCGATGCGGTGTTCGTGCCCGGTGGCGACAGTGCGGCGAAGACCTTCGGCGGGGATGGCGATGCGCTGCATTACCTGCAAGAGGCCTACAAGCACCTCAAGGCCATCGCGCTGTGCGGCGCGGCGGGCGACCTGGCCAGCCAGCTGCACCTGGAGGCGGACGAAGGATTGCTCAGCGGTGCCACGGCGAAGGATGTAGCCAGGCCGCTGTTCGATGCCATCGCCAAGCACCGGGTCTGGGCGCGGGAGCCCAAGGCCAAGGCCGTACCGGCATAGACCACGCATGGCGCCAGGGAGGGCGTCGGGGTTTGGCAGATGTTTCTGATGGCTGTAGACGTTTGCCAGCTTGGGTTCGAGAGAGGCTCTCAAAATAAGGCGCACATTGATCGATGAAAGCGGGCATCAATGTTGGAGCAGCCGCCAAACGCCCCTTTCAGGAGGCCGAGCGAATCGTCGTGTAGGGGGTTGAGCGACATGGATGTCGCGAGAGCCGCGATGGGCCAGGGATGGCCCTTCGCGGCGTGCCCCTGGAACGATGATGGAGCGAGGGAAGTCTGGCGAAGCCAGACCCGTATGCAGGGGCAAGCCCTTTTGGTTCCTTTTAAGTGGTTCGGCATTCCGACGATTGTTAAAAGGGACTCGCCCGGGTGGGCGAAACCAAAAGCACCAGCAACGCTCGGCAATCAGCTGGGCTCGAAACCTTCAGGCAACACCTATCGGAGACCTGGGCTGGCCGATCAGCCCTGGATGCGCACCCGCTGGTGCCCGTGGACGGTCAGCTGGCATTCATCGAGCACGGCGGCGGCGAAGCGGCGTAGCGCCGTCAGGGCATCGGGTTCGTTGCTCTCGGAGGGGGTGAGGAAGTCGTCCATGGCGAACAGGTCTTCACCGCCCACGCTCGGTGCGTCCACCAGGGTCCAGTCCAGGGTGCTGTCCAGCAGGCGCTGTTGCAATTGCACACCGGGTTCGGGCCGGTAGCCGACCTTCTCATCCAGCCAGCGGAAATCACCGATCACCAGCAGGCGCTTGACCCTGGCCATCGCCAGGCCGTCGAGCAGGGCGGTGATGGCGCGGAACTCCACCTCGAACTCTGTCGTCGCCTGCTGCCGGGCGCTGGCCAGCAGCGGCTGGCTGCACAGGTTGCAGAGCACGGCGTCCATGCCCGCCACCGCGTGGCTCACAGCCAGGGCATCGAAGGGCTCGCCGAGCTTGGCGCGGATGCCGGGGCGCGAAGGAATGGCGTTGAGGTCGTCGAGCAACGCCGTGGCTTCCCATTGCCGGCTCAGGGCTTCCACCAGCATGGCGCTGCCCAGGCTGCCGAGGGCGCCGAACAGGGCCAGTTTATAGGCGGGTGATTCGAGGTTCTTCATGGGGGCTCCTTGGCAGTGTCGTGAGGCTTTCCCGCGTGGGGCTCTCCATCTAGACAGGGTGCGCGACGAAAATGGTTCAGCAATTGCTCCCGGTGGACGGAGCACCCGCCCGGGGCAAAAAACAGCAAACCTTTGGCGAAGTGCCACAGTCGAAAAAGATGAGTCCGCTAGTCATACGGCACCCGCCGGTGGAGGTGACATGACTCTCTTCTGTCTGATCGGTGGTTGTTCCTGGTCGCCCAGCACCTCGGTGCACATCGGCAAGGAAGACCTGCTCTGCCAGGTGTGCGCCCGCTGCGGCGCCTGTCGTTACCAGCCCCTGACGGGCGCCCTGGAGCGCGGTGGATCGTGACCTGGTGGGACCAGGTCCTGGCGACCCTCGCCAGCGAGTTCTCCGACCTCGATGACCCCACCCAGGCGACCCGGGTGACCTTGCGCGTACTGCTGGCCGCGCTGCTGGGCGGCCTGCTCGGCTTCGAGCGCGAGCAGCACGGCAAGGCGGCCGGCATCCGCACCCACATGCTGGTGGCGCTGGGTGCCGCGCTCTTCGTCCTGGCGCCGCAGATGGCCGGTGCCGAACAGGATGCGATGAGCCGGGTGATCCAGGGCATAGTCGCGGGCATCGGCTTTCTCTGCGCCGGCACCATCCTCAAGCGCGACAGTGTGGCCGAGGTGAAAGGCCTGACCACCGCCGCCGGCCTCTGGCTGACCACCGCCATCGGCGTCACCGTCGGCCTCGGCCGCGAAGCCACGGCGGTATTGGCGACCCTGGTGGCGCTGGTGATCCTCAACCTGGTACCGCACCTGGTGTCCCGCCTGGAAAAGCTCGACAAGCGATAGGCGAAACTCTTTTCCGCCGACGCGACTCAGAACCTTGTGTGGCAGTCAGCAACAAGGAGCTTTTCGCCATGTTCAGAGACTTCAAACACTGCACCGCATGGACCGATGCCATGAGGGAAGGGCAGAACTACGTCGGCCTGATCGAGTACCAGCCCAAGCGCGAAGGCGCCGGCGTGCGCGTGCTCTGGGTGGTGGCGCCGGGCTGCGTGTGCGAGAACGAGGCGGAGACCGCCGCCGACAACATGCTGCGACAGATCCGCGACATCACCGTGGAAGGCAGCGTGATATACAGCGACGGCGTGGCGCTCTAGGCCCGCCCGCGAGGTGACCCATGGCACGTGCGATCTGGAAGGGCGCCATCAGCTTTGGCCTGGTGCACATCCCGGTGGGCCTGGTTTCGGCCACCTCGTCCCAGGGCGTGGACTTCGACTGGCTGGACAAGCGCAACATGGACCCGGTGGGCTACAAGCGGGTCAACAAGCGCACCGGCAAGGAAGTGGCCAAGGACGACATCGTCAAGGGCGTGGAGCTGGAGAAGGGCCGCTACGTGGTGATCAGCGAGGAGGAAATCCGCGCCGCCCACCCCGAGGCGACCCAGACCATCGATATCTTCGCCTTCGTCGACAGCGCCGCCATCCCCCTGCAGCACATCGATACCCCCTACTACCTGGCACCGGTCAAGCGCGGCGAGAAGGTCTATGCCTTGCTGCGCGAGGCGCTCTCGGGCACCGCGAAGGTGGCCTTGGCCAATGTAGTGCTGCACACCCGCCAGCACCTGGCGGCGCTGATGCCGCTGGAGTCCGCGCTGGTGCTGGTGATGCTGCGCTGGCCCGCCGAGGTGCGCGGGCTGGACAGCCTGGAGCTGGGCAGCGCGGTGACCGACGCCAAGCTGGCCAAGGCCGAGTTGGACATGGCCAAGCGGCTGATCAAGGACATGAGCGCCGACTGGCAGCCGGACGAGTACGTCGACAGCTTCACCGACCGCATCATGGAACTGGTGGAGCGCAAGGCCAGCCAGGGCCGCATCGAGGCGGTGGAGTCGCCAGCGGGCGAGGAGGAGCGGCGCAGCGCCGATGTCATCGACCTCACCGACCTGCTCAAGCGCAGCCTTGGCGGCAAGCCCGCCAGCAAGGCCAAGCCGGCCAAGGCGGCCGCCAAACCGGCGCGCAAGAGCAGCGCCAAGCCATCACGGAGCAAGGCCAAGGCTGGCTGAATCCGCATCCACGCCGAGGTGACCCGCCATGGCCCGCCGTTCCAGCGAATACAACCGCAAGCGCAATTTCGACGTCACCTCCGAGCCCCGGGAAGCCGCACGGCCCACCGGCCGCACCAAGGCCGGTGCGCTCGGTTTCGTCATCCAGAAGCACGACGCCCGCCACCTGCATTACGACTTCCGCCTCGAACTGGACGGCACCCTGAAGAGCTGGGCGGTGCCCAAGGGACCGAGCCTGGACCCCAAGGACAAGCGCCTGGCCGTGCATGTGGAAGACCACCCGTTGGGCTACGCCGAGTTCGAGGGCAGCATCCCGGCCGGGCAATACGGCGCAGGCGATGTGATCGTCTGGGATCGCGGCATCTGGCAGCCCCATGGCGACCCGCGCGCCGCCTATGCGGCCGGCAAGCTGACCTTCACCCTGGTGGGCGAGAAGCTCAGCGGCGACTGGAGCCTGGTGCGCACCCGCCTGCGAGGCAGTGGCGACAAGGAACAGTGGCTGCTGATCAAGCAGGACGACGAGGTGGCGCGCCCGGCGGACGAGTACGACATCGTCTCCGCCGAACCGGCCAGCGTGATCAGTGGCGCCGATGTGGGCAGCGATGCACCGGCCGCTCGTCCGCGTGCTTCCAGGGGGGCTGGCAAGGCGGCCAAGGCGCGCAAGGGCGAGGGCGCCGAACCGGGCATGCCCGACACCCTGGCGCCGCAGCTGGCGACCCTGGTGGATGCGCCACCCTCGGGCGACTGGCGCTACGAGATCAAGTTCGACGGCTACCGTATCCTCGCCCGCATCCGCGACGGCGAGGTGCGCCTGTACACCCGCAACGGCAACGACTGGACCGCGCGCCTGCCGCTGCAGGCCCGCGACCTGGCGGCGCTGGACCTGGGCGATAGCTGGCTGGATGGCGAGGTGGTGGTGCTCGACGACGACGGCCTGCCAAGCTTCCAGGGCCTGCAGAATGCCTTCGAGATCGGCCGCAGCCACAGCATCCTCTATTACCTGTTCGACGCGCCGCACCTCGACGGGCGCGACCTGCGCCAGCAGCCGCTGGAGGACCGCCGCGCGGCCCTGGAGCGGGTGCTCAAGGGCCACAAGCGCAGCCTGCTGCGCTTCTCCCAGGATTTTGCCGCCAGCCACGAATCGATCCTGGAAAGCGCCTGTTCCATGTCCCTGGAAGGGGTGATCGGCAAGCGCGCGGGCAGCCCCTACCGCTCGGCCCGCAGCCCGGACTGGATAAAGCTCAAGTGCCGCCGGCGCCAGGAGTTCGTCATCGTCGGCTACACCGCGCCCAAGGGCAGCCGCAGCGGTTTCGGCGCCTTGTTGCTGGCGGTGCACGACGAGCCGGGCGGGGCGGAGCTGCGCTACGCCGGCCGGGTGGGCACCGGTTTCGACGAGGCACGGCTGGCCGACATTCTCGGCCGCCTGCAGGCCATCGCCCGCAAGGACAGCCCGCTGACCAAGGCCTTGACCGCCAGCCAGCGCCGGGGTGTGCACTGGGTGGAGCCGCAACTGGTGGCCGAGGTGGAATTCGCCGAGTGGACCGGTGACGCCATCGTGCGCCAGGCGGCGTTCATCGCCCTGCGCAGCGACAAGCCGGCGGAGCAGATCATCCGCGAGCAGCCGCGTAGCGCCTCCAGCCTGAGGAAGGCACCTGCGGCGGCCGAGACGGCCGGGCAAGCCGGGGAGGGTGGCCGCCAGACCCTGGCCAAGGTGTCCATCAGCCATCCGCAGCGGGTGATCGACGACCAGAGCGGCACCCAGAAACTGGAACTGGCCCGTTACTACGCGGACGTGGCCGAGTGGGTGCTGCCGCACCTGAAGGGGCGCCCGGTATCCCTGCTGCGGGCGCCGGAGGGCGTCGGCGGCGAGCTGTTCTTCCAGAAGCATGCCGAACGCCTGGCGATTCCCAATATCCGTCACCTCGACCCGTCGCTGGACCCCGGGCACGCGCGGCTGATGGAGATCGACACGCTGGAGGCCCTGGTGGGCGCGGTGCAAATGGGCGCCATCGAGCTGCACACCTGGGGCGCCACCAGCGACCGCATCGAGCGGCCGGACCGCCTGATCCTCGATCTCGACCCGGACCCCAAGCTGCCCTGGAAGACCATGCAGGAGGCCACCCGCCTGACCCTTTCGGTGCTCGATGAACTGGGCCTGCAGGCCTGGCTGAAAACCAGCGGCGGCAAGGGCATGCACCTGGTCGTCCCGCTGGCGCGCCATGCCGGCTGGGACGAGGTGAAGGGGTTCGGCAAGGCCATCGCCAGTTTCCTCGCCCGCCAGTTGCCGGAGCGCTTCGTCGACAAGATGGGACCGAAGAACCGCATCGGGCGCATCTTCGTCGACTACCTGCGCAACCAGCGAGGCGCCAGCACCGTGTGCGCCTACTCGGTGCGCGCACGGCCGGGGCTGCCGGTGTCGGTACCCATCGAGCGCGATGAGCTGGAGCGGCTCAAGGGCTCGGCGCAATGGACCCTGGGCAACCTGCGCCAGCGCCTGGATGGCCTGGATCGAGACCCCTGGCACGACTACGTCGCCCGCCAGCGCATCACCCGCGCCATGTGGGAGCGCCTGGAAGCGGTGCCGGAGGACTGAGGCCGCTGGGTGAATTTCCCTGAACCGGCCGGGCCAGGGCCAGTCCTGTTGATTAACAGGCACTGATACGGGAGACGACCATGAGCGATGAACAGACCCTTCCGCCCCAGCACCAGGACCAGCAACCGGGCCAGGAGACCGAGATGCGCCCGCAGCCGCTGACCATCGGCGAGTACTACCAGGCCGCCGGCAAGCTCGACGGCATGACCGCCATCGTCACCGGAGCCGACAGCGGCATCGGCCGCGCCGTGGCGGTGCACTACGCCCGTGAAGGGGCCAACGTGGCGGTGCTCTATCTGAACGAGGTGGAAGATGCCGAGCGCACGCGCCTGGAGGTGCAGGCGGCCGGGCGCGAGGCGCTGCTGTTCGCCGGTGATGCGGCCGATGGCGAGTTCTGCCGCCGGGTCATCGACGCGGTGATCGAGAAATGGGGCAGGGTGGACGTGCTGGTGAACAACGCCGGCGAGCAGCACCCGCAGGAACGCCTGGAAGACATCACCGAAGAGCAGTGGGAGCAGACCTTCCGCACCAACATCTTCGCCATGTTCCAGCTGACCAAGGCCGCGCTGCCGCACCTGCGCCCGGGGGCCAGCATCATCAACACCAGTTCGGTGACCGCCTACAAGGGCAACCCGACGCTGCTGGACTATTCCTCCACCAAGGGCGCCATCACCTCCTTCACCCGCTCCCTGGCGCTGAACCTGGCCAAGCGCGCCATCCGCGTCAACGCCGTGGCCCCGGGGCCGATCTGGACGCCGCTGATCCCCTCCACCTTCGATGCTGAGAAGGTCAGCCACTTCGGTGCCGAAACACCCCTCGGCCACCCCGGCCAGCCGGCGGACGTGGCCCCAGCCTACGTCTACCTCGCCAGCGCGGACTCGGCCTACGTCAGCGGCCAGGTGCTGCACGTGAACGGCGGCATCGTGGTGAACGGCTAGGGCGGCACGCGGCGATGTTCGTGTGGGAGCGGCTTCAGCCGCGAAAGACCTGTCGCAGGCACTGGGCCGAGAGCCGGCCGGGCACTCCATCGCGAATGAATTCGCTCCCACGAGGTGGGCATGCGTGTGGGCTGCAAGGTTGCTTGGTGGATGAGAAGAGCGCCATCCACCCTACACACCGGTTGGCTTCGTGGTTCGGGCTGGACACGGTGCCGTAGGTTGGTGCCGAGCGCCGCGAGGCCCAACGCAGCGATGTTCGGCCCCGTTGCAAACTCTTCCCGTGGGAGCGGCTTCAGCCGCGAAAGACCTGCCGCAGGCACTGAGCCGCGAGCCGGCCGGGCACTCCATCGCGAATGAATTCGCTCCTACAAGGGGTGCCACGCCCGACGGCACCGACCGTGGTAAATCGCAGGCAAGAAAAAGCCCCGCTTATGCGGGGCTTTGGGTCGACGTGCCTGGCGTCAGGCGGCGAGGGCGCGCTGGGCGCGATCGATCACCTGCTGAAGCTGGCTGGAGTTGCTGTACTGCTCCGGGTAGATGCGCTGGCTGTGGCAGGCGACACCGTACTCGCTGACGATGGTGAAGCTGAAGCCGCCCTTGCGGGAAGGCGCGGTGATCTGACACTGGAGCGGCGCAAATGCGCGGGTAAGGGTGGTAATGGCTTGTTCGGCCTGGTGATGGATAGTCATATTGTTAGGTCCTGCAAAATGCGGCAATCGGGCCGCGTAATAGAACTCCGAATCCGTCGCCCACCATGGGCACACCGGATGATCCTTATCGGAGCGAATGAGCTGGCGGAAAGTTCCGCCTGTGAGCGGAGCGTGCCAGCCAAGTACTTTGGATGCCAGGTTGTAATCGTGGGCAAGGTTCCGGCCCGGTGATTGTCCTGATCAGACTTCTGGATGGGAGGCCAGGACGAATGCGCTGCCAGTGATTGGCGGGAGGCATGGGTCAGGTAACCATCGAGGAGACCGGCGTCGCGATGCGCATGAGAAGCGCTGGCTGCGACTGGCCGGATTGACTTACAGCTTGGTACTAGGTGCGCGATCATACGGCAAGCTCCGTTGATTGGATAGGGCCACTTGGACCTGGTTGTATCCGAATCTTTCTTTTTTCTACTCCTTCTTCATGACAATCCGTCGATTCTGCTTCCCGGCCCTGTAACCGCCTAGCGGACGTGTCCGATTCGCGGGCAAAAAAAAGCAGCTCGGGGGGTGAGCTGCATATTGGCCAAAGGGGGGGGTGGCCATGGGAGGAGCATGCAATCTGGAGTGACTCAGCCCTTGCTCGGCTGCACGTCGCGGATGGCGTTGGACATCCGTTGATCCTGTTTCAGCAGCGCCCGGCGGACCTTGGCCAACTGGTCGGGCGGCAGGCCGCTCTTGCCGAACATCTCCAGGGCGAACTGGCGGACCTGCGCATCGGTGTAGGGTGTTCCCTCGCTGTGTTGCGGCGAGGTGCAGCCAGCGAGCGCGAGGGTGGCGAGCAGGGCGATGAGTGCGATCGACTTGTGCATCTGGCCCTCCTGTTCGGCTGTCTGCGTTGCGATGGGCGCAGATTAGCCAAGCGGCGGTCGGGGCAGAAATCATCAGGCTTGATAGTGATTATCGGGGCAGCGCATCGCGCGCCGCAGAGGGCGCCGCCAGGCTGGCGGCGCCCGGAAGGGTCAGCGGTTGACGTCCACCACCACGCGGCCACGCACGCGGCCTTCGAGCAGTTCGCTGGCGCTGAGCACAGCCTCGCCGAGGCCGATCTCGCTGGTGATCTCGTCCAGCAGCGCCAGGTCGAGGTCGCGCACCAGGCGGTCCCAGGCCTCGATGCGGTCGGCGCGCGGGCGCATCACGCTGTCGATGCCGGCCAGGGTCACGCCGCGCAGGATGAAGGGCGCGACGCTGGCGGGGAAGTCCATGCCCTGGGCCAGGCCACAGGCGGCAACGGCGCCGCCGTAGCGGATGCCGGCGCAGACGTTGGCCAGGGTGTGGCTGCCCACCGAGTCGACGGCACCGGCCCAGCGTTCCTTGCCCAGCGGCCGGCCGGGCTCGGAGAGGCTGGCGCGGTCGATGATCTCAGCGGCGCCCAGGTGCTTGAGGTAATCCGCTTCCTGGGGCCGGCCGGTGGAGGCCGCCACCTGATAGCCGAGGCGGGCGAGCAGGGCGGTGGCGAAGCTGCCGACACCGCCGTTGGCGCCGGTCACCAGCACCGGGCCCTTGTCCGGGGTCACGCCGTTGCGCTCCAGGGCCAGCACCGAAAGCATCGCGGTGTAGCCGGCGGTGCCGATGGCCATCGCCTGGCGCGGGGTGAAGCCAGCAGGCAGGGGGATCAACCAGTCGCCGTTGAGGCGTGCCTTCTGCGCCAGGCCGCCCCAGTGGGTCTCGCCCACGCCCCAGCCGTTGAGCAGCACGCGGTCACCGGCCTTGAAGGCGGGGTTGTCGCTGGCTTCCACGGTGCCGGCCAGGTCGATGCCGGCGACCATGGGGAATTTGCGCACCACCGGGCTCTTGCCGGTGATGGCCAGGCCGTCCTTGTAGTTCAGGGTGCTGTAGTCGACCTGCACGGTGACGTCGCCCTCGGGCAGTTGCGCCTCGTCCAGCTCGGTCAGCGTGGCGCGGTAGCCCGCGTCGTCCTTGTCGATCAGGATGCCTTTGAACATCGGTTGTCTCCTCATGGGAAGCAGTGGAAAGGGACGGGCTAGCGGGGCAGCCCGGCGATAAATCCTTGGATGAAGCAGTCCAGCGGCCCGTTGTCCCGCACCAGCCGGGCGCGCAGCACGGCGCCTTCCCAGCCGATCCAGAAGAACGCCGCCCAGTGCGCGCAATCCGTCTCCGGGGCCAGCTCGCCCTCGGCCTTGGCCGCCTCCAGGCACAGCGCCAGGCGCTGCTGCCAGCTGAGCAGGATGGCCTCCAGGGATTCGCGGAAGGCCTCCGGCAACTGGGTCACCTCCTGGCCCAGGTTGCCCACCAGGCAGCCGCGGCGGTACTCGAAGCGCTGCATGCCGGCCTTGGCCTCCTCGACGAAGGCGGCGATGCGCGCCAGGGGCGGGCGCGACTCGTCCAGCAGGCAACGGTCGAGCTTGCGCGCGAAGTAACCGGCGTAGTTCTCCAGCACCGCGTGGCCGAAGTCTTCCTTGCTCTGGAAGTAGTGATAGAACGAGCCCTTGGGCACGCCGACGCGGCTCAGCACCGTGTCGATGCCGGTGCTGAGGAAGCCCTGTTCGGTGAGGATCTCGGTGCCGCAACGCACCAGGGCGTCGCGGGTGTCGAGGTTGCCGCGGGCGACCTTGGGTGGCCGGCCGCGACGGGGCGGGGGAGTGGAATCGGTCATGACGGGAGATATTAGACCGATCGTCTATAAAATCAATGGTGCTGCGTGAAGGCCGCTATTCGGCGGCAACGAGCTGGCGGATCGCCTGCTCGAAATACTCCGCCGGCTGGCCACCGCTGATCAGGTGGCGACCATTGAGGATCACCGACGGCACCGAGCGGATGCCGTGGCTGGTGTAGAAGTTCTCCTCCTCGCGCACTTCCTCGGCGAAGCGGCCGGATTCCAGCACCTCGCGCGCGGCCTCGGCGTCCAGCCCGGCCGCAGCGGCCACCTCAACCAGCACCGCGCGGTCGCTGGGATTGCGCCCCTCGGTGAAGTAGGCGGCCAGCAGGCCCTGCTTGAGTTCCAGCTGGCGCCCCTCGAGCTCCGCCCAGTGCAGCAGGCGATGGGCGTCGAAGGTGTTGTAGATGCGCCCGCGCGCCTGCATGTCGAAGCGGAAGCCCACCTCGGCGCCGCGCTGGCGGATGTGCTCGCGGTTGGCGGCCACCTGTTCCGGCGTGCTGCCGTACTTCTGCTGGATGTGCTCGACGATGTCCTGGCCCTCGGGCGGCATATCCGGGTTCAGCTCGAAGGGCTTGAAGGCCAGCTCCACCCGCACCTCGTCGCCGAGGTTGGCGATGGCCTGCTGCAGCGCGCCCAGGCCCACCGCGCACCAGGGGCAGACCACGTCGGATACGAAGTCGATGCTGATGGTCTTGCTCATGGGAAATGCTCCGGTGATGGAAAGATGCCGCCCAGTCTATGCCTCGAACGCGTGCACGGCGACGCATCGCACGACTGTCATCGGCGCGGGTTAAAAAAACACCGCCCCGGCAGCGCCTCGCGGCTTGCGTCGGCGGCATCTTCAACCATGCTTGGTAATCCACCCCGGCTGCTCCGCCGCTCGTGTCCCCGAGCGGCCGTGCCGTTCCCGTCCGATCCCATCCCCGACCATTACGAGGTGTAGACAATGGCCCGCGCGACCCCCATCAACCGCTACCGCAACATCGGCATCGTGGCCCACGTGGATGCGGGCAAGACCACCACCACCGAGCGGATCCTGTTCTACACCGGGGTCAACCACAAGATGGGCGAAGTGCACGACGGCGCCGCCACCATGGACTGGATGGTGCAGGAGCAGGAACGCGGCATCACCATCACCTCGGCCGCCACCACGGCCTTCTGGTCGGGCTCGGCCAAGCAGTTCGACAAGTACCGCTTCAACATCATCGACACCCCCGGGCACGTCGACTTCACCATCGAGGTGGAGCGCTCCCTGCGCGTGCTGGACGGCGCGGTGGTGGTGTTCAGCGGCGCCGATGGCGTCGAGCCGCAGTCGGAAACCGTGTGGCGCCAGGCCAACAAGTACGGCGTGCCGCGCATCGCCTACGTCAACAAGATGGACCGCGCCGGCGCCAACTTCCTCTGGGTGGTCGGGCAGATCAAGCAGCGCCTCGGCCACACCCCGGTGCCCATCCAGCTGCCCATCGGCGCCGAAGAGAACTTCGAAGGCCAGATCGACCTGCTGAAGATGAAGGCCATCTACTGGAACGACGCCGACCAGGGCACCAGCTTCCGCGAGGAGGAGATCCCCGCCAACCTGCTGGCCGAGGCCGAAGAGTGGCGCGAGAAGCTGGTGGAGGCCGCCGCCGAGGCCAGCGAAGAGCTGATGAACAAATACCTCGAAGGCGAGGCGCTGAGCATCGAGGAGATCAAGGCCGGCCTGCGCCAGCGCACCATCGCCTGCGAGATCGTCCCCGCCGTGCTCGGCTCCTCGTTCAAGAACAAGGGCGTGCCCCTGGTGCTGGACGCGGTGATCGAACTGCTGCCGGCGCCCATCGAGATCCCCGCCATCAAGGGCACCCACCCGGACGACGAGGAGCGCCACGACGAGCGCCACGCCGACGACGACGAGCCGTTCTCGGCCCTGGCCTTCAAGATCGCCACCGACCCCTTCGTCGGCACCCTGACCTTCACCCGCGTGTACTCCGGCGTGCTCAGCTCCGGCGACTCGATCCTCAACTCGGTCAAGGGCAAGAAGGAACGCGTCGGCCGCATGGTGCAGATGCACGCCAACACCCGCGAGGAGATCAAGGAGGTACGCGCCGGCGACATCGCCGCACTGATCGGCATGAAGGACGTCACCACCGGCGACACCCTCTGCGACCTCGACAAGCCGATCATCCTAGAACGCATGGACTTCCCCGAACCGGTGATCTCGGTGGCGGTGGAGCCCAAGACCAAGGCCGACCAGGAAAAGATGGGCATCGCCCTCGGCAAGCTGGCCCAGGAGGATCCGTCCTTCCGCGTGCGCTCGGACGAGGAATCCGGCCAGACCATCATCTCCGGCATGGGCGAGCTGCACCTGGACATCCTCATCGACCGCATGAAGCGCGAGTTCAACGTCGAGGCCAACATCGGCAAGCCCCAGGTGGCCTACCGCGAGAAGATCCGCAACAAGTGCGAGATAGAAGGCAAGTTCGTCCGCCAGTCCGGCGGTCGTGGCCAGTTCGGCCACTGCTGGATCCGCTTCGAACCGGGCGAGGACGGCAAGGACACCCTCGAGTTCGTCAATGAAGTGGTGGGCGGCGTGATCCCGCGCGAATACATCCCGGCGATCCAGAAGGGCATCGAGGAGCAGATGAAGAACGGCGTGCTCGCCGGCTACCCGCTGCTCGGCCTCAAGGCCACGGTGTTCGACGGCTCGTACCACGACGTCGACTCCAACGAGATGGCGTTCAAGATCGCCGCCTCCATGGCCACCAAGCAGCTGGCGCAGAAGGGCGGCGCGGTGCTGCTGGAGCCGATCATGAAGGTCGAGGTGGTCACCCCCGAGGACTACATGGGTGATGTCATGGGCGACCTCAATCGCCGTCGCGGTCTGATCCAGGGCATGGACGAGGCCCCCGCCGGGCGCATCATCCGTGCCGAGGTGCCGCTGGGCGAGATGTTCGGCTACGCCACCGACGTGCGCTCCATGTCCCAAGGCCGCGCCAGCTACTCCATGGAGTTCTCCAAGTACGCCGAAGCCCCCGCCAACATCGCCGAGACCATCGTCAAGAAACAGGGCTAGCCCCTACGGCGGCCCTCTCTCCATGAGAGGACCGCCTCTGTAGCCCGGGCTTCAGCCCGGGAGTCCCTCACGCGAAAGCTCAGACTGCCAAATGCCGAGATGGGGCATGCGTTGGTACGTACCCTCTGCCTGTTACACGCCATCCCGACTTTGGTGAGGGATGGAGAAATCATGTTGTGACCTAGTCTGCCAGTGCCCGGATTGGGCACCTGCCTGGCTCGCAAGAGCCCTCACAACATGGAATGTGAAAATGAAGATGAAACCTGCTCGTCTGCTCCTCGCTCTGCTTTCCACCGTTACAATTGCGCCCGTTGCCTTCGCTCAGGTATTGCCTGCTGGATCCACATTCACAGGTGGCGGCCTGGTTGATTTCAGAGGTGGGCCGCTCCTCGTCGTCAAAGGCTGTTCGATGAGCCTTAGCGGCCAGACTGACTCGAATGGATCGAATGTAATGGTCGTCAATTCGGTCTCGTTCTCGGGTAACTCGATCTGCCAATCCATCGTACCTAAGGGACTGCCTTGGAAACTGGAGGCCACGAGCCTGACTACCATGGCTATCACGGGCGTAGATATGACGTTCCTTGGAATCAATTGCGGCGGGTCTGCCTCCACCGTCGTTCAAGGTTCGTGGAGTAACTCCGCAGGATTCAGTGCTGTGAACCAAAGCGTGGCGAACTGCAGGTTCGACAGTCTGCAATTCACTACCTCACCGCAGCTCACAGTCCAGTAACCCCGAGAGCCTCCCATCGAGCTTTGTATCAGGATCCGAGTGCGTTGCCCTTCGGGTAACGCACCGGTGCTTTGCATGCACGCTCCGATCCATAGCACATAGAGAAAACCCGCACCCACCGCCACCGACGAAATTCCCCTAATTTTCCCTCGCGTCCCGACGTCATCTGTTGCACAGACCTCCCATTTCGCGAGCCGCCCATGTCCCAGCACAACCCCCTGTCGAACCTCCCGCTGCCCGATGGGCGCAGCCTCGGTGCCGACGAAACCGACACTCGCCTGCACCTGACCCTCGATGGCCAGCCGCTGATCGACCTGGCGCTGCAGCGCGGCGCCGAACCGCGCCTGCAGGTGCTCGGCACACCGCCATCCGCGCAGGCTCTGCACGCCGCCTGCTACTGGTTGCTGGCCCGCGACCCGGCCTGCCAGCGCCTGCACTGGCAATTGCCGCAGGCACCGGCCGAGGCCCTGGCCAGCGGCCTGCTGGTGGCGGCCGGGGCAGGGGAGTACCGCTGCGAGCGCGGGCAGTTCTGGCAACTGCCGGCACCCTGGATCACTGCCGCCAGCCCCTACCCGGAGCGCATGGTCATCAGCGACGGCAAGCGCCACCCGCAGCGTCCGCCCAAGCCCACCGGCGAGCTCTACCGCCGTTTCGATGCGCGCCTGGGCAGCTGGATCTCCCTGCGCGCGCTGGATATCGACAGCGACCTGGAGCGCTTCAACCGCTGGCAGAATTCGCCCCGCGTGCTGGCGTTCTGGCAGGAGGGCGGCGACCTCGACCAGCACCGCGGCTACCTGCAGAAGCTGCATGACGACCCCCATGCGCTGACCCTGATCGGCTGCTTCGACGACCAGCCCTTCGCCTACTTCGAAGCCTATTGGGCCAAGGAAGACCGCATCGCGCCCTTCTATGCGGTGGACGACTACGACCGGGGCATCCACATGCTGGTGGGCGAGGACAGCCACCGCGGCCCGCACAAGGTGGCCAGCTGGCTGTCGGCGCTTACCCACTTCCTGTTCCTCGACGACCCGCGCACCCGCCGCGTGGTGGCTGAGCCCCGTGCCGACAACGCGCGGATGATCGGCCACATGCAGAACCTGGGTTACTACCGGGAGAAGGAGTTCGACTTCCCGCACAAGCGCGCCGCGCTCATGGCCATCGGCCGCGAACGCTTCTTCGATCATTGCGTGCTGGCCTGAGGCAGAGCCGCGTTCTCAATGCGTAGCCCGGGCTTCAGCCCGGGACCGGCGTCGAAGGAATCCCCGGGCTGAAATCCGGGCTACGGGTTTGGCCTGAGGCTGGAGGTTCGCCCCGGGCGCGAGTCGCGCCCGGGGCGGAAAACGGGGGAGGGGTCAGGCGGATTTTTCGCTGCGGTCCTGGTCGTTGCCGGCGGCCTTCTCGGCTTCGGCACGGGTCACCTTGCGGCAGTGCACCAGGGCATCGCGGATCATGAAGTTGACCAGGGTCGGCGAAACGCCCAGTTCCTTGGCGATGTCCTTCTGCGGCACGCCGTGCAGGCGGTACATCTCGAAGGCATAGCGGGTACGCGCCGGCAACTCGGCCAGGGCATCGGCGATGTGCTCGAGGGTCGCGTAGTTGATGTGCGAGGTCTCGGGCGAAGCACCTTGGGTGACCACCACGTTGAGGCCTTCCTCCTCGGTGCCGGAATACTTCTGCTCCAGCGCCTGCTTGCGGTAATGGTCGATGGCCAGGTTGCGCACGATCTGGAACAGGTAGCTGAGCTGCGCCTTGAACGACGAGGTGATCTGCGGAGCCGACTGCAGCCTGAAGAACGCATCCTGCACCACATCCTCGGCGCGGGAGCGGCATCCGGTGATACGCGCGGCGATCTTCACAAGGATCGTGCGGTTATCGATGAATGCCTGGAGTAAGGGTGAATCGCACCTGCTTGTGGACAGTTGATCCGTCATGGAAATCACCTTGCGCTTGGGTAGGCAAAGGGCGCCGGAAAAAGGGCGACCTGTTCAGCGGGGTAACAAATTATGTCCAATGATAATCATTGTCAAATGCGATGAATAATTAATATGCATATATTCGAAGAAGAGCACGGAAAGGCTTCAGGGCTGTTGCAGCCCCGCCCCGCGAAGACCCTTCCGATCGACGGTGAAAGCGCTCCCGGCCCCGGGAAATTCCGTTAATTATTTTTCGTCTCCATCCGTTCTCCTCTGTGAAAGCGCGGGCAGCTGGCCCCGCTGCAACGGTTTCGCAGACAGGAGAACGACATGGTTTTCGATCGTGACGATGTGATCTTCCAGGTGGTCATCAACCAGGAGGAGCAGTACTCGATCTGGCCGGACTACAAGGCCATCCCCGCCGGCTGGCGCGCCGCCGGCAAAAGCGGCCTGAAGAAGGACTGCCTCGAGTTCATCGAGCAGAACTGGACCGACATGCGCCCGCTGAGCCTGCGGCAGAAGATGGACCAGGACAAAGTGGTGGCCTGAGGTGGACGCGCCGATCAGCCTGCGTCTGTTCTGCCTGCCGTATTCCGGCGCCAGCGCCATGACCTACAACCGCTGGCGGCGCATCCTGCCTGCCTGGCTGGTGGTGCAGCCGCTGGAGCTGCCCGGGCGCGGCATGCGCATGGACGAGCCGCTGCACATCCGCATCGACACGCTGGTGGCGCAGCTCGCCCGCGAAGTCGCGCCCCAGGTGCAGCAGCCCTACGCGCTGTTCGGCCACAGCCTCGGCGGGCTGCTCGCCTTCGAGCTGGCCCACGCCCTGCGCGAGAAGGGGCTGCCCGAGCCCCTGGCGCTGTTCCCCTCGGCCACCGCCGGCCCGGCCCGGCGCAACGTCGATGACTACCGCGAAGCCAAGAGCGACGCCGAACTGATCGCCAGGCTGCGCAGCCTCCAGGGCACCCCCGAGGAGGCCCTCGCCAACGAGGAGCTGCTGCGCCTGATGCTGCCCATCCTGCGGGCCGACTTCCTCGTCGCCGGCAGCTACGCCTACCGCCGGCGCCAGCCGCTGCAGGCGCCCATCCACGTGCTCGGCGGCAAGGCCGACGAACTGCGCGTGGACGAACTGCTGGACTGGCAGGAAGAGACCGCCACCGGCTTCTCCCTCGACATGTTCGAGGGGCATCACTTCTTCCTCCAGCAACAGGAAGCCGCCGTGCTGCGCACCCTCAAGCGCTACGCCGAGCAGCACCTGTTGCGCCTGCGCACCCGCACTGTGCGCCAGGTACCGCTGGCGGCCGGCTGAGCCGCCCGGCGCGGCCGTCGTGCCGGGCGCGCCCCTTCGTTTCAACGAACCCCGAATTCAAGCCGCATCAGGCAGGACGACAACATGATGGACGCCTTCGAACTCCCCAGCACCCTGGTCCAGGCCCTGCAGCGCCGCGCTGCCGAGCAGCCGGAACGCATCGCCCTGCGTTTTCTCGAGGACGAAGGCGACGGCGTGGTCATCAGCTACCGGGAGCTGGACCAGCGTGCCCGCGTGATTGCCGCCGCCCTGCAGGCGGAAGCGGAGTTCGGCGACCGCGCGGTGCTGCTGTTCGACAGCGGCCCGGATTACGTCGCGGCGTTCTTCGGCTGCCTCTACGCCGGCGTCATCGCCGTGCCGGCCTACCCGCCGGAGTCCGCACGCCGCCATCACCAGCTGCGCCTGCTGTCGATCATCGACGACGCCGAGCCGGCCCTGGTGCTGACCAGCGCCGCCCTGCGCGAACCCCTGCAGCAGATGAACCAGGAGCTCGGCGCCGCCGGCCCGGCGCTGCTCTGTGTCGACGGCCTGCAACCCGAGCTGGCTGCTGCCTGGCGCGAACCGGTGCTGGCCGCCGACGACATCGCCTTCCTGCAATACACCTCCGGCTCCACCTCGCTGCCCAAGGGCGTGCAGGTGAGCCACGGCAACCTGGTGGCCAACGAACTGCTGATCCGCCGCGGCTTCGGCATCGGTGCCGACGACGTCATCGTCAGCTGGCTGCCGCTCTACCACGACATGGGCCTGATCGGCGGCCTGCTGCAACCCATCTTCAGCGGCGTGCCCTGCGTGCTCATGTCGCCGCGCTACTTCCTCGAACGCCCGGTGCGCTGGCTGGAAGCCATCGCCCAATACGGCGGTACCGTCAGCGGCGGCCCCGACTTCGCCTACCGCCTGTGCTGCGAGCGGGTCAGCGCGGCGGCCCTGGCGCGCCTCGACCTCAGCGGCTGGCGCGTGGCCTTCTCCGGCTCCGAGCCGATCCGCCAGGACAGCCTCGAACGCTTCGCCGGCAAGTTCGCCGCCTGCGGCTTCGACGCCGCCAGCTTCCTCGCCTGCTACGGCCTGGCCGAGGCCACCCTGTTCGTTACCGGCGGTGTGCGCGGCCAGGGCATTCCCGCCCTTGGCGTGGACGGCGCCGCGCTGGCGCAGAACCGCATCGAACCAGGCGCCGACAGCCTGCTGCTGAGCTGCGGCTTCGGCCAGCCCGAGCACGCCGTGATGATCGTCGAGCCGGCCACCGGCGCCGCCCTCGGCGAGAACCAGGTGGGCGAGATCTGGGCCAGCGGGCCGAGCATCGCCCACGGCTACTGGCGCAACCCGGAAGCCACCGCCAAGGCCTTCGTCGACCGCGACGGCACCAGCTGGCTGCGCACCGGCGACCTGGGCTTCAAGCGCGACGGCGAGCTGTTCGTCAGCGGCCGCCTCAAGGACATGCTCATCGTCCGTGGCCACAACCTCTACCCGCAGGACATCGAGCGCACCGTCGAGACCGAGGTGGAGCTGGTGCGCAAGGGCCGCGTCGCCGCCTTCGCCGTCGAACAGGACGGCGAGGAGGGCATCGGCATCGCCGTGGAGATCGGCCGCAGCGTGCAGAAGGCCCACGCGCCGGAAACCCTGATCCGTATGATCCGCCAGGCCGTGGCGGAAGCTTGCCAGGAGGCGCCGCGCGTGGTGGTGCTGCTCAACCCCGGTGCGCTACCCAAGACCTCCAGCGGCAAGCTGCAACGCTCCGCCTGCCGCAGTGGCCTGGAAGACGGCAGCCTAGACGCCTACGCCTGCTTCCCCGCCATCGACTCCAGCGCTGCATCCACCGCCCCGGCCGAAGCCGCCGGCGAGCTGCAACAGCGCATCGCCGCGCTCTGGGCCGAGCAGTTGCAGGTGCCGGCAGTGAATGCCGACGACAGCTTCTTCCTGCTCGGCGGCAACTCCATCGGCGCCGCCCAGGTGATGGCGCGCCTGCGTGACGAGCTGGGTCTGGAGCTGGAACTGCGCCAGCTCTTCGAAGCCCGCTCCCTGGCCGAATTCACCGCTGCCGTGCAGGCCCAGCAGGCCGCCGGTGCACCGCGCCAGGGCGCCATCCCGCGCCTGCCGCGCAACCAGGACCTGCCGCAATCCCCCGCGCAGAACCGCCTCTGGTTCCTCTGGCAGCTGGACCCGCAAGGCGCTGCCTACAACATCCCCGGCGGCCTGCGCCTGCGTGGCGAGCTGGACGAAGGCGCCGTGCTGCGTAGCTTCCAGCAACTGGTGCAGCGCCATGAAGCGCTGCGCACGCGCTTCCTCGAACGGGACGACGTCGCCCTGCAACGCATCCTGCCGTCCCTGGAGCTGAGCCTGTCGCGCATCGACCTCAGCCACCTCGACGGCGCCGAACGCGATGCCCGTGTCGCCCAGCTGCGTGAAGAGGAAGCCCAGGTGCCCTTCGACCTGGAGCAGGGGCCGCTGCTGCGCCTGACCCTGGTGCGCCTGGACGATGAACAGCACCAGCTGTGGCTGACCCTGCACCACATAGTCGCTGACGGCTGGTCGCTGAACCTGCTGCTGGACGAATTCTCCCGCCTCTACGGCGCCGCCTGCGGTGGCCCCGCAGCGGACCTGGTGCCACTGCCCCTGGGCTACGCCGACTTCGCCGCATGGCAGCGCCAGTGGCTGGCCGACGGCGAGGCCGAGCGCCAGCTGGCCTGGTGGCGCGAGCAACTGGGCGACGAGGCCCCGGCCCTGCAACTGGCCACCGATCGCCCGCGCGGCGCTCAGCGCAGCCACGCCGCTGCGCGCCACAGCCTGCGCCTGGACGACGACCTGGCCAAGGCCCTGCGTGGGCTGGCCCAGGCCGAGCATTCCACCCTCTTCATGGTGCTGCTGGCGGCCTTCCAGGGCCTGCTGTTCCGCCTCAGCGGGCAGGCGGACATCCGCATCGGCGTGCCCGGCGCCAACCGCCAGCGCCTGGAAACCCAGGGCCTGGTGGGCTTCTTCATCAACACCCTGGTGCTGCGTGGCCAGCTCGATGGCCGCCGCACCTTCAGTGCACTGCTGGCCGAGGCCCGCGAGGCCGCCCTCGGCGCCCAGGCGCACCAGGACCTGCCCTTCGATCGCCTGGTGGACGCCCTCGGCGCCGAGCCATTCCAGGTCATGTTCAACCACCAGCAGCGTGACCTCTCGGCGCTGCGTCGCCTGCCCGGCCTGCTCGCCGACGAGCTGCCCTGGCACAGCCGCGAGGCCAAGTTCGACCTGCAGTTGCACAGCGAGGAAGATGCCCGTGGCCGCCTGACCCTGGCCTTCGACTACGCCGCCGAGCTGTTCGACGCCGGCAGCGTGCGTCGCCTGGCCGAGCGCTTCGTCAGCCTGCTGCGCCAGATTGCCGAGCAACCGTCGCAGGCCCTGGGTGATATCCAGTTGCTGGACGACGCCGAGCGCAGCCAACTGGCCGGCTGGGCGCGCGCACCCCAGCCTGCAGCCACGCGCTGGTTGCCGGACCTGCTGGAGCAGCAAGCTGCCACCGCCCCGCAACGTGTCGTGCTGCAGTGGGCCAAGGGGCAACTGGACAGCGCCACGCTGCACCGTCGCGCCAACCGCCTGGCCCACCGCCTGCAAGCCCTCGGCGTCGGCCCCGACGTGCCGGTGGCCATCGCCGCCGAGCGCTCGCCCGAACTGCTGGTCGGCCTGCTGGCCATCATCAAGGCCGGCGGCGCCTACGTGCCGCTGGACGTCGACTACCCCCGCGACCGCATCGCCTACATGCTGCAGGACTGCGGCGCGCGCCTGCTGCTGACCCAATCGCACCTGGTGGAGCGCCTGCCCATCCACGATGGCGTCAGCGCCATCGCCCTGGATCGCGAGGAGGGCGGCTGGCCCGAGCGCGCGCCGACCTCCGGCGTGCACGGCGACAACCTCGCCTATGTCATCTACACCTCCGGTTCCACCGGCCAGCCCAAGGGCGTCGGCAACACCCACGCCGCCCTGGCCGAACGCCTGGCCTGGATGCAGGCGCACTACCGCCTGGACGCCAGCGACGTGCTGCTGCAAAAGGCGCCAGTAAGCTTCGACGTTTCCGTCTGGGAATGCTTCTGGCCGCTGATCACCGAGGCACGCCTGGTACTGGCCGCGCCCGGCGAGCACCGTGACCCGCGCCGCCTGGTGCAACTGGTGCGCGAGCACGGCGTGACCACGCTGCACTTCGTGCCGCCGCTGCTGCAGCTGTTCATCGAAGAGGAGGGAGTCAGCGAGTGCACCTCCCTGCGTCGCCTGTTCTCCGGTGGCGAAGCGCTGCCCGCGGCCCTGCGCGACCGGGTGCTGCAGCGCCTGCCGGCGGTACGCCTGGACAACCGCTACGGCCCCACCGAAACCGCCATCAACGTCACCCACTGGCAATGCCGGGTCGAAGACGGCGAGCGCTCGCCCATCGGCCAGCCCCTGGGTAATGTCCTCTGCCACGTACTGGATGCCGAACTCTCGGCATTGCCGGTCGGCGTGCCGGGCGAGCTGTGCATCGGTGGCGCGGGCCTCGCCCGGGGCTACCTGGGCCGCGCGGCGCTGACCGCGGAACGCTTCGTGCCCGACCCCTTCGGCGAGCCGGGCGCACGTCTGTACCGCACCGGTGACCGTGCTCGCTGGGGCACCGATGGCGCCCTGGAGTACCTTGGCCGCCTCGACAGCCAGGTGAAGCTGCGCGGCTTCCGCGTCGAACCCGAGGAGATCCGCGCCCGCCTGCTGGCCCAACCCGGTGTCGGCCAGGCGGTGGTGGTATTGCGCGACGGCCCCGGCGGCCCGCGCCTGGTGGGTTACTACTGCGCCAATGGCGCTGCTGAAGATGAAGCGCAGCAGACCGAACGCCTGCTGCAGTCTCTGCGCGACGAGCTGCCGGACTACATGGTGCCGGCGCAACTGATGCGCCTGGAAAGCCTGCCCGTCGGCCCCAGCGGCAAGCTGGACCGCCGCGCGCTGCCCGAGCCGGCCTGGCAGCAGGCCGAGCACCGCGAACCCGCCAGCGCACTGGAGCAACGGGTCGCCGCCATCTGGCGCGAGGTGCTGGGCATCCAGCGCCTGGGCCTGGACGACGACTTCTTCGCCCTCGGCGGCCACTCGCTGCTGGCCACCCAGATCGTTTCCCGCACCCGCCAGGCCTGCGACGTCGAGCTGCCGCTGCGCGCGCTGTTCGAAGCCAGCACCCTGGAAGGCTTCTGCACCGAGGTGGCGCGCATCCAGGCCAGCGGCCAGGTGGACAGCCAGGGCGTGATCGCCCATATCGACCGCAGCCGCCCGGTGCCGCTGTCCTACTCCCAGCAGCGCATGTGGTTCCTCTGGCAGCTGGAGCCGGACAGCCCCGCCTACAACGTCGGCGGGCTGGCGCGCCTCAGCGGCCCGCTGGATGTAGCCCGCTTCGAAGCCGCGTTGCAGGCCCTGGTACAGCGCCACGAAACCCTGCGCACCACCTTCCCCAGCGAGAACGGCGTGGCCCGCCAGCAGGTGGCCGAGCAATCGTCCCTGGTGATGGGCTGGGAGGATTTCTCCGCCCTCGATGCCGACACCCGCCAGGCCCGCCTGCAGGCCCTGGCCGATGACGAGGCCCACCGCCCGTTCGACCTGGAGACCGGCCCGCTGCTGCGGGTGGTGATGGTCAAGGGCGGCGAGCGCGAGCACCACCTGGTGGTGACCCTGCACCACATCGTCACCGAAGGCTGGGCGATGGACATCTTCGCCCGCGAGCTGGGCGCGCTCTACGAAGCCTTCCTCGATGACCGCGAATCGCCCCTGGCGCCGTTGCCGGTGCAGTACCTCGACTACAGCGCCTGGCAGCGCCAGTGGCTGGAGGCCGGCGAACGCCAGCGCCAGCTGGACTACTGGACGGCCCAGCTGGGCCACGAGCACCCGCTGCTGGAGTTGCCCTCGGATCGCCCACGCCCGCCGGCCCAGAGCCACCGCGGCGAGCTGTACCGCTTCGACCTGCCGGCTGCACTGGCCGAGCGTGTGCGTGCTTTCAATGCAGATAACGGCCTGACCCTGTTCATGACCATGACCGCCACCCTGGCCGCGTTGCTGCACCGCTACAGCGGCCAGCAGGACCTGCGCATCGGCGCGCCGGTGGCCAACCGCATCCGCCCGGAAAGCGAAGGGCTGATCGGCGCCTTCCTCAACACCCAGGTGCTGCGTTGCCAGCTCGACGGGCAGATGAGCGTCGCCGCGCTGCTGGAGCAGGTGCGCCACACCGTGATCGAAGGCCAGTCGCACCAGGACCTGCCTTTCGACCAGCTCGTCGAAGCCTTGCAGCCGCCGCGCAGCAGCGCCTACAACCCGCTGTTCCAGGTGATGTGCAACGTGCAGCGCTGGGAGTTCCAGCAAACCCGCGAGCTGGCCGGGATGACGGTGGAGTACATCGCCAACGACGCCCGCGCCACCAAGTTCGACTTGAACCTGGAGGTCACCGACCTCGACCATCGCCTCGGCTGCTGCTTCACCTACAGCTCCGACCTGTTCGACGAGCCGCGCATCGCGCGCATGGCCACCCACCTGTGCAACCTGCTGGAAGCGTTGCTGGGCGACCCCGAACAGCGCCTCGCCGAGCTGCCGCTGCTGAGTGACGACGAGCGCCTGGCGCAGCTCGCCAGCCTGGGCGAAGAGCCCGGCGAGCACCGCCTCGACGGCAGCATCCATCATCTCTTCGCCGAGCAGGCCGCGCGTACGCCCACGGCGCCGGCGCTGACCTTCGCCGGCGAAACCCTCGACTACGCCACCCTGGACGCCCGCGCCAACCGCCTGGCCCACCTGCTGCGCGAGCGCGGCGTCGGCCCCGAGATGCGCGTCGGCCTGGCCCTGGAGCGTTCGGCGGCGATGGTGGTCGGCCTGCTGGCCATCCTCAAGGCCGGCGGCGCCTACGTGCCGCTGGACCCGGAATACCCCACCGAACGCCTGCACTACATGATCGAAGACAGTGGCATCGTCCTGCTGCTGGGCCAGGCTGCGCTGTTCGACACCCTCGGTGAACTGCCGGCCGGCGTCGGCCGCTGGTGCCTGGAGGAGGACGAGGCCGCGCTGGCCGGCTACCCCGCCCACGCACCGGTCGACCTCGCGCTGCCGCAACACCAGGCGTACCTCATCTACACCTCCGGCTCCACCGGCAAGCCCAAGGGCGTGGCCGTCAGCCACGGCGAGATCGCCATGCACTGCCAGGCGGTGATCCGTCGCTTCGGCATGCGCGCCGACGACTGCGAGCTGCACTTCTATTCCATCAACTTCGACGCCGCCAGCGAACGCCTGCTGACGCCGCTGCTGTGTGGCGCGCGCCTGGTGCTGCGGGCCCAGGGCCAATGGGGCGCCGAGGACATCTGCCAACTGATCCGCGAGCAGGGCGTGACCATCCTAGGCTTCACCCCCAGCTACGGCAGCCAGCTGGCCCAGTGGCTCGGCGCGCGGGGCGAGACCCTGCCGGTGCGCCTGGTGATCACCGGAGGCGAGGCGCTGACCGCCGAGCACCTGCAGCGCATCCGCGCGGGCTTCGCGCCCCAGGCCTTCTTCAACGCCTACGGCCCCACCGAGACGGTGGTCATGCCCCTGGCCGCCCTGGCCCCGGCGCAGCTGGAGGAGGGCGCCGCCAGCGTGCCCATCGGCCGCATGGTCGGTGCGCGGGTGGCCTGCATCCTCGACGCCGACCTGGCCCTGGTGCCACCCGGCGCCATCGGCGAACTCTATGTCGGCGGCGCCGGGCTCGCCCGTGGCTACCACCAGCGCCCGGGCCTCACCGCCGAGCGCTTCGTGCCCAACCCCTTCGCCACCGACGGCGGGCGCCTCTATCGCACCGGCGACCTGGTGCGCCAGCGCGACGATGGCCAGCTGGAATACCTCGGCCGCATCGACCAACAGGTGAAGGTGCGCGGCTTCCGCATCGAGCTGGGCGAGATCGAAGCACGCCTGCTGGAACACCCGGCAGTGCGCGAAACCGTGGTGCTGGCCCTGGACAGCCCGAGCGGCAAGCAACTGGCCGGCTACGTGGCCTGTGCCGCCGCAGAAGGGGGCGCCGATGCGCAACAGGCGCTGCGCGAAACCCTCAAGGCGCACCTGCGCACCCAGTTGCCGGAGCACATGGTGCCCGCGCACCTGGTGCTGCTCGCCAGCCTGCCGCTGACCCCCAACGGCAAGCTCGACCGCCGCGCGCTGCCCGCACCGGACCCGGAGCACAACCGCCAGCAGTACCTGGCACCGACCAGCGAGCTGGAGCAAAGCCTGGCCGCCATCTGGCGCGAGGTGCTCAACGTCGAGCAGGTCGGGCTCGCCGACAACTTCTTCGAGCTGGGCGGAGATTCCATCCTCTCGATCCAGGTGGTCAGCCGTGCCCGCCAGCAGGGCATCCACTTCAGCCCGCGCGACCTGTTCCAGCACCAGACGGTGCAGACCCTGGCCGCCGTCGCCCGCCGCGAGGCGCTGACGCAGGTGGATCAGGGCCCGGTGACCGGCAGCATGCCGCTGACGCCCATCCAGCACTGGTTCTTCCAGCAGGCGCCGGAGAACGTCGCCCACTGGAACCAGTCGCTGCTGCTGGAAGCCGGCGAGCGCCTGGAGGCGGGGCATCTGGAGCAAGCCCTGCAGTGCCTGGTGGAACACCACGACGCCCTGCGCCTGTCCTTCAGCCGTGACGGCGACACCTGGCACGCCGAGCACCGCGCCCCCGCCAGCGAGGCCGACGGCCTGCTGTGGCAGGCACAGGTGGACGATTTCGCCGAGGCGGAAACCCTGCTGGCCGATGCCCAGCGCAGCCTCGACCTGGCTCAGGGCCCGCTGCTGCGTGCCCTGCTGCTGGAAGGCCCGGACGGGCGCCAGAAACTGCTGCTGGCCATCCACCACCTGGTGGTGGACGGCGTCTCCTGGCGCGTGCTGCTGGAAGACCTGCAAACCGCCTATCGCCAACTGCAGGCCGGGCAAGCCCTGGTGCTCCCGGCGCGTACCAGTGCCTTCAAACACTGGGGCGAACGCCTCGCGGCCTATGCCGGCAGCGAACCCCTGCGCGAGGAACTGGGCTGGTGGCAGGCGCAGCTCGGCGGCCAGGACGCGACGCTGCCCTGCGACCGCAACGCTGAACAGGACCTGGAGCGCGATGCCCAGCGCATCACCCTGCGCCTGGATGCCGAGCGCACCCGCCAACTGCTGCAACAGGCGCCCGCCGCCTACCGCACCCGCGTCGACGACCTGCTGCTCACCGCCCTGGCCCGTGTGCTGTGCCGCTGGGATTCGCGTGATTCGGTGCTCGTGCAACTGGAAGGCCATGGCCGCGAACCGCTGTTCGACGACATCGACCTCAGCCGCACCGTCGGCTGGTTCACCAGTGCCTATGCGCTGCGCCTGGCGCCCGCCGACGGGCTCGGTGCCTCCATCAAGGCGATCAAGGAGCAGCTGCGCCAGGTGCCCCACAAAGGCCTCGGCTTCGGCGTGCTGCGCTACTTGGCCGACCCGGCCGCCCGTGCCGCCATGGCTGCGCTGCCACCGGCGCGCATCACCTTCAACTACCTGGGCCAGTTCGATGGCAGCTTCGCCGAGGGCGCGCTGCTGCGCCCGCTGGAGGAAAGCGCCGGCCCGGCCCACGACGCCGACGCCACGCTGCCCAACTGGCTGAGCGTGGACGGCCAGGTGTTCGGCGGCGAACTGCTGCTCAACTGGACCTACAGCCAGGCGCGCTACGACCGTGCCACGGTGCAGGGCCTGGGTGAGGCCTTCATCGCCGAGCTGCAGGCGCTCATCGCCCATTGCCTGGAGGAGGGCGCCGGTGGCCCGACTCCATCGGACTTCCCCCTGGCGAACCTGAGCCAGGAGCAGATCGACCAACTGCCGGTGCCGGCCGCCGCCATCGACGACATCTACCCGCTGACGCCGATGCAGGAAGGGCTGCTGCTGCACACCCTACTGGAGCCGGGCACCGGCATCTACTACATGCAGGACCGCTACCGCATCAACAGTGCCCTGGACGTCGAGCGCTTCACCCGCGCCTGGCGCGCCGTGGTGGCGAGGCACGAAGCGCTGCGCGCGTCCTTCGTGTGGAACGCCGGCGAAACCATGCTGCAGGTGATCCACAAACCCGGCGCCACCGAGGTGGACCTGCTGGACTGGAGCAACCTCCCCGAAGAGGGCCATGAGGAGCGCCTGCAGGCGCTGCACCGTACGGAGCGCGAGGCCGGCTTCGACCTGCTGCACCAGCCGCCCTTCCACCTGCGCCTGATCCGCCTGGGTGAGGCGCGCTACTGGTTCATGATGAGCAACCACCACATCCTCATCGACGCCTGGTGCCGTGGCCTGCTGATGAGCGACTTCTTCGAGGTCTACGCCGCCCTGGGCGAGGGCCGTGAGCCGCAACTGCCGCTGGCGCCGCGCTACCGCGACTACATCGGCTGGCTGCAGCGCCAGGATCTGGGCCAGTCCCGCGCCTGGTGGCAGGGCAACCTGGCCGGCTTCGAACGCACCACGCACCTGCCGAGCGACCGGCCGATCCTCCGCGAGCACGCCAACGACAGCGGCGGCATGCAGGTGGGCGACCGCATCACCCGCCTGGACGCAGCCGACGGCGCGCGGCTGCGGGAACTGGCGCAGCGTCACCAGCTCACCATCAACACCCTGGCCCAGGCCGCCTGGGCCCTGGTGCTGGCGCGCTACAGCGGCGAGCGCGACCTGGTGTTCGGCGTCACCGTGGCCGGGCGCCCGGTGGGCCTGCCGGAGATGCAGCGCACCGTCGGCCTGTTCATCAACAGCATCGCCCTGCGGGTGAAGCTGCCCGCGCCGGGCCAGCGCCTGAGCGTGCGCGACTGGCTGCAGGGGCTGCTGGCCAGCAACCTGGAACTGCGCGAGCACGAATACCTGCCGCTGGTGGCCATCCAGGAATGCAGCGAGCTGCCCAAGGGCCAGCCGCTGTTCGACAGCCTCTTCGTGTTCGAGAACGCGCCGGTGGAAGTCGCGGTGCTGGACCGTGCGCAGAGCCTCTCCGCCAGCTCGGATTCCGGCCGCACCCACACCAACTTCCCGCTCACCGTGGTCTGCTACCCGGGCGATGACCTGGGCCTGCACCTGTCCTACGACCAGCGCTATTTCGAGGAAGCGACCATCGACCGCCTGCTGGGCGAGTTCAAGCGCCTGCTGCTGGCCCTCGGCGAACGCATCGAAGGCGACATGAGCGAGCTGCCGTTGCTGGGCGAGGCCGAGCGCGAGCTGCTGCTCAACGGCGTCAACCACAGCGCCCGCGATTACCCGTTGGAGCAGGGCTACGTGCGCCTGTTCGAGGCCCGCGTCGCCGCCCACCCAGAGCGCATCGCCGCCCGCTGCCTCGACCGCCAGTGGAGCTACGCCGAGCTGAACCGCCACGCCAACCGCCTGGGCCACGCCCTGGGCACCGCCGGCGTCGGCCTCGACCAGCCGGTGGCGCTGCTGGGTGAACGGGGGCTCGACCTGCTGGGCATGATGGTCGGCACCTTCAAGGCCGGTGCCGGCTACCTGCCGCTGGACCCGGCACTGCCCACTCCGCGCCTGACGCGCATCCTCGAGCTCAGCCGTGCCCCGGCGCTGGTGGCCACCCGTGCCTGCCGCGACCAGGTGATGGTGTTGCTGGAAGAGCTCGGCAGTGGCCACCGTCCACGCCTGCTGGTGTGGGAGGACGTGCTGCAGGGTGCCTGGCCGGAACAGGACCTGGGCATCCACAGCGGCCCGGCCAACCTCGCCTACGTCATCTACACCTCCGGCTCCACCGGCCTGCCCAAGGGCGTGATGGTCGAGCAGGCCGGCATGCTCAACAACCAGCTGAGCAAGGTGCCGTACCTGGATCTCACCGAGGCGGACGTGATCGCCCAGACCGCCTCGCAGAGCTTCGATATCTCGGTCTGGCAGTTCCTCGCCGCACCGCTGTTCGGCGCCTGTACCGAGATCGTCCCCAACGCCATCGCCCACGACCCGCAGGCGTTGCTGGCCCATGTGCGTGAGCGCGGCATCACGGTGCTGGAAAGCGTGCCCTCGCTGATCCAGGGCATGCTCGCCGAGGACCGTGCCGTACTCGGCGCCCTGCGCTGGATGCTGCCCACCGGTGAAGCCATGCCGCCGGAGCTGGCGCGCCAGTGGCTGGAGCGCTACCCGCAGGTGGGACTGGTCAACGCCTACGGCCCGGCCGAGTGCTCGGACGACGTGGCCTTCTTCCGCGTCGACGCGGCCTCCACCGCAGGCACCTACCTGCCCATCGGCAGCCCCACCGACAACAACCGCCTGTACCTGCTGGACGACGCCTTCGAACTGGCACCCCTGGGCGCCGTGGGCGAACTCTGCGTCGCCGGCACCGGCGTCGGCCGTGGCTACGTCGGCGACCCGCTGCGCACCGCCCAGGCCTTCGTGCCCAATCCCTTCGGCGCGCCGGGCGAACGCCTCTACCGCACCGGCGACCTGGCCCGCCGCCGCGCCGACGGCGTGCTGGAATACGTCGGCCGCGTCGACCACCAGGTGAAGATCCGCGGCTACCGCATCGAGCTGGGCGAGATCGAAGCCCGCCTGTTCGAGCGCCCCGACGTGCGCGACGCCGCCGTCAGCGTGCAGGAAGGCCCCACCGGCAAATACCTGGTGGGCTACCTGGTGCCGCGCGAGGCCGAGCGTTTCGCCAGCGCCAGCTCGCCGGCCAGCCGCCTGGCGGAAGAGGGCGCCTGGTTCGAAGTCATCAAGCAGCAGCTGCGCAGCGACCTGCCGGACTACATGGTGCCGCTGCACTGGCTGCTGCTCGATCGCCTGCCGCTGAACGCCAACGGCAAGCTCGACCGCAAGGCCCTGCCTCCCCTGGAATTCGGCCCGCTGCAGGCCCAGGACTACCTGGCCCCGCGCAGCGAACTGGAAACCACCCTGGCCGGCATCTGGGCCGAGGTGCTCAAGGTCGAGCGGGTGGGCGTGCGCGACAACTTCTTCGAACTCGGCGGCCACTCCCTGCTCGCCACCCAGATCGCCTCCCGCGTGCAGAAAACCCTGCAACGCAACGTGCCCCTGCGGGCCATGTTCGAGTGCAGCACGGTGGAGGAACTGGCGAGCTACATCGAGTCGCTGGAAGGCAGCGTCGTCACCGAAGAAAAGGCCGCGCGCCTGGAAGACCTGATGGCCAAGCTGGAGATGCTGTAACAGAGGCGGGGCACGCGGAGCGGGGAGGGCTTCGCGTGTGCCGGCTGGATGGGCGGGTGCACGGTATTTTCAGAAAATACCTGAACGCCCGCACATAAACGGCTGATAAACCGCTTAAGAAGAACGTGCTAGCGCCGATAGCAGGGGACGGCCCTGCGTCCGTGCCCAGTCAATTGCCGACTGGATGCCGACGGACCCTGTGGCCACCTCTCTATCTGCACTTTTTGAGCGAGTTCCTCCATGCGAACCCTGAAATTCAGCCACAAGATCATGGTGGCAGCCTCCCTGGTGGTGATCGCTGCCTTCGCGTCCTTCGCGCTGTACAACGACTACCTGCAGCGGAACGCCATCCGCCAGAACCTTGCCAACTACCTCAACGATGTGGGCCAGGTCTCCACGGGCAACATCCAGCACTGGCTGGTGGGCCGCATGCAATTGCTGGAGAACCTGGCCGAGTCCATCGAGGACGACGCCAGCGAGGCCGCCTTGGCCAAGAGCCTGCAGCACCGCAGCATCGCCTCCGCCTTCCTCTATGCGTACTACGGCCAGGCGAGCGGCACCTACACCCAGTTCCCGCCCAGCGAACTGCCCGCCGGCTACGACCCGCGCCAGCGGCCCTGGTACAAGCAGGCGGCGCAGACCAGCGGTCCCGGCCTGACCGAGCCCTACCTGGCCGCCGACCCGCGCGACGGCCTGCTGATCACCATCACCCGGCCGGTGAATGCCTCGGGCACCCTGCAGGGCGTCGTCGGCGGTGACCTCAAGCTGAAGACGGTCGACGAGATCCTCAACTCCTTCGACCTGGGCGGCATGGGCTACGCCTTCCTGGTGGACGACAAGGGCACGGTGCTGGTCCACCCCGACCAGCAGTTGGTCCTGAAGAAGCTGCCGGACCTGTTCGCCGGCACCGCGCCGCGCCTGGAGTCCGCCCTGCAGAGCGTGAACGACCGCAACGGCGAGGCGCGGATCGTGACCTTCCTGCCGGTGGAAGGGCTGGCCGGGGTGCGCTGGTACGTGGGCCTGTCCGTCGATGAGTCCAAGGCCTTCGCCGCCCTGCAGGAGTTCCGCGTTTCCGCCCTGATGTCCACCATCATCGGCGTGGTCGCCATCCTCCTGCTGCTGGGCGGGCTGATCCGCATCCTGCTGCGCCCGCTGCACGTGATGAGCCACGCCATGAGCGGCATCGCCGAGGGCGAGGGCGACCTGACCCAGCGCCTGTTGATCGACTCCCGTGACGAGTTCGGCGAACTGGCCGATGCCTTCAACCGCTTCGTCGAGCGCATCCACAAATCGATCCGCGAAGTGGCCTCCGCCACGCGCGAAGTGCACGAGCGGGTGAGCACCGTGGTGCAGGCGTCGAACGCCTCCATGACCAACTCCAGCGAGCAGGCCGCCCGCACCGACAGCGTGGCCGCCGCCATCAACGAACTGGGCGCTGCTGCCCAGGAGATCGCCCGCAACGCCGCCGACGCCTCGGAGCAGGCCAGCGACGCCCGCCGCGATGCCGAGGAAGGGCAGGGCATGGTCGAGCGCACCCTGGTGGCGATGGGCGAGCTGTCGGAGAAGATCCAGGCGTCCAGCAACCACATCGAAGTGCTCAGCCAGAAGAGCAACGACATCGGCCAGATCCTCGACGTGATCAAGGGCATCTCCGAGCAGACCAACCTGCTGGCACTCAACGCCGCCATCGAAGCCGCCCGCGCCGGCGAGGCAGGACGCGGCTTCGCCGTGGTGGCCGACGAAGTGCGCAACCTGGCCCAGCGCACCCAGAGCTCGGCCCTGGAGATCCAGCAGATGATCGAACAGCTGCAGACCGGCGCCCGCGAAGCCGTGGCGACCATGGGCGAAAGCCGCCACTTCAGCGACGACAGCGTGCGCATCGGTGGCCAGGCCGGCGAAAACCTGCGCGGCGTCACCCGCCGCATCGGCGAGATCGACGGCATGAACCAGTCCGTGGCCACCGCCACCGAGGAACAGACCTCGGTGATCGAAAGCCTGAACATGGACATCACCGAGATCAACGTCCTCAACCAGGACGGCGTGCACAACCTGCAGGCCAGCCTGAAGGCCTGTACCGAGCTGGATCAGCAGGTCAGCCGGCTCAAGCAACTGGTGGATACGTTCAGGATCTGATGGGGCGGTACCGTTCTTTCCTGGCCTGAGTGGATGCCGACTCAACGCGGATAGACATCTGCCGCGATGTGGTCATGGCCCAGGCCAGAGAACCCTTGCCTGAACCCGTAGGGCTTGACGCGACGGACCGGCTGGATGCCGGTCTGCCGCTTCGCTGATCGAGGCGGAACGCGCGGTGTCGCGCTCCGCAGCCCTCTGTATCTAAAAGCCCCTGCAATACCGAAGAAAAAGCCGTGTGCCCTGGCGACCCGAGATGACCTGTTCCAGCGTCTCTTCCGCCTGGGTCAGCCCCCGTGCCAGCAGTGACAGCAGGCAATGCAGGTTTGCGCAGTCTGGCCCGTGGGTATCGGCGTCGAGGAGCAACCCCAGCAGCAACTCCAGGGCGCCGCTCACCCGAGCCAGTTCGTGGCCGACACCGGGCAGGCGTGCCAGCTCCACGCGGATGGCATGCAGTTCATCGAGCCGTGTATCGAAATCATTGGATCGGAGCAGGGCGCTGTCGGCGCGCGCAACGGTTCGAGGTGGTCTTGCAGATCGTCCAGACGCCTAAGCGTTCAGCTGAGCATGGTGAAACTCCTAAGTTGCAGCGTGCTCCCCGACACTCAAACGTCATTGGGGTGACCGTCCCCTGGAATGGCCCCGCGCCAGGCATGCTTGAAAGGCTCTGGAATGGGGTTTTCAAGTAGAGTTTGTGGAATTTTAGGGTTCCCTGAACGGCTTCACAAAATCTTCATCGGGCCAATTGACGCTGATCTGTCAAAGGCGTTTTCTACGTCATCTCCCCGGAAGCCGACAGGATCGTCGGCGAACATTCCGCTTCAAGGATGAGTATGCCTACCCAAACGCTGTCTCCAGTAAATATCAATACCTGCATCGGCTCAATTAAGTTGATGTGCTCCGTCTCGTTATTTTTTGTGATGGCTGAGATGTGCTCTGGCGTCGGGTCTATATATCTTTAGTTTTTCACGGAGTTACTCCATTGGGCTGGTATGTCGGTGTTGCTTGTGATTTGAGATAAAGCGACTCATCTGTTTCATATGTTGCGCTCCAAGCTAGACATGATTAGGTGATTATTTGGGGGGTTTATGTGCTGCGTAAAATTGCTGCGAATGAGTTTTTCTGTCTTCTTCTTTTTCGTACTTGGAGGGGCAGGTTCTGCGTTTTCAAATGAAGATGCCGTACTGGCTGAGAAATTCCCCGTATGCGAAAAGAACGTCCCGGTAGAGTGGGTAAGCCGGGAAAGAGCTATTGGTTTGACGGCGTATTCACTAGTAAACGGTTCTGGAGAAAAAAGAGATGTTAAGGCCATGGTCTATTTGGATAGAAATTATCCAAAAATTGATTATGGTGGGATTGATCGTAATGAAAATCCATTGACCAAATGGGAAGAAGTCTCAGAGGAAATATCCATTTTGAGAAAAGGGCAGGGTGGGATAGAGGTCTCGAGTGATCAGAAAGACTTTATTCGCTTCTGGGATTTTTTACCTTTTGAGCGAAATGATGGTGCTCTCACTTTTAAAAAAAATGGGCGCACTCTGTTGATTTATCGAAATATCTGGGAATTTGATGAAAGCCTGGCTGGTTATTCTAAGGTTGTGTGTTTGGCGTACCCTGGAGGTTTCAAGGCTCTTCTCTTGGAAATGCCGCGGACAGTCAATGTATATGGAGAAAAAGAGCTATTGAGCCATTACAAGGATGTTGTTGGGTCGCTATCGGAAAATTCAGAGAAAATTTGGGAGAGTGACTTTAGAGAATCATCTGTTATGGATTTGAATGATGATGGGGTCGATGATTATCCATCTTTAGGCATTTACTCCATCAAGGGGGGGTATCGTTCTGTTGCCTATTTTTTAAGGATGGCTGATGTGGTCGAAGGATGTGTTGACCTTGTTGAGGATTCATTTTTCATAACTACTGATGGTAGTGATTATTTTTTGAATGGGACTTGCAGCTTGAAAAAGCTTACACGGAGAGGTAACTAATATGGCGGCAGTAAATTGGCAGTCGGTGGAGAATTACATAGATGTTAAGTCTCCGCTGGTTGATAGCGTGACAGGCACGGATTGGATCAGTTTTTTTGACGCTTTGGGGTGGATGGAAAATTCTGGCGGGTATGGCGGATATGGTGGTGCTGGCAATGGTTATATAGGTATGTATCAAACCGATACTACCCAGCTAAATTACATACATTTTTTCACTACAATAGGTAGAGATCTACTGGGGGTCAGCAGTGCTGCTCAATATGAAAGCAGCCCAATAGCGCAGGATTTTTCTGCAATTATGTCTTTTGGAGGGTTACCGCGTTCATCTGCTTCTACGGCATTTGTGGGTAGATATACTGCAGTTAAGCTTGCTGCTAAGTCATATCATCAGGATTTGTATGATGGTTGGAATTCAATTGTAGGTCGCGAGATTACGATTAATTATGTGGGGGCCAACAATGTTGTTGTAGGTACTCATGTTGTTAAGTTTACAGAGGCAGCAATAAGTGTTGGCGCGCATTTGATAGGTCAGGGAGCAATGGCGACCGCCATGGCTGCGGTCTATGACGAATGCTTTGGTCAAGATGGGCAATTGGTCTCGAGTGTGGCTAATCTTAGTTCTGCTGATTATGCAGATGATAATGGTGTTGCTTTCACGGCTTTCATGCTTTTGATGCAGGATTTTGATATATCTCCCTTGATAGATGCTGGTAATTCTTTGGAGGAGTTTGAGGGTTTTGCTGGTCAGTTAATTGCTCATCGGCAGGAGAAGATAAAGAAATATATTTTAGATAATGATAGTGAAATAAAATTAATTCCGGGTGATCGATATAGGACTACAGCCGCTGCCTTGGTTTCATCACTAGGCTTTTCCTCTGAGGAAGTTTCTAATGTGAATGGTGTGGTGGTTATCACTGCTGGAGATGCTAATGAGAATACCGAGGAGTCAGATTTAATATTCACTATTGACGATGAGGGGGCGCTTCTCAGAGGTGCTGGTGGTGACGATACAATCTATGGAGGGCTCGGAGAAGATGTCATATATGGCGGAGATGGAGCTGATACTGTAAAGGCGGGAGATAAGAATGATCAGGTTTATGGCGGCGATGGGAAGAACAAGCTATTTGGTGAGGATGGATCGGACTTAGTTGTTGGAGGGGCTGATGCTGACTATCTTGATGGGGGGAAGGGAGCGGATACCCTCAAGGGCGGAGGGGGGCGCGATATTTACATTGTCGATGGTGAAGATACCGTCGAAGATGATTCGCTCGGAATGGGAGCAGTCATTCTAGGTAATAAACTCCTTACAGGGGGGAAGAGGAAGGAGGACGACCCAGAGAATGAGTATAAGGGGGGCGGAAACATCTATGTCCTGAACGGTACCACGCTGGTTATAAATGGTGGTCTCACGATCAACCAGTTCAAGAATGGTGATCTGGGCATCAATCTCGAAACCGAGCCAGAAGAGGAGGAAGAAGAGGAAGAAGTCCCCGACACCAATGAAGGCGAAACCAGAACCTCGCCTATCGTCATCGACCTGGACGGTGACGGGATCGAGACCAAGAAAGTGGGCTCGGCCTATTTCGACCTGAACAATGATGGCTTGAGTGAACGAAGCGGTTGGGTCAGTCCTGATGATGGATTGCTCGTACATGATCGCAATGGGGATGGGCGCATCAGCAATGGCGCAGAGCTGTTTGGCAACCACAGCATCCTCAACAATGGCAAGACTGCCGAGAATGGCTTCCAGGCACTGGCCGAATACGACAATAACGGCGATGGATTGATCAACTCCGATGACGCCTCGTATTCGTCGCTGCAGGTGTGGCGCGATCTGAACGGCAACGGCATCAGTGATGCGGGTGAACTGCAGAGCCTGGCCGACGCGGGTGTCGTTTCTATCAGCACTGGCTATACAGCCTCTACCCAGAAAGATGCCAACGGCCATGAGTACCGACAGATCGGCAGCGTAACCCTGGCAAATGGAGCGGCCTCCGTTGCGGCGGATGTCTGGTTCAAGGTCGATGGGGCCCGCCGTATCAACAGCGGCGATATCGTTCTGACGCCCGATATTCATTTCCTCGCCAACGCGAAAGGCTTCGGCAACGTTCATGACCTGCACCAGGCCATGGAGCTGGATCCTGCGCTCAAAGGATTGCTTGCCCAATACGTGTCGGCTACCGATGCAGCCAGCCGCGATGCACTGCTCGATAACCTTATTTACCGCTGGGCCGGTGCTGCTGATGTCGACCCTTACAGCCGTGACCCCAAGAAGGTCTACAGCCATGTGATGGATGCGCGTCAGCTCGTCACCCTGGAGAACCTGGTGGGGCGGCCCTACCTGGGCACCTGGTGCTGGGGCGAACGCGACCCGAACCCCCATGGGCAGGCGGCGCCGATCTTGGTGGCCGAGTACCTGGAGTTCAAACGCTTCACTGCTGCGCAGATTCTCGCGCAGACCGAGTACGCAAAAGAGCTGGACATCATCAAGTCGGCGTTCGGCTCCGATGCGCCAAGCATCGTTGTTGACTGGAACTCGTTGCAGGGCAAGCTCAACGGGCTGCTGGCCAATGGTGAACAGGAGCGCATTCGTGGCGTTGTAGCCATCCTTACCGATCTCGGTACCTACTCGCCCAGCTATCGCGCCAAGCGCGACGCCGCCTTCCAGGCCATTGCCGCATCCAACGTAAATCTGGCGACGTATTTCGACTTTTCCAAACGTATCGGTACCGCGGGTAATGACACGCTTTACGGTGTCGAAGCCGGGACCATCTTTTACGGGCAGGAAGGTGACGATCGCCTGTATGGCTATTCCGGCGTCGACAGCTATCACTTTGCTCGTGGTCAAGGTAACGATGCCGTTCTCGACCGTGGCGGTCTGGACCAACTGGTGTTCGGTTCGGGTATCAGCCAGAGCGACCTGGTGTTTTCTCGGAACACCACCACCGTCTGGATCAACGTCAAGAACGCGGACGGCAGCGATGCCGGCTCGGTGCGCATCGACAACTTCTTCGACTTCGATGGTTCGCTGGCCTATGGCGCCATCGAGGCGATCCGTTTCGTCGATGGCGGAGGCCTGAGCCAGCAGCAGATGCTCGACCTGCTGACCGCATCGTCGCTGACCGCTGGCAATGACCTGGTGTTCGGCACCGCCGCTGGTGACAGCATCGATGCTCTGGCCGGTAACGACAGCATCCACGGCCTGGGTGGCCACGATCAGCTCTCCGGCGGTGCCGGCGATGACGTGCTGATGGGCGACGATGGCAATGATTCCCTGGTCGGCGGTGTCGGCAACGATTCGCTTGTCGGTGGACGCGGCAACGACACCTACCTGTTCGATGTCGGCCATGGCAACGATGTGATCGATAACGCGGCCGATGCAGCCGGCGGCAAGATCGACCGGGTGGTGTTCGGCGCGGGGATCGATCCCGCCGCCGTTGGCGTGAAGCGCAATGGCAGTGACCTGCTGCTGCAGACCTCGGCCACTGACAGCGTGCGGCTCACCAATTACTTCAGCGCCGAAGGTACCAATGGCATCGCTGTCGACCGCATCGAGTTCCACAACGGCACGGTCTGGAGCATCGCGGACGTCAAGGGCCTGGTGTTGCAGGCCACTGCCGGTAACGACCTGATCGAGGGCTACGTGACCAACGATCAGCTCTCCGGTCTGGCGGGGGACGATCGACTGTTCGGTTATGCCGGCAACGACACCCTGCTGGGCGGCGAGGGGCGCGATACCCTTGACGGTGGCATCGGCGATGACCGGCTGTTCGGCGAGGCCGGTGACGACGTGCTGGAGGGTGGCGAGGGCAATGACTACCTGGATGGGGGAGAAGGCAACGATCGTATCGACGCGGGTGTCGGTGACGATACGCTGGTCGGCGGTGCCGGCAACGACTACCTCAATGGCAGCGCCGGCCGCGACACCCTGCAAGGTGGCGACGGCGACGACACTCTGGTGGGGGGCGCCGGTGATGACTTCCTGAGCGGTGGCAAGGGTAACGACCGCCTCGACGGTGGCAATGGCACCAACAACTACCTGTTCGCCCGGGGTGATGGCCAGGATGTGATCGTGGACGCCTACGAGGGGATCGTGACCATCTACCTCGCGGACCTGCCCCTGGAAACCCTGGTCTTCCGCCGTAATGGCACCAGCCTTGAGGTTTCGTTCCCGGACAGCCCGGCTGACCTGATCTCGCTTTCCGCGTTCTTCCGCGAAGAGGTGCCGCTGAGCGGTATTCGCCTGCGCTACGGCGATGGGCTGGAAACCTTCATCGCCGCTACGCAACTGCGCCAGCTCACCCTGGACGGTACTGCCGCGGGCGACCTGATCAACGCCTATTCCACCGACGACCTGATCGACGCACTTGGCGGGAACGATACGGTCTACGCGGGTGCTGGCAATGACACTCTGCGAGGCGGCGAAGGGGACGACCTCCTGGACGCCGGGGTCGGCAACGATCTCGTCGAAGGCGGCCTTGGCAATGACACCCTGTTGGCCGGTGAGGGCGATGACCTGCTGGACGGTGGGGCGGGCGACGACCAACTCGAAGGCGCCGCCGGCAATGACCAGTACCGGCTCGCGGCGCATTGGGGTCATGACCTCATCATCGACCGGAGCGGTACCGACAGCGTTCGCTTCGACGGTGTGGCACCGGAGGACCTGCTGCTGCGCCGTGACGGCGAAGACCTGGTGGTGACCCATAAGACCACGGGCGACAGCGTACGGATCCAGGGACAGTTCTCCTACCAGGCTGGGCAGCCTGGTGTGTACGCCATCGAGCAATTCGTCTTCGACGGCGGCCTGGCCTGGGACTTCGACACCCTCAAGCTCAAGGCACTGGAGGGCACCGCTCATGACGACGCCATCTACGGCCATGCCGACGACGATGTGATCGACGCGGGCCTGGGCAACGACCTCGTCCAGGCGGGCTTCGGCAACGACCAGGTGCTGGGTGGTGACGGCAACGACACCCTGCATGGCGAAGCGGGCAACGACACGCTCTTCGGCGGTGCGGGTGACGACCAGCTGTACGGCGAAGAGGGCGAGAACCAGCTCTCCGGCGGCGATGGCAACGACTCCCTGTTTGGTGGTTACCAGGCCGACTTGCTGGCCGGCGATGCGGGCGACGACCTGCTCGACGGCGGCGATGGCAACGACACCCTGCGCGGTGGCGAAGGCCATGACTCGCTGATCGGTGGCGGCGGCAATGACCAGTTGTTCGGTGACGCCGGCAACGACACCCTGCAGGGCAATGGCCTGCTCGACGGCGGCAGCGGTGACGACCTGCTGGAAGGCTACGGCGAGCTGCTGGGCGGCGATGGCAACGACACGCTCCATGGCCAGGGCTCCGACACCCTGGTTGGTGGGGCGGGCAATGACCTGATCGTCGCGCGCAACGACGCCTGGAGCGGCAACGCCAGCGTTATCGAAGGCGGCACCGGCAACGACACGCTCTACGGCTCCTTCGGTGACGACACCTACCGCTTCAACCTCGGTGACGGCCAGGACCTGTTGATCGAGCGCCGCGCCAACGAGGCCTTCAGCAACATCACGCCGAGCTTCGACACCCTGAGCTTCGGCGAGGGCATCAGCGCGGCGGACCTGGGCTTCCACCGTCGTGGCCTGGACCTGATCATTGAGCACGCCAACGGCACTGACCGCATCACCGTGCAGAACTGGTTCAAGGAGCCCACCGACCACTTCAAGCTCGACAGCCTGACCTTCGCCGATGGCAGCTCGCTGAGCCAGGCAGATGTCGAAAACCGCGTGATCCACCACGGCACCGACAACGCCGACAGCATCCTCGGTTACCGCAACCTCGCCGACACCATCCACCTGGGTGCCGGTGACGACAAGGCCTGGGGGCGTGCCGGCAACGACACCATTCTCGGCGAGGGTGGCAACGACTACCTCGAAGGCGAGGACGGCGATGACCTGATCCTCGGCGGTTCCGGCAACGACCAGCTTGACGGCGGTGCAGGCGCCGACCGCCTCATCGGCGGCACTGGCGACGACAAGTACGTCTACAGCCTGGGCGACGGTGCGGATGTCATCGACAACACCGGTGGCGGCAACGACGGCGTGTTCTTCTCCGGCGGCATCACCCAGGACCGGCTGAGCTTCCGCCGTGACGGTGACGACCTGCTGATCCTGGTGGACGGTGATGCACAGCAGTCGGTGCGTGTGCTCGGGCACTTCCTCGGTGGCGACAAGGCCATCAGCTATGTGCAGCCGGAGGGCGGTTTCATGCTCACCGCCGCGCGCATCGGCCATATGGCTGCGGCCAACGGCGTGGCCGGTGGCTACGAGGCGGTGATCGACGGCGGCACGGCGGCGGATCGCCTCTCCGGCTACGACGGTCGCGACCTGCTGCGCGGCCTGGCCGGCAACGACACCCTGTTCGGCATGGCCGGCAACGACCAGCTGGAGGGCGGTGACGGCAACGACTACCTCTCCGGCGGCAACGGCGGCAATGCGGGTTCCGGCGACGATGTGATCATCGGCGGCGCGGGCAACGACGTGCTGGACGGCGAGGACGGCAACGACCGTCTGGTGGGTGGCACCGGTGACGACAAGTACTACTACCGCGCCGGCGGCGGCAAGGACGTCATCGACAACACCGGTGGCGGCTTCGACGGCGTCTTTGTGCTCAATGGCGTGGCCCGTGCGCGCCTGAGCTTCCACCGCGACGGCAATGACCTGGTCATCCTCGTCGACAAGGACATGGCTCATCAGCTGCGCATCACCAACCACTTCCTGGGCGGTGACTCGGCCATCGACTACGTGCAGCCGGACGACGGCGGCAGCTACCTCACCACCGCGCAGATCGCCGGCATGATCACCGCCTTCCCGGACGGCACCGGCACCCCCGGCCCGGTGGACCCGGAACCGACCGACCCGGGCACGCCCACCGACCCTGGCACCGGGCAACCGCCGGTTCCCGGCCTGGGCGGTGCCGACTCGCTCACCGGCACCGCCGGCAACGACGTGCTGATCGGCGGTGCCGGCAACGACACCCTGGCCGGCGCGGCGGGCAATGACCGCCTGCTGGGCGGCGTGGGTGATGACACCTACGTCTACACCGCCGGGCTGGATGTGATCGAGGAAGCGGGCGGCGCAGCGGACACCCTGCGCTTCGCCGGTGGCATCACCTACAACCAGGTGGGCTCGGGCCTGTCCAAGTCGGGCAACGACCTGATCCTTAAGGTCAACGGCAGCACCACCAACCAGGTGACGCTGAAGGACTTCTTCCTGGGTGGCGACAACCTGGTGGAAACCTTCACCTTCGAGACCGGTGGCCAACTCACCGCCGCGCAGATCTTCGGCGCGTTCGGTATCGCCATGCCGACACCGGTAGCGGCCTTCGACAACACCGTGCAGGGCACGGCGGGCAACGACGGCGCCCTCAACGGCACCGCCCAGCGCGACCTGCTGCTCGGCTACAACGGCAACGACTCGCTGTCCGGCGGTGCCGGCAACGACCGCCTGGAAGGGGGAAATGGCAACGACACCCTCGTCGGTGGCCAGGGCAACGACACCCTGCTCGGCGGTCGCGGCGACGACACCTATGTCTTCAGCGCCGGCAGCGGGCAGGACGTCATCGACAACACCGGTGGTGGCTATGACACGCTGCGCTTCGAAGGCATCACCTACAACCAGGTGGGCAGCGGCCTGACCAAGAGCGGTAACGACCTGGTGCTCAACATCAGTGGCGGCACCGACAAGGTCACCCTGAAGAACTGGTTCCTGGGTGGCGACAGCGTCGTCGACGTGATCACCTTCGCGGCCGGCGGGCAACTGACCGCTGCCCAGGTGTTCAGCGCCTTTGGGCTCACCAACCCCGACACCGTCGGTTCGCCGAACTACCTGAACGTCCCGGACGACCGCAGCTTCGGCACCGTCCTGGCCGGCCAGGCGGGCGATCAGAACATCCTCGGCTCCTCGGACGCGGACCTGATCGACGGTGGTGCGGGCAACGACACGCTGCGTGGCGGCAAGGGCAATGACTACCTGATCGGCGGGGATGGCAACGACACCTACCGCTTCGCCGCCGGCGACGGCCAGGACGTCATCAACAACCTGTCGAACAAGCCCGCCGACAACGATGTGCTGAGCATCGAAGGCATCACCCGCGAGAACCTCTGGCTGTCCCGGCAGGGCAACAACCTGGTGGTCGACGTGCTGGGATCGGCCGACGCCATCACCGTGCAGGACTGGTACGCGGGGGCGGCGCAGAAACTGGACGCGGTGCAAGCCGGCAGCTCCACGCTCTACGCCAACCAGCTGGACAACCTGGTCAACGCCATGGCCGCCTTCGGCGCGCCCACGGGCGGGGAGATGAACCTGTCCCAGGCCCAGCGGGATCAGCTCAATGTGGTGATCGCCGCCAACTGGCAGTGAGTGTGAAGATGTAGCGACTGGAGCAGCCCGCCTTATGGCGGGCTGTTTTCATGTGGTTTTCCCGCTTATGCGGTGTGTTGTTTGATGCAGATAGCATATTTTCACTTTTTCATTGAGTCGATGCTGTAGGTAGGTTTATGCGCTATCGGTTTTTCTTGGTGCTACTGCTTTTAGGGGCGTTCTCTGAAGGCTCTATTGCTAACCAACATTCGCGCTGGGGAGTTTGCAATGATTTGCATGAGTATTCTAAGGGCGGAGGGATAACCGAAGAGAAACTCTCTCAGTGGGTGCATGGGCTGGATAGGCCTGATTCAGTTGAAATGTCTGCTGGGAGAGCGGTTCGTATTCAGGTTGAGGCATCGACTATTGGCTTGGCAGAAATTGATGAGCTTACTTGGAGTGGGGTTGATCGCTCTGTGAGTAACCTGTATTCCGGGGTTTGGCGGGCTTTTTTTATGTCCGTGGATATAGATAACGATGGAGAAAATGAACGGGTGGCGATATATCGCAAATCCGGAATTTTTGGGCAGGCTTATGCGTATGTGTTGGCTGATGGGGATGAAATAAGTCGGAGCTATTTAGGGTCGGATGGTCGCCCTCTTGCGGTGGGTGGGGAACTGTTTTTTTATGAGGGTAAGGTCTACTGGCTTCAGATTGATCCTCGTCTAGATAAAAAATATAAAGCCCATGTGAGTGGTTGGAAGAGATTCATAAGGGTTTATCGCGCTGAGAGAGGAACAGGGTTGCCGATTTTAGTTTATGGGGTTCATGGTGAGTTGTGCGAAATTAGCATTAAAGAGAGTGGGTGAGTTTGGGGTGTCAGAATGTTAATAGGGAAGAAGGTGTGTCGGTGCTGGGCGGTACGGATGCTTTCTGCCGGTTCTCCAGTTTCATGGAGTAAATTTATGCCTTATTTTTTCGAGAAAATGAATAGTGCCGATTGGGAGAAAGTGCATCTCTGATGCAAGCTGTGATCCTGTAAAGAAAGTATGGCTTGAGATAAATGGTTTTTCTAATTGGGAGAGGTCGTTCTGGGTTGTCGATAGGCATAACGATTATTACGTTTTCCCTTGCGCGAGTGGCAGGGATAGTTCGTGTGGTGCATCATTTTACGTTTATTTGAATGGGTTGATTCAAGAGGTTTATGTTGATGGCTTGTTTGGGGATTTGGTTGAGTTCAGAGGTGGGCAGTTGCTCGCAGCAGGTAAAGTAAGGTTTTTAGCTTTTCTGAAGACTGCCTTACCTGTTTTAGGTAGGTATGGAGTGGGTGCGGATAATGAATTGGATAAGATCAATCCGGTGTTCAAAGACGTATAAAGCCACCCTGGGTGTCGTATGTGGGAGGATGCCTGTCTTGATGTTGATTGTTTTGCTGAGGTGCTGAATTGTCTGTTCTGCTTTTGGGAGTGAGGTTGACCAGATTTAGAGTGAGCCTGATTGCCCTCTCGGTCATCGCTGTATTGACTGTTTTATGGGGGCGATACAATCCGCTTCCCAATGATGAATTCTACATCCGGCACTTCGAATTGAATCGTGCGGAGATTGAGGCGCTGGTCTACGAATATAGGCACCGAGTTGAGCGTGGCCGTGGTCCGTGGGTGCGACAGGATGAGAATCGCAAGCGCCTTGTTGCTGCTGGGTTAAGGCAGATTGGTGAGACCTCTCCAATGTGGACCAGTAGACCTTATTCAAGGCTGTTTTACCGGAGATTAATTCAGGATGATGCGTTTCGCGAGGCGGAGTGCGGTCAGTTACTGCAGCGGTGTCACTCTATAATTGTGGATGTCGGTGCTGAAGGGAATGAGAAAGAAGGTTTCGCTGTGATTCTCTTGGGTTCTGGTTTTTCTCTTGTTCGGAAAACGCTTGTGTACTTTCCAGTGATGCCCAAGGTTGAGGGAAGGCGCTTTCAGTTGCCCGTTCATACTTACCCTGTTGATAGGTATGCTCGGTTATTTGAATCCCTGGATGACACGCCTCCAGATTGGGAGCGGGGGGAATGTGTTTACAGAAGGATAGAGCAAAACTGGTTCATTGGATTGTGTCGCGTTGAAATTTAAAGTTGGTAGGTGCAACCCGATTGGGTTTGGCCGACGCCAGTGTGCCTTTTTGAGGCCGAGTACGTAGGAGACGTATGTTTATTGGATTTGGAAGACCCAGGCTTGCCGCTTCTTCATGGGGTCTTCTTCATTTAATGGGCCTGACATTTTTCTTGCTGGCCTCAAACGCTCTGTTTGCAGCGAAAGCTGAAAAGGTGTTGACCACTGAAGAAGTGCTCCACGGAAATGCCTTCTATTCGGACATCAGGAAAGCGGTCCTGGTGAAGGGCGGGGCGAAGATCGAGTCTCTTTTATCGACGAGGCGGCCAGCGGGTTTTTATCAACTGGCGGGTGTTCGGGACGAAGCGCTTTGTGCCGAGTTCCTGGAGGACATGAACAAAGAGGGTGTATCGGCGGGCAATCTCTTTGAGTGGCTCTCCAGCTCCAGTCGCAGGTTGGCTTTCCAGCCACTGGAAGAGTCCAGAGCGATGCCTGAATGGACGGGGGTGGAGCGCGCCTTGGAGTACGTGTCGATGGACGTGGATGGCGATGGATCGATTGAGCAGATCTACAGGAAGACCGGAATCATCCAGGAGCATGGAACTCAGCAGTTGATGATCACTGATGAGGCCCTTCATGAGAGCCCTGACAAGCTGCGTTCGTATGGCCCTGACTGCTTGAAGTGGCAAGGCAAGAGAGGCAGGTGTGGCACCGCAGCCGGGCTTATTCAGCATGTGATGAATCTACCGGCGAACAGCAGGCTGGCGGAGGAATGGGTTTCCACCAGGCAAGAGCCGATTTTACAGGTTACGGGCGATGCGAAGTCCGGGCAGTCGATATATGGGCGGCAGAGGAATCGCTTGGTTAGAAATGTGGGATTGAGCTTCAGCACCTATTGGGCGGTGTACAGCCTGCCCAAGGGGGTAGTTTTTGTATCGGTACCGACACGCACCTTTGCCCCACCTGAGCTTCTTGTATTTTCAATGCACCGAAACGGCTCGCCTGAGTTGCAGTGCATTGTCATGCCTGTTGCCTGGGAGAAGTGAGTGGGTTATCACGGCGCTGCTTAATGGCGTGCAGGTAGAGTGATCCATTTGTTCGTGTGCTCTGATGCTTGGAAGTTGTCATGGCCCCATCTTGGGTGGTTTTTTGAAATTTAGGGCAATGCATGTGTATTGATCGGGTGCGTTTATACGTTTTCCTTGCATTTTCTTTCTTTCCTCTTGTTGGTGCCGCTGTGGATGTTGGGCCTGGGCTCAGGGGGGGGGACAATAAATATGCCCCTATATATGGAGATATCAACGGGTATTCGGTTTATCTGCATTATTGTCTGCCTGATTTCTCACCCGAAGGGGAGGCAGGGTGTGGTGGGGGCTTGCCTGGAAAGAATCCGCGAGTGGTTCAGGTTGAATACAAAAATTCATTACTGGATGGGCGGCCTCTTTTGGAGGGAGGTGGATGGTTTGAGTACCCCTTTCCTGTGAACGCTGATATTCAAGGTAAAACGCTATACCCACGTCAGTATGAGGAGCGTGCACGGACTGTAGTTAGCGGGAAAAAGGTTTTTCGAGCAGCTAAAGATGGTGATGTTTTTCCCGGGCTTGCCAAGTATGAAAGTGATGCAATGCCAGAGGGGACCAGATGGTGGGTCGTAGAGGACTTGGATGCCTACAGGACCCGTCTTGGTAATCCTTATATTTTTTTGTGTAATCGCCACTCCTGTACCCTAACTCTAGATGTGGGGCGTGGTTGGGAAGCTCAATTCGAGTTTGCGGAGTCGGCTCTGTCTGACTGGCAAGGTCTTATAAGGAAAATTAACTCTTCCACAGCGGACATAGTGGGGATGATCAATTAGGTTCTGTTGAGGAAGTGGGGCGTTTTCTTAAGTATTGCGTGCTCGGGTCGAGCAGGGGGATGTATGAGTTTCAAGGTGCTCTGCGGAGGGCAGCGTCTATCGGTATCTGGGCATGGAGAGACCTATTCCGGTCTGACGATCTTGCTTGTCTGCCTTGCCCTGGTTGCATGCGGAAAGGAAAGGCCCGCGACCCATACTCCCGAGTACCGGGCGGCGCATGGGATCGTCGAGGGGGCGGCCAATACCATTGAAGTCAGCGGAGTGTCATTCCGAATACCGAACGACGTGGAGTTTGACGTGTATTCGTCTGAAGACATCCGCCCGGGCAAGGCCGATGAGTTGAGCTTGCTGCTGTTTATCGACCAGGCGGGCATTCACAAGGGAAATCCCGTCCCAACCGCTCGGAACAGCAGGGTCATGGTCGATATCCTGAAAATGGGTGATCCCAACGGAAAGACCTATTTCGAGGCGGAGAAGGAGGAAGCCGAGACACCTGTTGCCCGTCCAACACTGGGCCTTATCGAATATCCCCTGAAAGGGCCTGCCGCAGAGGCTGAATACTCAGGAGCCTATGTCTATGTGCCAGCGGATGGGCCGCGCGGGAATGGCCGGGAGTTCTTTTGCAGTGTGGCCCGGCCAAAGGATCCAGTCCTGAGAAACGGTGATTGCAACGCGTACTACTACCTGGGTTCAGGGCTGCAGGTTCGAGTTCTATTCGAGTACAGCGCGCTGGTGAACTGGCGCGTGATCATGGAGGCGGTCCGCAGGGAAGTGAGCGGTATCCAGATGTGATGCGACGTCGCGAATCCGTTTCATGACAAGAACTTGCACATTGAGGAGCTCCAAACGAATGGATATGCGCACGACGTTGATCACTCTTGTATTCGCGGTTTGCGGGAGCGCGCAGGCCGAGGAAGCCGGGGGTGAGGTTGCGGGTTGCTTTAACCTGAGCAGTGATCAGGTGGTGATGTGCGTCGAGCCTCTTTATCAACGCTCAGAAGATGAACTCAATGCGACAGTGCAAGGTATTCGCACTCGTTTGAAGGTGGACCTCCAGTTGTTTGATGCGGCCCAACATGCCTGGCTGGAGTTCCGCCGCCGCGAATGTGCTGTCCAGTCAGTGGGGGCTCGGGGTTTTCGTGACCCGGAGAGCCAGCATGCGCTGTTTCTAAAGGCTTGCCAGGTGGAGTTGAATGACACGCGCATTCAGGGGCTCAGGCGGATCCAGCTGTCCTGTGATAACTGCCTCCACTAGGTCGATGAGCCTGGTGCAATCGGGTCAGGCGGCTCATGAAGGAAGTTCGTCGGGAAGTGGAAAGCATCGAGCGATAGATCTTCGGTATCCACCTGTCTCGGCTGTTGCCACAGGACCGGTTTCGATGTGCTGGCAGGAGCCGGCGCTTTACATGCAGTCAAGGATGATCAATGTCAGTTTCAAACAACCGATTCGGAAAGCGATTACTTGCGGCTGTACTGGCCGTTGCGCTGGTGCCGTTGCTGTCACTTGCCGTCTATTCCTTGTATCGAGTCCAGCGCCTCGATGGGGGTATCTGCATGGCGCTGGATCGTGCCCTTAGCCCCGAGGAGCATCGCCAGGCCTTGCTGCGCAGCCTGGTGCGCCTGGCAATGGAGAACAGCCGCACCCATGACGAGTACCTGGGCGGGCAGAAGCTCAAGACCGGTGTCATCCGCAATCCGCCACGCTATGACTTCCCGACGCTCATGGAGGCGTTCTCGCACAACGACCGCTCGTTCGAGGCGAACTTCTCCATCGAGCCGATTGCGCCGCGGCGCCCCGGCTTCGACCCGCGCAGCCTGCATGAACCCTACGTGCTGGTGAGCTACCGGAAAGATGACTCAGGCGGCGCCAGCCTCCTGGATACCCGCCGAGTAGAAAGGCTCGATTCGGTCGCCACGGCGAAGCTGGACTACAGCCCGAGCCTTTATGAACGGTTCCGTGGCTTCGGTCGGCACTTCTATCGCGTGAGCTACACCTTCCTCGATACGGAATGCTGCGACAGTGCGCATGCCGGCGAGCCGCACCCGGACTACCTGGCGAGAAAGCGCCGCGAATACTGGGAATGGCGGGAGTCCTTCGACCGTGGCCTGGTCGACCACCAGTGGAGCGTTGCGGCCTCGAACTGTGGTGAGGTGCTGACCGAGGAGGATGAGACGGGAGCCGGAACGCGTGATGCCAGACGGCTGTTCTGATTCATTGCCGGCCCGGGGTTTAAAGCGCTATACAGCGGCCCTGATTTACTTCTGCACTCGAACGCTCGATACAAGGATGTTCCATGCGCTTCATGCCGTTGCTTTGTCTTCCCCTGATGCTTTTGCTCGGCGCCACACAGGCCGCCGAAGAGCCAGCACGCCCGGCGCTGGTAAGGCCCTGGTTCACCCCGGTGCTGGTCGAAGGCAAGGGTGCGCTCTGCGATGAGGCCATCAAGGCTGCCAAGGCCCATTTCCTGTCGCCGAAGCGCTGGGCGTCGTTCGAGCTGCCTGGGGCGGAGCAAGTGCAGCCTTGGGGCGATGATCTTGCCAATGCGAAGGGGCCGATCCACGTTCAGGTGTATACCCATAGCGGTTGTGGCAGCGCATGCGAACGCTATCAGTACGTGGCAAGCCGAGGGCCTGAGCCGAGCCGGGAGCAGTTGGAGGCGATGGCGAAAGGCTCACCCGCCCCAGCTGCCGACATCGCGCTGTTCAAGGGCGCGGATAAACGACTCTTCAGCATTGCCAGCGGTATCGATGGAAAGTCCGACACGGTCGAGATCAACCAACTCAACGATGATCTGACCTGGACGGCATGCAGGATCAGCACGGCTCCAGCGGTGGACAGGGTGGCGGATATCGTTCCTGCCGAGCTGCGTGCATCGGTCCGCGAGCTGAGCGCCCGCACATCGAATATGAGGCAAGGGGCGGGAAACTGGTGCGGCAGCCTGCGGACCCATGAGCGCTGGAGCGAGCGTATCGGGGCCAGGCTGCAGGAGGTCTATTACCGGCCCTGGGCGGTACGGGACGATGTCGGTGACGGCTCCTATGAGCAGGATCTGAGCAACCTGCAGCTCTGGGCGGCCACGGGTGTTGCCGAGTACAAGGCATACCGGGTCTTTCTACAGCAGATGACCAGCAGCCAGACGGTGATGGCGGCGTTCTACCAGCGGCGCTTCGGCTGGAGCGACGGGCAGGCCCGTACCATGGCTCGCCAGGCACTGGAGGGAGCGATCAGCAGCGGCATCCGCTTCTACATGTATGAACCCTTTCCCAAGGACGAAACCGCCCTGCGCAACGCCATCCTCGCCCATCGCCCCATGGACGAGATCCGTGCCATCGAAGGCCAGGTCAGCGATCTGTCCATCGCCATCGAGTACCCTGCGGCGCTCGAGTACCTGATCGAGCGGGGCGCCGACGTCAACCAGGCCAACGCCTTCGGCAAGACGGCGCTGATGTACGCCGCGCACTACGACCAGCCCGAATCCGCGCGCATCCTGCTGGAGCAGGGTGCCAACCCCAATGCGGTGACCGTCATCCCCGAGGACGACTGCTACTACAGCATCACCACCCGCAATATGACCGCGCTGCACTATGCGGCGCGCTACGCCTCGCCAGCGCTGGTGCGGCTGCTGGTGGACAACGGTGCCGAGCCTTTCATCCAGGCGCATCGGCCGGACGAGGAAGGGCGTACGCCCCTGGATTGGCTGCACCAGTACACCGCCGCGAATGCCGAGGAGCCGAACCCGAACATTTCCCCGGCCCAGGTGGCGGAGGTGGGGGCGCTGCTCAAGCCACCTTCGGACGAGGCCTTGCAGGCGCGTGCCAAGCGGCTGGTGCTGGAGGGCGAGAAGGCCTATGGCGCAGGCGACCTGAAGCTGGCGCTGCGCAAGCTGACCCTGGCGATCAATATCCAGCCTCACAACGAGCGGGCCTTGAGCGACCTGTCACTGGTGGCGCTGCGCGATGGCGAGCTCGGCGTGTCGCTGCAGGCCGGGCAGGCGCTGATCGACAGCAGCAAGGACGCCAAGCTGGTGGCCAATGCCTGGTTCAACCAGGGGCTGGCCTGTGACGCGTCGGGCAGTTCCTGGCCGTTCTACAACGGCACTTATTACTGCCGGGCGGGCGCGGTGTATGCCTATTACCAGGCATTGAAGGCCCACAGGACGGAAGCACGGGCGGCCAAGCTGTTGCAGGCGGTGCAAGCCGTCCCGGGAGCGACGGTGCACGGGCTGCAGTTCGATGGCGTTGAGGTGCGCATGGTGCAGAAGGACGGGCCGGATTACGCGTCCCGCTACCTCTACCTGCTGCACCCCCGCAGCCTGGTGATTCCCGCCGAACGTATCGGCTGGACGCTTTCCAGCCAGAACGAGGGGACAAGGACTATCACCCCGTCACCCGCCGGGCGTGAGGAGCTGGAGGGTGATTGGACGCTGACGGTGCTGCAGAGCAAGGAGAGCGTCGATTTCAAGACCCTGTTCATCCGCCCGGCACAGACCGGCAGCGCAACCCTGTAGGAGGGCTACCTCGGCCCACCCAGCCACTTCCGCTCCAGCTTCACCAGCCGCCCATCTGCGCGCACCTTCTCCAGCGACTGCTGCCAGCGGGCGACGATGTGGGCATCGGTCTGCCGGGAGAAGGCGATGTAGCTGCCCTGGTGCATCACCGGCGCCACGTAGCGCAGTTGCTGCGGGGCGAGGCCTTCCTCGCGGGCCAGGGTGGCGACGCTGAGGGTGTCGGCGGCCACCAGTTCGGTACGGCCCAGCCGTAGCAGGCGCATCATCTGTTCGGGGGTGTCGACGCCGTAGAGGTTGGTGAAGCCCATTTCCTGCAGTCGGCGGTAGACCAGCCATTTGCGCGGCATGGCGATGTGCTGCACCTTGCGCGCGTTGTCCAGGCCGGCGATGGCGGGGGTGTGGTCGGCGAGGGCGTAGAGCGCGGTTTCCACCTCCAGCACCGGGCCCACCAGTCGGTAGTCGGCCTCGCGTTCCGGGGTGCGCAGGATGGTGAAGACGGCCACGTCCGGACCTTCGCGGGCGATCACCAGGGCACGCAGCAGTGGCAGACGCTCCAGCTGGATGCTGTCACCGGTCTCCCGGGCGAGTTCGCGCACCAGGTCGACGGCGAAGCCCACCAGCTCGCCATCGCGCTCGAAATGCAGGGGCGGGTGGTTGTCGGTGAGCAGGCGCAGTTCGGTGGCGCCAGCGGCCTGGATGGCGAGCGCGGCGCTGAGCAGCAAGCGGGTGAAAAGCCCTTTCATGAGGCGGTCTCGAAAACTCTTGGGTTCAGCGTAGCCGGGCGATGCGCTACCTGACGCGATAGAGCACCACGGAGCCGAAGTCGATCAGCCGGCCAGGTTCGTAGCGCTCGATCACGACCTTCTCTTCCCAGCGCTTATTGCGGAAGGAATCGGGCTCATGAATGTAGGTCAGCAGATTGCCCTTGAGCCTGAAGCGGACGGTGATCTTCACGCGATCACGGATTTCCATGCCCTTGCGGTCCATGCGCACGGTGCTGGAGCCGAACACCCAATAGCCGCGCAGGGGCGAGTCGAAGTCCAGGTCCGACCAGGTGCCCTGCAGGTCGGCCAGGGTCAGCAGCGGCGGGTTGGCCTGCTCGGCCGCCGTGTAGCTCGCCTGGATATCGTCCAGCGGCAAGGTGGCCTTGCCGGTTTGCCCCGTGCTGCTGGGAGCTGGCGGTGCGGGGTTCTCGTGGGCGATCTCTTCCTGGTTTTCCGGACTTCCGCAGGGGCGGTCGGAGAACTGGGTGGCGCCATTGGCGGCCTTGCATTTGAAGATGGCGGCGGAGGCCGGGGCCAGGGGCGCGAGGAGCAGGGCGCAGGCGAGCAGGGCCGGGGTGAGGCTGAGGGGGGAGCGCATCGAACATCCTTGTGCTGGGGCCGCAATGGTCGAGGAGTCTATCCACTGGCCCGGGGTGGTGACAGCCCCCGCTGCGACAATCGCACCGCTGCGCTTGCGGCGGCCTCTTGATGCAAATCAAGAAGCGCGGTGGCTGGCTGAACTCTCCTGAGGCAAACCAGAAGAAAGCCTGAGGAGTCACTCCTATGCGCCCTATACAGATGTTAGTGCTCGGTGGTCTTACGTTCGCAGCAGCATTGCCCTGGGAGGCCACGGCGGATCCCCTGCGCGACAGGGCCACTGCGCTGTTCAAACCGGTGCCGGCCACGGTCTCGCAGACCCAGGGGCGCACGCTCACCGAGGCGCAGATCGCCCTCGGCAAGCAGCTGTTCTTCGAGCCGCGCCTCTCCCGCAGCCACATCATCAGCTGCAACACCTGCCACAACATCGGCACCGGCGGCGCGGATAACGTGCCCACCTCGGTGGGCCACGGCTGGCAGAAAGGGCCGCGGAACTCGCCAACGGTGTTCAATGCGGTGTTCAACGCCGCGCAGTTCTGGGACGGCCGCGCCGAAGACCTGCAAGCCCAGGCCAAGGGCCCGATCCAGGCCAGCGTGGAGATGAACAACACCCCCGAGCGTGTCGAGCAGACCCTGGCCAGCATCCCCGAGTACGTGGCGGCCTTCTCCGCAGCCTTCCCCAAGGCGGAGAAACCGGTGAGCTTCGACAACATGGCCCTGGCCATCGAGGCCTTCGAAGCGACCCTGACCACCCCGGACTCGCCCTTCGACCGCTACCTGGCGGGGGATGACAAGGCCCTGGACGCCCAGCAGAAGGAAGGCTTGGCGCTGTTCATCGACACCGGCTGCAGCGCCTGCCACAACGGCGTCAACGTCGGCGGCCAGGCGTACTTCCCCTTCGGCCTGGTGCGCAAGCCCACCGAAGACATCCTGCCCATCGGCGACAAGGGCCGCTTCGCGGTGACCAAGACCTCCAGCGACGCCTACGTATTCCGCGCCGCGCCCCTGCGCAACATCGCCCTCACCGCGCCGTACTTCCACAGCGGCCAGGTCTGGGAGCTGAAGGAGGCGGTGGCGATCATGGGCAACAGCCAGCTGGGCCGCGAACTCAAGGACAAGGAAGTGGCCGCGATCACCGCCTTCCTCCACGGGCTATCGGGGCGCCAGCCGGATGTCAGCTACCCGATCCTGCCGGCCAGCACAGCGAGTACGCCACGGCCTGAATAGCCCGTTGCAGAGCCCCAGGAGAACCACCGCCCCCAACCTGGGCGGTGGTGTTAACGCGTCGCCGGGCGTGACCCATTGCCGCCTTTCGCCGAACACCTCTTGGATCTAGATGATAATTATTATTAAATGCGACGCTTCTCATTTGCCTGGGTCGCCATCGTGCCCACCGCCAATTCCTCTTCCGCGTCCAACGACCTCGGTACCTTCTACCGCCAGCACCACAACTGGCTCTGCGGCTGGCTGACCTTCCGCATGGGCGACACCTGGCAGGCCGCCGACCTGGCGCAGGACACCTTCGTCAAGGTGCTGCTGGCCGTGGGGCAGCGCGAGCAGGCGCTGCAGCTGGGCACCCTGCAGGAGCCGCGCGCCTACCTCACCACTGTGGCCAAGCGGGTGCTGCTCAACCACTACCGCCGGCAATCCCTGGAGCGCGCCTGGCAGCAGGCCCTGGCCCTGCTGCCGGAAGCCGAGGCGCCGTCCCCCGAGCAGCAACTGCTGCTGGTGGAGGTGCTGCACGAGGTGGATGCATTGCTCGATGGCCTGCCGGCGCGGGTGCGCGAGGCCTTCCTGCTGGCGCAGCTGGAAGGGCTGACCTATGGCGAGATCGCCGCGCGCATGGACGTCTGCGAGCGCAGCATCAAGCGCTACATCGCCCAGGCGCTGGCCCACTGCATGCTGGCGCTGCCATGAGCGGCACCCTCGACCCCCGGGTGGTGCACGAGGCGGCCGAATGGTTCGTGCAGCTGCAGTCCCCGGAAGCCGGCAGCGCCGACCACGAGGCCTGCGCTCGCTGGCGGGCCAGCCACGCGGACCACGAGGCGGCCTGGCAGAAGGCCCTGTACATCGCCCAGCGCTTCGGCCAGTTGCCGTCCTCCCTGGGCATGCCGGCGCTGGGGCGCAGCCGCCTCGTGGCCCGGCGCGAGGTGCTCAAATCCCTGCTTGTGCTGGCCGGCGCCGCGCCCCTCGGCTGGGGCGGCTATCACGCGGCCACGGCCCAGGGCTGGCTGGCGGACCTGCGCACCGCGCGGGGCGAACGGCGGCGCTTCGAACTGGCCGATGGCAGCTCGCTGGAGCTCAACAGCGCCAGTGCGGTGGACCTGGACTTCAGCGCCGAGTGCCGGCGCCTGGTGCTGCGCCAGGGCGAGATGCTGCTGCACGCCGTTACCGAGGCGCGACCGCTGGTGGTGCGCAGCGCCGACGGCTGCATGCGTGCCCAGGGCGGGCGCTTCAACGTGCGCCAGGAGGGCGGCGTGACCCGCGTGGCGGTGCTCGATGGCGTGCTGGAAGTGCGCCCCGGCGGTGAAGCCGATGCAGCGCTGCAGGTACACGCGGGGCAGCAGCTCAGCTTCGAGCGGGGCGGCGCCCGGGCGATCACGCCGCTGGCGGCCCAGGTGGACGCCTGGACCCGTGGCCTGCTGGTGGCCGACGGCATGCGCCTGGCCGATTTCGCCGCCGAGCTGCAGCGTTATCGGGCTGGCTTCGTCAGTTGCGCCGATGCGGTGGCCGAGTTGCGCCTCTCCGGTGCCTTCCAACTGGCCAACACCACGCCGGTGCTGGACAGCCTGGCCCAGGTGCTGCCCGTGCGGGTGGTCTACCGCACCCGTTACTGGGCGTCGATCCAGCCCGTCTGATGCGGGTTGGAAATTTTTTCATCGCGCCTGTCCCCTTTCTTCGATTCGCGTGTCAAGGCGGCAGAAAAACACTCACTGCCCACTGACAAGAGTCCGAACACACCCATGAACCACAGCTTCCCGACTTCGCTGCGCCCCAGTGTCCGCGCGGTACGCCACGGCCTGCTGGCCATGTTGCTGGTTTCCGGCGCGCCCCTGGTGGCGCTGCCCGCCGTCGCCCTCGCAGCCAGCGAGGCCCAGCAGGGCTTCAATGTGCCCGCCGGCAGTCTCTCCGCTGCCCTGGCGGCCTTTGCCGAGCAGGCCGGCGTCAGCGTCGCCATGCCCCCGGCGCTGGCCGCCGGCAAGCAGAGCCCCGGCCTCAGCGGCAACTGGTCGGTGCTCGAAGGCCTGCAGCGGCTGATGCGCGGCACCGGCCTGGAAGCGGTGCCGGGCGGCGAGGGCGTCTACCTGGTGCGGCCGCTGCCGGAAGCCGGCGCTGGCGTCGAGCTGGGCGCCACCAGCATCATCGGCAACCGCCAGGACGTTAGTGGCCCGCTGCGTGGCTACGTGGCCGAGCGCAGCGCTGCCGGCACCAAGACCGACACGCCGCTGATCCGCACCGCGCAGTCGGTATCGGTGGTCACCCGCGACCAGATGGACGATCAGGGCGTCACCAGCGTGGCCCAGGCGCTGCGCTATGCCGGCGGTACCTTTGCTGAATACCGGGGCTCCTCGCACCGCGTGGACGAGGTGTTCTCTCGCGGCTTCGGCTACACGCCCACCTACCTCGATGGCCTCAGCTTCGGCGGCGAGTCACGCTCCCAGGTCGACCCCTGGATGCTCGAGCGGGTCGAGCTGATCCACGGCCCGGCCTCGGTGCTCTACGGCCAGGCCAGCCCGGGCGGGCTGCTGGCGATGACCAGCAAGCGGCCGTCCCAGGACGCCAGGAACGCCCTGCAGCTGGGCGTGGGCAGCGACTCGCTGCGCCGTGGCGCCTTCGACCTCAACGGCCAGCTGGACGAAGCCGGTACGCTGCTCTATCGCCTCAACGGCGTGCTCAGCAAAGGCCAGGCGGAGGTGGACCACGTGGACGAGGAACGCCACGCCCTGGCGCCTGCGCTCACCTGGCAGCCCGACGAGGACACCCGCCTGACCCTGCTCGGCTACTACCAGCACGATCCGGAAGCCGGCTACCGCAACTTCTGGCCCACCGAGGGCGTCGCCAACTCCGGGCGCTTCGGTCGCCTGTCGCGCCACTTCGACGTGGGCGACCCGGACTTCTACAAGTCCGAGCGCGAGCAATCCTCCCTCGGCTACCAGTTCGAACACCGCTTCAACGACCTGCTGACCTTCCGCCAGAACCTGCGCTACCTGCAGGAGGATGCCGACTACCGGCAGATGGTGTTCATGACCATGACCGCCGACGGCCGCTACCTGCGCCGCGCGCCCTCGGCCTCCCGCGAGGAGCTGAAACAGTGGGTGGTGGACAACCAGCTGCAGTTCGACTTCCAGACCGGCCCGCTGGCCCACACCCTGCTGGCCGGCGTCGACTACAAGCGCACGCGCCTGGACACCGACACCGCCCGCGACCTGAACTGGTTCGACAACTACCTGCTGGATTCGCAGAACCCCGTCTACCACGTGCCGGTGGGCCCCCTCACCACCATCGACGACAACAGCCAGCGTGCCGAGCAACTGGGTGCCTACCTGCAGGACCAGATCGAGTGGGGCGGCTGGAACCTGATGATCGGCGGTCGCCAGGACCGCTCGGAAGTGGAGACCGACAACCACCTCGCCGACACCCGCGTGACCGTCAAGGACGACAAGTTCACCGGCCGCGTGGGCCTGCTCTACGCCTTCGAAAACGGCATCTCGCCCTACGCCAGCTACAGCACCTCCTTCGAGCCGGAGCTGAGCAGCGGCGCGCCGGGCAGTTCGCCCTTCAAGCCCACCACCGGCAAGCAGACCGAGGTCGGTGTGAAGTACCAACCGTTGGGCACCGAGGCGCTGTTCACCCTGGCCTGGTTCGACCTGACCCAGCGCAACGTCGTCGCCTGGGACAGCAACCTCGGCTACAACGTGCAGAACGGCGAGGTGCACGCCCGTGGCCTGGAGTTCGAGGCGCGCGGCAACCTGGGCGAGAACCTGGAACTGGTGGGTTCCTTCACCTACCTCAAGCCCGAGGTCACCGAGTCCGCGCAGGCCGGTGTCGAGGGCATGCAGCCGGCGCGCCAGCCCAACCACCTGGCCTCGCTCTGGGGCACCTACCAGCTGGCCGCCCTCGGCGTGCCGGGGCTCTCGGTCGGTGCCGGCGCGCGCTACGTCGGCTCCAGCTACGGCGACGCGCGCAACACCTACAAGGTGGCCTCGGTGACTCTGTTCGACGCCATGCTCGGCTACGAGCTGAAGTTCCTGGCGCCAGAGCTGGACGGCGCCTCGGTGCAGCTCAACGCCAGCAACCTCACCGACAAGGTCTACGCGGCGTCCTGCGCGGGTTCCGATTCCTGCTTCTACGGCGCCAGCCGCACCCTCACCGCCAACCTCAACTACGCCTGGTGACCGGCATGACGCGACTGATCGTGCTGGCGCTGCTGGCCGGCCTGGGCCTTACCGCCCAGGCCGGCGAGGCGCGCACCTACGAGGAGCGGCTGGACGAAGCAGGCCGGCACCGCATCGAACTGCCCCTGGTGGCGGGCGACTACCTCGGCGGCCAGCTGCCGTCGGCGGGTGTCACCCTCGACCTGCAAGGCGCCGACGGCACGCACCTGCGCCGCCTGGTGGCCGGGGACGCCGGCCGCCGCGCCTTTCTCATGGTGGCGCCGGGCACCGGCGGCTATCGCCTGGCGCTGCAGGGCGCGCCGGGTGCCGGCTACCGCCTGGAACTGGCCGCGCCCATCCCCCTGGCCGAGCAACGCGCCCCGCGCGAGCCGCTGCAGAGTCCGCGCCTGCGGGCCCTGCAGCAGCGCCTGGAGGAGGGCGGCGACAGCGACGCTTTCTGGGGTGAAATGGCCGAGCGCCGCACGCCCCTGGTGGAGCCGCTGGACGAGGCGGATGCCCTGGTGACCTTCCTCTGGCGCGGCGCCCGGCACAACGTGCGCCTGTTCGGCGGGCCGGGCTACGACCATGCCCATCTCGCCCGCCTGGGGGATTCGGACGTCTGGTTCGTGACCTTCCGCCTACCCCGGGAGACGCGGCTGTCCTATCAACTGGCGCCGGACGTGCCCGAGCTGGACGCCGATGCCGGCACCCGCCGTCGCGCCATCCTCGCCACCGCCCAGGCCGATCCGCTCAACCCTGGCGCCTACCCCGAGCGCGGCATCGACCCCTTCCAGTACGACTCGGTGCTGGAGCTGGACCGCGCGCCGCCGCAACCCTGGATCGCCCCGCGCGCCGGGGTGCCCAGGGGCACGCTGGAGCGCTTCGAGCTGGCCAGTACCGTCCTCGGCAACCGCCGCGCCGTGCACCTGTACCGGCCCGCCGGCTACCGCCCGGGCGCGGCGGACAATCACCTGCTCTACCTGTTCGATGCCGAGGCCTACCTGGGCAAGGTGCCCACGCCCCGGGTGCTGGACAACCTGATCGCCGCCGGCGCCATCCCGCCCATGGCCGCCGTGCTGATCGACAACCCCAGCCCCGAGGCGCGTGGCGCCGAGCTGCCACCCAATCCGGATTTCGCCCGCTTCCTTGCCGAGGAACTGCAGCCCTGGGTCCGTGCCCACGGCCTGGACGCCCCGGCGGCGCGTACGGTGATCGCCGGCTCCAGCTATGGTGGTCTGGCTTCCAGCTACGCCGCGCTGAAGCACCCGGAGATCTTCGGCAATGTACTCAGCCAGTCCGGCTCCTACTGGTGGGCACCACCGGGTGAGGAGCCCGAGTGGCTGACCCGCGAGTACGCCCGCACGGCGAAGCTGCCGGTGCGCTTCTACCTGGAGGCAGGGCAGTTCGAGCGCGGCGAAGGGCAGAGCGGCATCTTCGAAACCACCCGCCACCTGCGCGATGTGCTGCAGGCCAGGGGCTACCCGGTGGTCCACCGCGAATGGGCCAGCGGCCACGATTACCTGAACTGGCGCGGCACCCTGGCGGAGGGGCTGATCGCCCTGTTCGGGCGATGAGCTGACGCTGGTGCTCCGGGGCGACCCCCTCTAGGATGGTCGCCCCGGAGCAAGGACCCCGCCGATGGACACGCGTTACCTGATCGAGATGCTGCTGAAGCGGGACAAAGTGGATTCCTTCTCCCGCTACCCCTACGTCCTGCCGGCGGTGCGCAGCCTGGAGCGCCTGGAGTTCCACCCCAAGGTGACCTTCCTGGTGGGTGAGAACGGCTCGGGCAAGTCCACCTTGATGGAGGCCCTGGCGGTGGCCCTGGGCTTCAACCCCGAAGGCGGCACGCGCAACTTCAACTTCGGCACCCGCGCCTCCCATTCCGAGCTGCACCGCGCGTTGCGCGTCAGCCGGGGCGTGCGCCGTGCGCGGGATGGCTTCTTCCTGCGTGCCGAGAGCTTCTTCAACCTGGCCACCGAGATCGAGCACCTGGACGCCGAGCCGGCTCCGGCGCCGCCGGTGATCGACTCCTACGGCGGGCGCTCGCTGCACGAGCAGTCCCATGGCGAATCCTTCCTCGCGCTGCTGATGAACCGTTTCGGCGGCAAGGGCCTGTACCTGCTCGACGAACCCGAGGCGGCGCTCTCGCCCCAGCGCCAACTGGCCATGCTGGCGCGCATCCACGACCTGGTGAAGGACGATTCGCAATTCGTCATCGCCACCCATTCGCCCATCCTCATGGCCTACCCGGACGCCTGGATCTACCAGTGCGGGCCGGAGGGCTTCAGGCTCACCGCCTACGACGACACCGAGCACGTGCAGGTCAGCCGTGGCTTCCTCGCCAACCCGGCGCGCACCCTGCGCACCTTGCTGGGGGAGGAGGGCTGAGGCCCGCCGCCTTCGGTACAGCCAGCGGCGGCGTTCTCAGGTGCCGCCACCCATCGCCTGCCGGTATTGCCGGGGCGTGAAGCCCGTGAGTTGCTTGAATTGGCGGCTGAAGGCGCTGTGGTCGGTGTAGCCGCATTGCAGGGCGACATCGGTGATGGGTAACTCCGTCTGCAGCAGGCGATGGGCGTGCTCGAGGCGCGCCTTGGTGATCATCTGCCGTGGCGTCAGTTGGAACGCGCGGGTGCAGTAGCGCTCCAGCTGAGCGACCGAAAGCCCGGCGATACGGGTCAGGGTGTCCAGGGTGATGGGCTCGTGGAAGTGCTGGCGGATGTACTCGTCCACTTCCGCGAGGCGCGCGTAGGCGGGGTGGGCGGTGGCGGCCGACTGCAAGTCCACCGAGATGCCCACCAGGCCGATGATGGCGTCGCTGCGGTTCAGCAGTGGGCGCTTGTGGGTCAGGCACCAGCCGGGTTCGCGGCTGCCATAGAGGTGCAGTTCGAGCTGGTCCTCCAGCACCTGGCCTTTCTCCAGGACGCGGCGGTCCTGTTCGGTGTAGCCGGGGCCGAGCTGGGCGGGGAAGACCTCTGCACTGGTCCTGCCCAGCAGCGGCTGCAATTGCTTGAGGCCGCAACGCTGCACCAGGGTACGGTTGGCCAGGACGTAACGGGCCTGGGTGTCCTTGATGAAGATCGCCGCATTGGGAATCGCATCCAGCACCGGCAACAGCAACTCGGCGCTGGCCAGCAGTTCGTCCAGGGATGCCGGACGGCGCTGGGGCTCTATCGCGGCCAGTGCCGCCAGTGCTCTTCGCACCATGCCTTCCACCTCGCTCGAAGCCTGACCGGCAGGAGAGTGCCGCAGCCCGGAGTGGCTGTCGAGCGGCCTCGTACCGTCCCGCTCCATTGTGCTGATTTCGTCATCGGAGCTGGGGAAAAGCATCAAGCCCCGCACCACCTGGCCAGTCCACTCTATGGCTATCGCATGCGGCGTGGCGCCGGCGGACGAAGGGCCGGGAGTGCCCGGATCGTCTTCCGCAGCGGCGCCGCAGCGTGATCTTCCAGCCCATCCAATAACGCACAAGAAGGCTACGCCATGTCTGGGAAGTTCAAGAAACAGCTGTCGCTGACCGACCTGACCTTTATCGGTCTGGGCGCCATATTCGGCTCCGGCTGGCTGTTCGCCGCCAGCCACGTCTCCGTCATCGCCGGCCCGGCGGGGATCATCTCCTGGTTCATCGGCGGCTTCGCCGTGCTGCTGCTCGGCATCATCTACTGCGAACTGGGCGCGGCGCTGCCCCGCGCCGGTGGCGTGGTGCGCTACCCGGTGTTCTCCCACGGCCCGCTGCTGGGCTACCTGATGGGCTTCATCACCCTGATCGCCTTCTCCAGCCTGGTGGCCATCGAGGTGGTCGCCTCCCGCCAGTATGCGGCGGCCTGGTTCCCGGGGCTGACCGAGGCCGGTTCGAGCAACCCGACACTCAGCGGCTGGCTGGTGCAGTTCGGCCTGCTGTGCCTGTTCTTCTGGCTCAACTACCGCAGCGTGAAGACCTTCGCCCGGGCCAACAACCTGGTCAGCGTGTTCAAGTTCATCGTGCCGCTGCTGGTCATCGGCGTGCTCTTCGCCTTCTTCAAGCCGGAGAACTTCCAGGCCCAGGGCTTCGCCCCCTTCGGCCTCTCGGGCATCGAGATGGCGGTCTCCGCCGGCGGCATCATCTTCGCCTACCTGGGGCTTACGCCGATCATCTCGGTGGCCAGCGAGGTGAAGAACCCGCAGCGCACCATCCCCATCGCGCTGATCCTCTCGGTGCTGCTCTCCACCGCCATCTACGTGCTGCTGCAACTGGCCTTCCTCGGCGCGGTGCCGACGGAAATGCTCGCCAACGGCTGGGCCGGTATCTCCAAGGAGTTCGCCCTGCCGTACCGGGACATCGCCCTGGTCCTCGGCATCGGCTGGCTGGCCTACCTGGTGGTGGCCGATGCGGTGGTCTCCCCCAGCGGCTGCGGCAACATCTATATGAACGCCACGCCCCGGGTCGTCTACGGTTGGGCACAGACCGGCACCTTCTTCCGCATCTTCACCCGCATCGATGAAAAGTCCGGCATCCCGCGCCCGGCGCTGTGGCTGACCTTCGGCCTGTCGGTGTTCTGGACCCTGCCGTTCCCCTCCTGGGAGGCGCTGATCAACGTCGTTTCGGCAGCGTTGATCCTCAGCTACGCCGTGGCCCCGGTCACCGTCGCCGCACTGCGGCGCAACGCCCCCGGCATGCCGCGGCCGTTCCGCGTCCGGGGCATGGCGGTGATGGGGCCGCTGTCCTTCGTCATCGCCGCGCTGATCGTCTACTGGTCGGGCTGGAACACCGTGTCCTGGCTGCTCAGCCTGCAGATCCTGATGTTCGTCATCTACCTGCTGTGCCGCCGCTTCGTGCCCACCGAGCACCTGAGCCTGGCCCAGCAGGTGCGCTCGTCCGCCTGGCTGATCGGCTTCTACGCCGTGACCCTGCTGCTCTCCTGGCTCGGCAGCTTCGGCGGCCTTGGCCTGCTGGCCCACCCCTTCGACACCCTTGCCGTGGCGGCCTGCGCCACCGCGATCTACTACTGGGGCGCGGCCACGGGCGTGCCGGCCGAGCTGATCATCCTCAGTGGCGAGGATGAAAGCGAGGAGGCTGCCGACACCGAGCAGGGCCTGCAACCGGCCGCGGCCCCCAGCCAGGCCCTGTCCTGATAGCCGCAAGAAGGAGTACGGATATGAGCGAGCTCATCAACCTCAGCCTCGAGCAGGTCCATGACCTGGCCCTGCGCACGCTGATCGGCAATGGCATGGGCGAGGATCACGCCCGGGCCATCGCCGACACCATCACCCAGGGTCAGCGCGACGAGTGCCACTCCCATGGCCTCTATCGCGTGCTGGTGTGCGTGCATTCGCTGCGCTCCGGCAAGGTCGATCCCAACGCCCGGCCGACCCTGAGCCGGCCGGCACCGGCCATCGTCAGCGTCGATGCCCACCGCGGCTACTCGCTGCTGGCCCTGCAGACCGGGCTGCCGCTGCTGGTGGAGCAGGCCCGCGAGCTGGGCGTCGCCGCCCTGGTGATCCGCAACTGCTTCCACTTCTCCGCGCTCTGGCCGGAGGTGGAAGCCATCGCCGCTGAAGGGCTGGTGGGCCTGGCCATGACCCCCAGCCACGCCTGGGTGGCGCCGGAGGGCGGCAGCCAGGGCGTGTTCGGCACCAACCCGCTGGCCTTCGCCTGGCCGCGCGCGGGGCGCGAACCCTTCGTCTTCGACTTCGCCACCAGTGCCATCGCCCGGGGCGACATCGAGCTGCACGCCCGCCAGGGCAAACCCATCCCCCTGGGCTGGGGCCTGGACGCCGCAGGCGTGCCCAGCACCGACGCCCGCGCCGTGCTGGAGGGCGCCATGCAGACCTTCGGCGGGCACAAGGGCTCGGCCCTCGCCGCGATGATCGAACTCATGGCCGGGGCGCTGATCGGCGACCTCACCAGCGCCGAATCGCTCGCCTTCGATGCCGGCGCCGGGGCCACGCCCTGCCACGGCGAACTGCTGCTGGCTTTCGACCCGGCGCGCTTCCTCGGCGACGCCCTGGAGGAGGGGCAGCGCCGCGCCGAGCAGCTGTTCGCCGCCATCACCGGGCAGGGCGCACGCCTGCCTTCGCAACGCCGCTTCGACGCCCGCCAGCGCAGCGCGCGTGACGGCGTCTGGGTGGCGAAAACCCTGCTGGACGATATCGAGCGGCTGGCGGCCTAGCGCCCCGGCCACCCACCTGTCTCCCTGAATGGAACCGCCCATGAAGCGCATACATGTGATCGACTCCCACACCGGCGGCGAACCCACCCGCCTGGTGATGCAAGGTTTCCCCGAGCTGGCCGGCGACACCCTGGCCGAGCAGCGCGACCTGCTGCGCGAGCGGCATGACCACTGGCGCCGCGCCTGCCTGCTGGAGCCGCGCGGCAACGATGTGCTGGTGGGGGCGCTGCACTGCCCGCCGCTGTCGCCCGGCGCCACCTGCGGGGTGATCTTCTTCAACAACGCCGGCTACCTCGGCATGTGCGGGCACGGCACCATCGGCCTGGTCGTCTCCCTGCACCACCAGGGGCTGATCGACCCGGGCGAGCACCGCATCGACACCCCGGTGGGCACCGTCAGCGCCACCCTCCACGACGACGGCCGCGTGACCATCGGCAACGTGCCGTCCTATCGCTACCGCACCCAGGTGCCGGTGGAAGTGCCCGGCCACGGCACCTTCCTGGGCGATATCGCCTGGGGCGGCAACTGGTTCTTCCTTGTGGCCGAGCACGGCCAGCGCCTGCAGCTGGACAACGTCGAAGCCCTGACCGCCTTCACCTGGGCGATGCTCAGGGCCCTGGAGGCGCAAGGCATCCAGGGCGAGGGCGGCGCACTGATCGACCATGTGGAGCTGTTCGCCGAGGACGAGCACGGCGACAGCCGCAACTTCGTCATGTGCCCGGGCAAGGCCTACGACCGTTCCCCCTGCGGCACCGGCACCAGCGCCAAGCTGGCGTGCCTGGCGGCCGACGGCAAGCTCGCCCCGGGCGAGACCTGGGTCCAGGCCGGCATCACCGGCAGCCGCTTCGAGGGTCGCTACGAATGGGAGGGCGACCGCATCCGCCCCTTCATCACCGGGCGCGCCCATATCACCGCCGACTGCGTCCTGCTCATCGACGAACAGGACCCCTTCGCGTGGGGCATCTGAGCCCACGCGCGCCTCTCCATTCCCCTGCACCAAGGAGCAGAACCATGAATCACGACATCTTCACCGGTTGCATCCCCGCCCTGATGACGCCTTGCACCGCCGCCCGCCAGCCGGACTTCGACGCCCTGGTCGCCAAGGGCCGCGAGCTGGTCGAACTGGGCATGAGCGGGGTGGTGTACTGCGGCTCCATGGGTGACTGGCCGCTGCTCAGCGAGTCCCAGCGCCAGGAGGGCGTGGCGCGCCTGGTAAAGGCCGGCGTGCCCACGGTGGTCGGCACCGGCGCGGTCAACACCCGCGAGGCGGTCGCCCACGCCGCGCACGCCGCCAAGGTGGGCGCCCAGGGCCTGATGGTGATCCCGCGCCTGCTTTCCCGCGCCGCTTCGCCCGCCGCACAGAAGGCGCACTTCGCCGCCGTGCTCGGTGCCGCACCGCAGTTGCCCTCGGTGATCTACAACAGCCCCTACTACAGCTTCTCCACCCGCGCTGAGCTGTTCTTCGACCTGCGCAGCCAGTTCTCCAACCTGATCGGTTTCAAGGAGTTCGGTGGCGCCGAGGCCATGCGTTACGCCGCCGAACACATCACCTCCCGCGACGACGAGGTCATCCTCGTCGCCGGCGTCGACACCCAGGTGTTCCACGGCTACGTCCACTGCAATGCCGCCGGCACCATCACCGGCATCGGCAACGTGCTGCCCCGCGAAGTGCTGCAGCTGGTGGCCCTGAGCCGCCAGGCCGCTGCAGGCGACACCCGTGCGCGGCGCCTGGCCCTGGAGCTGAGCGAGGCACTGGACGTGCTCTCGTCCTTCGACGAGGGCTGCGACCTGGTGCTGTTCTACAAGTACCTGATGGTGCTCAACGGCGACCGCGAATACAGCCTGCACTTCAACGAGAGCGACGCCCTCAGCGACGCCCAGCGTCGCTACGCCGAGCAGCAGTACGCGCTGTTCCGCCAGTGGTATGCCAGCTGGTCGGTGGAACAGAACCTCGTCTGACCCAGGCGCCGCTACGCAGCCCTGCGTAGCGGCGCCCCGCACAACAGGAAGCACCATGACACTCACAGGCAACATGCTGATCGGCCGCCAGACCGTGGCCGGTCGCGGCGCGGCCATCCGTGCCATCGACCCCGCCACCGGCGCCGTGCTGGAGCCCGCCTACCCGGGCGGCAGCCCGGCACAGGTGAAACAGGCCTGCGCATTGGCCCGGGAAGCCTTCACCGCTTACCGGGAAACCTCTCCAGCGGCACGCGCGGCGTTTCTCGACACCATCGCCGAAGAGATCGAGGCGCTGGGGGATGCGCTGATCGAGCGCGCCGTGGCCGAAACCGGCCTGCCCCTGGCACGCATCCAGGGCGAGCGTGGCCGCACCTGCCAGCAGCTGCGCACCTTCGCCCGCACCCTGCGCGCCGGTGAATGGCTGGACGTGCGGATCGACAGCGCCCAGCCGCAACGCCAGCCCCTGCCGCGCCCGGACCTGCGCCAGCGTCAGGTGGCCCTGGGGCCGGTGGCGGTGTTCGGCTCCAGCAACTTCCCCCTGGCCTTCTCCGTGGCCGGTGGTGATACCGCCTCGGCGCTGGCGGCCGGCTGCCCGGTGGTGGTCAAGGCCCACGGCGCCCACCCGGGCACCAGCGAGTGGGTGGGGCGGGCGGTGGCCCGCGCGGTAGAGCGCTGCGCGCTGCCCGAGGGCGTGTTCTCGCTGCTGTTCGGCGCCGGCCACGAGGTGGGCATCGCCCTGGTCAGCGACCCGCGCATCAAGGCCGTCGGCTTCACCGGCTCGCGCAGCGGTGGCCTGGCCCTGTGCCAGGCGGCCCAGGCACGGCCGGAGCCGATCCCGGTGTATGCGGAAATGAGCGCGATCAACCCGGTGTTCCTGTTCCCCGCGGCCCTGCACGCTCGCGGCGAGGCGTTGGCCGAAGGCTTCGTCGCTTCGCTGACCCAGGGCGCCGGGCAGTTCTGCACCAATCCGGGCCTGCTCATCGCCCAGCAGGGCGGGGCGCTGGATGCCTTTATCGCCGCTGCCGCCGGGCAGCTGGAGAAGAGCCCGGCGCAGGCCATGCTGACGCCGGGCATTTTCGATGCCTTCGCGTCCGGCGTCGGCGCCTTGGCCCGACACGCCAAGGTGCGCCGGGTGGCCAGCGGGCAGCCGGGTGATGGCCCCAACCGCTGCCAGGCGCAGTTGTTCGTCACCGAAGCCGACGCCTTCCTCGCCGACCCGGCGCTGCAGGCGGAAATCTTCGGTGCCGCCGGGCTTATCGTGCAGTGCCGGGATGCGGGGCAGGTGCAGGCCATCGCCGAGCACCTCGAAGGCCAGCTCACCGCCACCCTGCACCTGGACGAAGCGGACCACGACGCCGCCCGGGCCCTGCTGCCGACCCTGGAGCTGAAGGCCGGCCGCGTGCTGGTCAACGGCTGGCCCACCGGTGTCGAGGTGTGCGATGCCATGGTTCACGGCGGCCCCTTCCCGGCCACCTCCGATGCCCGCAGCACCTCGGTGGGCACTGCCGCCATCCAGCGCTTCCTGCGCCCGGTCTGCTACCAGGGCTTCCCGGATGCGCTGCTGCCCACTGCGCTCCGGCAGGGCAACCCGCTGCAGCTGCGCCGCCTGCTCGATGGCCAGCGGGAGGCGTAGCGCCATGGGCAATCATCCCGCTCAGGACGCGATCGATATCGCAGTGGTCGGCGCCGGCATCATCGGCGTCGCCTGCGCCCTGCAACTGGCGCGGCAGGGCAAGCGCGTGCGGGTCCTGGACCCACAGGAGCCGGGGCAGGGCGCCTCGTTCGGCAACGCCGGGCACCTGGCCACCGAACAGGTCTTCCCCATCGCCGACCTGTCGATCCTCACCCGCCTGCCGGCCATGCTCATGGACCCGATGGGCCCGCTGCGCCTCGATTGGAAGTACCTGCCCCAGGCGCTGCCCTGGTTCCTGCGCCTGTTGCTCAACCTGCACACTGCGCCTTTCCAGCGCACCGTGGCCGGCCTGCGCGGGCTCAATGAGGCCAGCCTGGAGGCCTGGCAACGGCTGCTGGCCAGCATCCAGCGTCCCGACCTGCTCAAGGTGGACGGTTCGTTGCTGGTGTACGAGCGCGAGGAATCGCGCCAGGCGCTGCAGCAGGTGCAGGCGCGCATGGCCGGGCAGGGCGTGCCGCTGGAATTCTGGGAGGGCGCCGCCGTGTACGCGGCGGCGCCACAGTTGAGCGAGCGCATACAGGGCGGGCTGTTCTTCCCTCGCACCGGGCACTTCATCGACCCGCATCGGGTGGTCCGCGAACTGGCGGCCGCCGCCGAAGGGCTGGGCGTGCGCTTCGTGCGTCAGCGGGTGCACGGTGGCCATCTTCTTGCGGATGGCGTGGCGCTGAGCACCGATGCAGGCAGTGTGCAGGCCCGCCAGGTGCTGGTGGCCTGCGGCGCCCACTCGGCTCCGCTGACCGCCAGCCTGACCGGCAAGCAGGTACCCCTGGACACCGAGCGCGGCTACCACCTGATGCTGCCCCACGAGCACGGCCGGCTGCCCTTCGCCGTCACTTCGTTCGAGCGCCGCTTCATCATGACGCCCCTGGCCGACGGCCTGCGCCTGGCCGGCACCGTGGAGTTCGCCGGCCTGGAGCGCCCCGCCAACATGGAGCGTGCCTGGCAACTGCACCGCCTCAGCCAGGGCCTCTTTCGCCGCGACCTGAACACCGAGGCCGCGACCCCCTGGATGGGCTTCCGCCCCTCGTTGCCGGACTCGCTGCCGATCATCGACCGGGTGTGTGACGGCCGGGTGCTGCTCGCCTTCGGCCACCAGCACCTGGGGCTGACCCAGGCGGCGATCACTGCCGAGTACATTGGTCAACTGGCCCGGAGGCAGACGTTGGCGGACCTTGAGGCGTACCGCCTGGGGCGGTTCGTGCGCTAGTGGGCCCGGGCATGGATGGTTGCTGGCGCAAGGGGTTGCGAGCATCCAGAATGGCGGGCTTGAGCACAGGAGCTTCACCATGGATGACCTCTTCCCCAACCCTTTCCTCCTGGCCGGTGGTGCCCTTAGCGCCATTGCCGCGCTGCTGCACCTGGGCTGTATCCGCTATGGCGCGCCCTGGTACCGCTTCTTCGGTGCCGGCGAGCGCATGGCACGCCTGGCTGAAGCCGGCAGTCCGGTGGCCACGCTCGTCACCCTGGGCATCAGTGCCGTGCTGGGGCTCTGGGCACTCTACGCACTGTTGGCCGGCCTCGGCCTGCCACTCCCTCTTGCGCAGCCGGTGTTGTGTCTGGTCACGGCGGTGTACCTGCTGCGCGGTCTCGGCGGGCTGCTGCTGGTCAAGCGTGGCCTGGGCCGCAGCACGGGGTTCTGGCTGTGGAGTTCGGCCATCTGCCTGACGCTGGGTGGCCTGCACCTGGTGGGATTGGCGCAGGTGTGGGGCCAGCTCTAGGCGAAAGCGAAGTACGGGCTCCCATACCCAGGGAGCGCACCCTGGGTACCGTGCCGAGTCGTCTCTCGAGCTGCAGTCAGATATCCGTCAGGGACACCAGTACTTCCAGCCGGGCGGCCGGGGCACTGTAAGTGGCTATCTGCATCCGGTTGAGCCAGTCGAGCGTCGCTTCCGTGTTGTCGCGCATCGCTTTGGAGGAAAGGTCGTAGGTCACCGAATGTCGCAGTGAATGCAGCAGCTCCCAGAGCTGGCAGGGGGCCAGGCTCGCGTTGATGATCTTGAGTATCTCGCTATTGATCTCGCTGACGCGGCTGTGGATCAGGCTGCTGGTGTTGCCCGTGGGGAACAGCTGCTTGGCCTTGAGCTGGATGGCACTCATGCGCTGCTTATGCAGGCTCGGGTCGTCCTTGGTGTCTTTGTAGGTCGTGCTGTCCTGCAGGTACTTCTCGAACTGGTCGATGCACTTGCGGACGATCTCGATGGCCTTGTTGATGTCCGCCCTGTCCGGCACCAGGTTGGCCGGTGTGCTGTTCAAGCGCTTGGCGATCATCAGCATCACCCCATCCGGGGTACTGGGGATACGCTTCCACTTCCTGGATATCAAGGGGGCCGTCAGGTTCCGGTAGAAGTCCTTTGTCGATATGGAGTCTTTCTTCAGCGCATTGAAGGTGGCTTCGGCCAGTTTGCGGATGACCTGGCTCCAATGGAGCATGTGACGCCTATCCTCCACATGGCCCTTCTTGGCGTTCTGGTTGACCTTCACCTTGGTCGCCTGGGTGGTCCAGGCGGGCCGCCCCTTGATCCTGATCTTCCGTGTGATTGGATCCGATTCGATCCGGAGCCGGTTGGTCTTCCTGGGGCCGCGTGGCATTGGGTGTTCCTCCCTGAACTGGGTGCAGAAACAGACTAGACCAGATCGAGGTTCCTGCCGGCGTCCGCGGCAGGAGGCAGGGGATGCAGCGTTGGGCTCCCGGGCTGAAGCCCGGGCTACGCCTCGCGGTTGCGCCGTGCCAGGGCTTCGATGGCGCGGACCCCGGCCTGCATCTTCAACACCGCCGAGGAGTTGGCCGAATGCACGCGGATGCGTGGCGGCACGAAGCCGTGCAGGGCGACGGCTTCCTCGATCCACAGGATCACGTCGTAGCCGGTGCCGCGTTCGTCGTCGCCCAGGTCGTGGTCCAGGCTCAGCTCGCTGACACTGCCCGTCTTCAACAGCTCGATCACCTCGTCCGGCCACCAGGTGCGGACCCAGCCGTCGGGGGTGGTGCGTTCGTCGTCCAGATAGACCTTCATCGCCTCAGGCTCCTGTTGCCCAGCTGTAGAGCAGCCAGGTGTCGCGGGTTTCGCAGAAATAGAGCTTCTCGTTCCAGTTGTCCTGCAACGCCAGTGCCGGCGCGATCAACGGTTCGGGGAGGATGGGGGTGTCCAGCGGTTGCGGCTGGCCGTCGCGGAAGATGCCCCAGCGGTCACAGTGATAAGGGCGTCCGGTATCGGCATGCCGCGCCAGGATGGCGCTGCGGATGGTGTCCCCCAGGCTGGTGATCTCCAGGGTCGCCTTGTCGATGTCGACGCCAGTGGGCCGGGCGTTGGCCAGCTCCGGGAGCAGCCAGCGGTGCAGCAGGTCGTCGATATGCGCTGGAGTCGTCTCCTCCAGCGCCCACTCTTCCACCTGGTGCAGCTCGCGATTGAGCAGTGCGATCAGGCCCTCGGCGGGCGTTGCGGCCTGCGCCTTGCCACAGTGATAGAGCCTGGCGTCACAGAGGCCCTCATCCCGGGTGCAGAATTCCAGCACCTCCACAGGGGTGGTCAAGGCGCGCAGAAGGTGTTGGCGCATCAGGCCGGGCGCGGCCAGCAGTTCCTCCACCAGGGAGCGGTCCAGATTCGATTCCATTCAGCGTGCAGCCAGCCGGGAGTGTGCGGGGCTGCGAAGTTTATCTTGCGCTGCATCCCGCTTCACGCATTGCGTCTAAATCCCCACCGTCGCCCATCGTCTCCTCTGCACAAGGCCGAGAAGCGCCACAAGCGCACGGCCCGGAGCTTGATGCCACTTTATCGAGGGTCGAAGGATGCAAGCCGCTACCAGCCTGCCGCTGTCCGCCGCAGAAGAAGAGACGCTCTACCAGTTCGAGGAGACGCCGCTGCTGGCCCGCCAGAAGCAGCAGGAGTCCAATGCCCGCAGCTATCCCCGGCGCATCCCCCTGGCGCTCAAGCGCGCGCGCGGGCTCTATGTCGAGGACGTGGAAGGCCGCACCTTCATCGATTGCCTCGCCGGTGCCGGCACCCTGGCCCTGGGTCACAACCACCCGGTGGTGATCGACGCCATCCGCCAGGTGCTCGCCGACGAGCTGCCCCTGCACACCCTGGACCTCACTACCCCGGTGAAGGATCAGTTCGTCCAGGACCTCTTCGGCCTGCTGCCCGAGGGCCTGGCCCGCGAGGCGAAGATCCAGTTCTGCGGCCCCACCGGCACCGACGCCGTGGAAGCCGCGCTGAAGCTGGTGCGCACCGCCACCGGGCGCAGCACCATCCTCTCGTTCCAGGGCGGTTACCACGGCATGAGCCAGGGCGCCCTGGGGCTGATGGGCAACCTGGGGCCGAAGAAGGCCCTGGGCGCGGTGCTCGGCAACGGCGTGCAGTTCGCCCCCTATCCCTACGATTACCGCTGCCCCTTCGGCATCGGTGGCGAAGCCGGCGTGCGCGCCAATCTGCACTACCTGGAAAACCTGCTCAGTGACCCGGAGGCCGGCGTATTGCTGCCCGCAGCCGTGATCGTCGAAGCGGTGCAGGGCGAGGGCGGCGTGGTGCCGGCGGACATCGAGTGGCTGCGCGGCCTGCGTCGCATCACCGAGAAAGCCGGTGTGGCGCTGATCGTCGACGAGATCCAGAGCGGCTTCGGCCGCACCGGCAAGATGTTCGCCTTCGAGCACGCCGGCATCATCCCCGACGTGGTGGTGTTGTCCAAGGCCATCGGTGGCAGCCTGCCGCTGGCGGTGATGGTTTACCGCGAATGGCTTGACGTCTGGGGCCCGGGCGCCCACGCCGGCACCTTCCGTGGCAACCAGATGGCCATGGCCGCCGGCTCGGCTGTGTTGCGCTACCTCAAGGAGCACGACATCCCCGGTCACGCCGCCGCCATGGGCGAGCGCCTGGTGGGCCACCTGCGCGAGCTGCAGCGCGACTACCCGCAGCTGGGCGATATCCGTGGCCGCGGGCTGATGCTCGGCGTCGAGCTGGTGGACCCGTCCGGCCCGCGCGACGCCCTCGGCCACCCCCCGACCTTCAACGCCCTGGCCTCGCGCCTGCAGGCGCAATGCCTGAAGCGCGGGCTGATCCTCGAACTGGGCGGTCGCCACGGCAGCGTGGTGCGCTTCCTGCCGCCGCTGATCATCACCGCCGAGCAGGTGGACGAAGTCGCCCGCCGCTTCGGTCGGGCACTGGCGGCCGCGCTGCGGGATTGAGTCGCCCATCCCGCCGCTGAAGCGTCCGTCTTCCCCGAGGCGCCCAGTCATGGGCGCCTCATTCATTTCGAGCAGACCCCATGGCATTCGTATTCGATCGTGACGATCGGCTGTTCCTGGTAGGGCACCGCGCCTTCTGGCGCGCCCGCAAGGCGATTCCCGTCGGTCGGTACCTCACCGGCAAGGGCCGCCTGGCGGGCTGAATGGCGCCTTCTTCGTTGCGGCTGATATGCCTGCCGTTCTGTGGCGCCAGCGCGCAGGTCTATCTGCGATGGCAGCGGCACCTGCCAGCCTGGCTGGAGCTTCACCCGCTGGAGCTGCCGGGTCGTGGCGAGCGTGCGGAAGAGCCCGCGCAGACCGATATCGTCGGGCTGGCGCGGCAACTGGCCCGGGAGCTGGAGCCGACGTTGCGCCATGGGCGCTATGCGGTGTTCGGGCACGGGCTCGGGGCCTTGCTCGCTTGCGAGTTGCTGCATGTTCTGAGGGCGCGGGGGCTGCCGATGCCCCGCTGCCTCTTCGTCTCGGGAGCGGCTGCGCCCGCGCGTCGGGATGAGTGTGGTGCCAGCCTGTTCCACCTGGGGCATGACCTGGCCCCTGTCACCGGCATCAGCGGGTCGATGGCGCTGCCGCTCCTGCGTGCCGACTACCTGCTTTGCGTCGGCCACCGGCCCAGGCCGCGCACGCCGCTGGATTGCCCGATCCATGTGCTCTCGGGGGCCGATGACCGGATCACCCGCGCCCAGCTCCGCGCCTGGGGCGATGAGACCTCCGCCACCCTCGAACTGCGCCAGTTCGAGGGTGGCCATTTCTATTTCCACACCCTGGAAGCGGAGGTGCTGGGCTACCTGCGCAACGTCCTCGCCGCCAGGGTCGAGCGGCGACGTTCAGGGGCCGGTCGCGCCCTGTCCTGGTAAGCCTCCCGCAGCGGGAGCGCGCAAAGATGCCCCTGGGCGGCCAATTGCTTGATGCATATGGAAATCCGCCCGTCCCGCGCCTTTGCCTGCGGGGCTGGCAGCGCTAATTTTCCGAGCCTTCCATCCGTTTTCCATGGACGACCGAGCCTTGAACGCTCGTTGCCCACGTGCACGGAAGAAGACCGATGAATGCAGAAGACTCCCTGAAACTCGCGCGCCGCTTTATCGAGCTGCCCCTGGAGAAACGCAGGATTTTCCTCGCCAGCCTGCGCCAGGAAGGCATCGATTTCTCGGTGTTCCCGATTCCGTCGGGGGTGGAGTCCGTTGAGCGCGACAAGCTGTCCTATGCCCAGCAGCGCATGTGGTTCCTCTGGCACCTGGACCCGCAAAGCGGTGCCTACAACCTGCCGGCGGCCGTGCGCCTGACCGGGCCGCTGGACGAGGCCGCCCTGGAAGCCGCCTTCGCCAGCCTGGTGGCGCGCCACGAGACGCTGCGCACGGTCTTCCGGCCAACCGAGGATGACAGCCTGCGCCTGGTCGCCTTCGACGCCCCGCTGGTCATCGAGCGTGACGATCTCAGTGCGCTGCCCAGCGCCGAGCGCGAGGTGGAGGTCGCCCGACAGGCGCAGGAGCAATCCCTGCAACCCTTCGATCTGGCCAATGGACCGCTGCTGCGGGTGCGCCTGCTGCGGCTGGCGGAGCGTGAACACGTCCTGCTGCTGACCCTGCACCACATCGTCTCCGATGGCTGGTCGATGGGCGTGCTGATCGAGGAATTCTGCCGGCTCTACGACGCTCACGAGCAGGGGCGGGAGCCCGAGCTGGCGCCGCTGCCGGTGCAGTACCGCGACTATGCGCTGTGGCAACGGCAATGGCTGGAGGCGGGCGAGCAGGAGCGCCAGCTCGGCTACTGGCTCGCGCAGCTGGGCGACGAGCACCCGGTGATGGAGCTGCCCACCGACCATCCACGCCCGGCGCTGCCGAGCTACCAGGGGCTGCGCCATGAGCTGGCCCTGGAGCCGGCGCTGTCGGAGCAGCTGCGCGAGCTGGCCAGGCAGCACGGGGTGACACTGTTCATGCTGCTGCTGGGCAGCTTCAACGTCCTCTTGCACCGCTACACCGGGCAGACCGACCTGCGCATCGGCGTGCCCATCGCCAACCGCAACCGCAGCGAGATCGAAGGGCTGATCGGCTTCTTCGTCAACACCCAGGTGCTGCGCATCCGCCTGGACGGCCGCACCTCCCTGGGAGACCTGCTGCGCGACATCAAGGAGACCGCTCTCGGCGCCCAGGCCCACCAGGACCTGCCTTTCGAGCGCCTGGTGGAGGCGCTGAAGCTGGAACGCAGCCTCAGCTACAACCCGCTGTTCCAGGTCATGTACAACCACCAGCCCGACGTGGCGGATGTCACCACCCTCAAGGTGGGAAGCGGACTGGAACTGGGCGTGATCGACTGGGAGAGCCGGACCACCCAGTTCGACCTGAGCCTGGACACCTTCGAGAAGGCGGGCCGCCTGCATGCCTCCTTCACCTACGCGAGCGACCTGTTCGACGCCTCCACCATCGAGCGCCTTGCGCAGCATTGGGCCAACCTGCTGCACGGCATGGTGCGGAACCCGCAACAGAGCGTCGGCGAGCTGCCGTTGCTGGCCGAGCCCGAGTACCGCCAACTGGTGGAGGGCTGGGGGTGCCACGAGCAGGCCCAGCCCGTCACGCAGTGCGTCCATGGGCTGTTCGAGGTACAGGCCGCCCGTGATCCGGAGGCGCTGGCGCTGGTCTGCGAGGGCCAGCGGCTGACCTACGGCCAGCTGAACAACCGTGCCAACCGCCTGGCCCATGTGCTGGTGGAGCGGGGCGTAGGGCCCGAAGTACTGGTCGGTGTCGCGGTGGACCGCAGCCTGGAGCTGGTGGTCGCGATTCTTGCCGTGCTCAAGGCCGGCGGCGGCTATGTACCGCTGGACCCGCAATACCCCCGCGAGCGCCTGGCCGCCATGATCGAGGACAGCGGCTGCCGGCTGCTGTTGACCCAGGCCGCACTGCTCGAGCGCCTGCCGATCCCCGATACGCTGCCGACCCTGTGCCTGGACCACGAAGACGCCGGGGCACATGCCGCCGGCGACAACCTCCCGCCGCGTGCGAGCCTCGGCAACCTGGCCTACGTGATGTTCACCTCGGGCTCCACCGGCCGGCCCAAAGGCGTGGCCATCAGCCACGGCGCCCTGGCCGGGCACGCCCATGCGGCGGTGCACTACTACCGCCTGGAACGCGGCGACTGCGTGCTGCAGTTCGCCACCTTCAACTTCGACGCCTTCGCCGAGCAGCTGTACGGGCCGCTGATCCATGGTGCATCGGTGGTCATGCGAGGCACCGAGGTGTGGGACAGCGAGACGCTGTACCGGCAGATCCTCGAACAGCGCATCGCCGTCATGGACCTGACCACTGCCTACTGGAACATGATGGCCAAGGAGTTCGCCGCAGCCGGGCCGCGCGACTACGGCGTGCTGCGCCAGGTGCACAGCGGCGGTGAAGCCATGCCGCCGGAAGGGGTGCAGGCCTGGCGCCAGGCCGGGCTCGAACAGGTACGGCTGCTCAACACCTACGGGCCGACCGAGGCGACCGTCACCGCCACCACCTTCGACTGCAGCGACTATGTCGAGGGCCGCCAGGCGCTGCCGCTGGTCCTGCCGATCGGTCGCGCCTTGCCCGGGCGCAGCACCTACCTGTTGGATGGCAACGGCCAGCCGGTACCCGTGGGTGTGGTGGGCGAACTGATGATCGGGGGCGAGCTGCTCGCCCGAGGTTACTTCCAGCGCCCCGGCCTCACCGCCGAGCGCTTCATCCCCGACCCGTTCTCCACCACCGGTGGCCGTCTGTACCGCACCGGTGACCTGGCGCGCTTCAACGAGGCCGGCGTCATCGAGTACGTCGGCCGTGTCGACCATCAGGTGAAGATCCGTGGCTTCCGCATCGAACTGGGCGAGATCGAGGCGCGCCTGCTGGAGCTGGACACCGTCGGCGATGCCACGGTACAGGCCGTGCAGGGCGAATCGGCGCTGCAACTGGTGGCCTATGTCGTGGCGGCGGACAAGGCCCTGGCCCAGGCGCCTGGCGATGCCCAGCACGACGTGCGCGAGGGCATCCGGGAGCAGCTGCGCGGCAGCCTGCCGGACTACATGGTGCCGGCGCATATCCTGTTCCTCGATGCGCTGCCCCTGAGCCCCAACGGCAAGCTGGACCGCAAGGCCCTGCCGCTGCCGGATGCGAGCCAGCTGCAACAGGCCTACGTGGCACCGCGCAGCGAGCTGGAGCAGCGCATCGCCGGTCTCTGGCAGGACGTGCTCAAGCTGGAGCGGGTCGGCCTGACCGACAACTTCTTCGAGCTGGGCGGCGACTCGATCGTCTCCATCCAGCTGGTCAACCGGGCCCGCCAGGCCGGTATCGCATTCACCTCGCGCGATCTGTTCCAGCACCAGACCGTCCAGGCCCTGGCCGCCGTGGCCCGCCTCGGCGAGGCCGGGCAGGGCATCGACCAGGGGCCGGTCACCGGTGAGCTGCCCTTGCTGCCGATCCAGCACGGGTTCTTCGACGAGGCCATCCCCGACCGGCACCACTGGAACCAGGCGCTGCTGCTGCGCCCGCTCGAGCCGCTGCAGGCTGCCGCGCTGGAGCAGGCGCTGCACGCCGTGGTCGTGCATCACGATGCGCTGCGCACGCGCTTCGAACAGCGCGGCGAGGCCTGGCGGGCGGAACTGGCCGGCCTTGCTGCCGGCCTGCCGACCCTGCTCTGGGTGCGTGGCGACGTGGCGGATGACGACCTGCAAGCGCTGTGCACCGATGCACAGCGCAGCCTCGACCTGCGTGACGGGCCGCTGCTCCGCGCGGTGCTGGCCACCCTGCAGGACGGCACCCAGCGCCTGTTGCTCGCCGTGCACCACCTGGTGGTCGACGGCGTGTCCTGGCGCATCCTGCTGGAAGACCTGCAGCGGGCCTACCAGCAAAGTGCCCAGGGCGAGCGACCGTCCCTGCCGGCCAAGACCAGCGCCTACAAGAGCTGGGCCGAGCAGCTGCAGGGTTACGCCCAGAGCGAGACGGCCAGGCGCGAGCTGGGGTACTGGACCGCCCAGTTCGAGGGTGTGACCACCGAACTGCCGTGCCGCAACCCGGAAGGCGGCCTGCAAAGCCGCCACGCGCGGGTGGTACGCAGCCGGCTGGACCGGACGCGCACCCGGCAGCTGCTGCAGCAGGCCCCCGCGGCCTACCGCACCCAGGTCAACGACCTGCTGCTCACCGCCCTGGCCAGGGTCGTGGGCCAATGGGCGGGGCAGGAGCATGTCCTGATCCAGCTGGAAGGGCATGGCCGCGAAGACCTGTTCGACGGCATCGACCTCAGCCGCAGCGTCGGCTGGTTCACCAGCCTGTTCCCGGTACGCCTGAGCCCGGTTCCGGGCCTTGCGGACACCCTCAAGCGGGTCAAGGAGCAGCTGCGGGCCATCCCCAACAAGGGCATCGGCTTCGGCATCCTGCGTCATCTCGGGCAGGCGGCGGACCGCGAGGCGCTGGCACGGTTGCCGCAGCCGCGCATCACCTTCAACTACCTGGGACAGTTCGACGGCAGCTTCGACAGCCGCGAGGGCGCGCTGCTGGTGCCCGCCGGCGAGCGTGCCGGGGCCGAACAGAGCGCGGATGCGCCCCTGGACAACTGGCTGGGCGTGGAAGGGCAGGTCTACGACGGCGAGCTCGAACTGCGCTGGACCTTCAGCCAGGACATGTTCGACGAAACCGACATCCGCCAACTGGCGGACGGCTACGGCCTGGAGCTGCAAGCCCTGGTCGAGCACTGCTGCCAGGCAGACGCAGCGGGCCTCACGCCCTCGGATGTCCCCCTGGCCGGCCTGGACCAGGCCCAGCTGGACTCGCTCGGGCTGCCCGCCCAGGCGGTGGAAGACATCTACCCGCTGTCGCCCATGCAGCAGGGCCTGCTGTTCCACAGCCTCTACGAGCAGGGGGATGGCACCTACATCAACCAGTTGAGCGTGGACGTCGACGGGCTGGACCCGCAGCGCTTCCGCGACGCCTGGCAGGCGGCAGTGGACAGCCACGACATCCTGCGCACGTCCTTCCTCTGGCAGGGCGACCTGCCCCATCAGCTGCAGGTGCTCCACCGCCAGGTGAGCCTGCCTTTCTTGGAGCTGGACTGGCGTGGCCGTCGCGATATCGACGTGGCGCTGGCGCGTTTCCTCGAAGAGGACCGGGCACGTGGCTTCGACCTGGCGCAACCGGGCCTGCTGCGCCTGGCGCTGATCCGCACGAGCGACGAGCGCCACCACCTGGTGTTCACCAACCATCACATCCTGCTGGACGGCTGGAGCAGCTCGCAGCTGCTCGGTGAGGTCCTGCAGCGCTACAGCGGAGAGGCGCCTGCCCCCGTCGTCGGCCGTTACCGTGACTACATCCGCTGGCTGCAACAGCAGGATGCGGTGCGTGACGAAGGCTTCTGGAAGCAGCAGGTCGCCGAGCTGCAGGAGCCCACCTTGCTCGCCCAGGCCAGTGTCCAGCCCCAGGACCTGCTGGAGGCGGGCGGGCACCGCCTGCTCGATGTCGCGCTGGACCCGCAGCGCACCCAGCGCCTGAACGCGTTCGCCCGCCAGCAGAAGGTCACGGTCAACACCCTGGTGCAGGCCGCCTGGCTGTTGCTGCTGCAGCGCCACACCGGCGCCGAGTCGGTGGCCTTCGGTACCACGGTGGCCGGGCGCCCGGCCGAGGTGGCAGGCATCGAGCAGCAGGTCGGCCTGTTCATCAACACCCTGCCGGTGGTCGCCGGCTCCCGGCCGGACCAGCGCGTGGCCGACTGGCTGCAAGCGGTGCAGGAGAAGAACCTCGCGTTGCGGGAGTTCGAGCACACGCCGCTGGCCAGCATCCAGCGCTGGGCCGGGCAGGGCGGTGAGGCCCTGTTCGACAACATCCTGGTCTTCGAGAACTACCCGATCGCCGAAGCACTCCGCCAGGGCGGGACGCTCGGGGTGCGTTTCGGCGCAGTCGGCAACTTCGACCAGACCCACTACCCCCTGAGCGTCGGTGTGACCCTGGGAGAAACACTGGCCCTGCACTGCAGTTATGCGCCCGCCCGTTTCTCCGAGGCGGCCGTCGCCCGCGTTGCCGGGCAACTGCTGCACCTGCTGCAGGAATTCTGCGTATCGGCCGAGCGCCGGCTGGGCGAAATCGCCCTGGTCACCCCTGAGCAACGGGCGCGGCTGCAGCAGCAGAACCTGCCGCAACCCTATGCGGTCGAGACGCCGGTGCACCGGCGTTTCGCCGAGCTCGCCGCAACGCAGGGGCAACGTACCGCGGTGATCTTCGCCGGGCAGCGCTTCAGCTACGCCGAGGTGGAGGGCCGCGCCAACCAGCTGGCCCACGAGCTGGTGGCCCAGGGCATCGGGCCGGAAGTCCGGGTCGGCGTCGCGCTGCCCCGTGGCGATGGCCTGATCGTCGCCCTGCTGGCGGTGCTCAAGGCCGGGGGCGCCTACGTGCCGCTGGACAGCAGCTACCCGCGCGAGCGGCTGGCCTACCTGATGAAGGATTCCGGGCTCGCGTTGCTGCTGAGCGACTCGCAGCTGCTGCCCGCGCTGCCCGTGGACGCCGACCTCAAGGTGCTGGAACTCGACCGCCTCGACCTATCGCGGCACCCGCGCCAGGCCCCGGAGGTACAGGTCGACCCGCACCACCTGGCCTACGTGATCTACACCTCCGGCTCCACCGGCCAGCCGAAGGGCGTATGCGTCGCCCATGGCCCGCTGAGCATGCACTGCCAGGCGATCGGCGAGCGTTACGAGATGCGCGCCGACGACTGCGAATTCCACTTCATGTCCTTCGCCTTCGACGGCGCGCACGAGCGCTGGCTCACCAGCCTGACCCACGGCGGCTCGCTGCTGATCCGCGATGACAGCCTCTGGACCCCGGAGCAGACCTACCGCGCGATGCAGGCCGAAGGCGTGACCGTGGCGGCATTCCCGCCCGTGTACCTGCAGCAACTGGCCGAGCACGCCGAGCGCGAGGGCAACCCGCCCCGGGTGAGGATCTACTGCTTCGGCGGCGACGCGGTGCCCAATGCCAGCTTCGAGCGGGTGAAACGGGCGCTGGACCCCGATTTCATCATCAACGGCTATGGCCCGACCGAAACCGTGGTCACCCCGCTGATCTGGAAGGCCGGGCGGGACCAGCAATGCGGCGCGGCCTATGCCCCCATCGGCAGCCGCATCGGCGATCGCAGCACCTATGTGCTGGACGCCGACCTCAACCCCGTGCCCCAGGGCATGACCGGCGAGCTCTACCTGGGTGGTAGCGGCCTGGCGCGCGGCTACCTGAACCGCCCGGGCCTGACCGCCGAGCGCTTCGTCGCCGACCCCTTCGGCAGCGCGGGCGGCCTGCTCTACCGCACCGGCGACCGGGTGCGCCAGCGTGCCGATGGCACCTTCGACTACCTGGAACGCATCGACAACCAGGTGAAGATCCGCGGCTTCCGCATCGAGCTGGGCGAGATCGAGGCGAGCCTGCAGGCCCTGGAGGGCGTGCGCGAGGCGGTGGTGGTGGCCCAGGAAGGCGAGGCCGGAAGCGGCAAGCGCCTGGTGGGCTACGTCGTCGCCAGCGACGACGCGGCCGGCTTCATCGAGGGCCTGCGCGAGCAGCTCAAGGCCAGCCTGCCGGCGCATATGGTGCCGTCCCACCTGATGCGCCTGGAGCGCCTGCCGCTGACACCCAACGGCAAGCTCGACCGGAAGAACCTGCCACGCCCGGACATCAGCCAGCTGCAGCAGGCCTACGTGGCCCCGCAGAGCGAGCTGCAACGGCAGCTGGCGCGGATCTGGGAAGAGGTGCTCAAGCTGGAGCAGGTCGGCCTGAACGACAACTTCTTCGAGCTCGGCGGTGATTCGATCATCTCCATCCAGGTGGTCAGCCGCGCGCGTCAGCTGGGCATCCGCCTTACCCCGAAAGACCTGTTCCAGCACCAGACCATCCAGGCGCTCGCCGGCGTGGCGCGCCAGGGCGAAGCGACCCTGACCATCGACCAGGGGCCGGTGCGCGGCGAGTCGCCGTTGCTGCCGGTGCAGCGGATGTTCTTCGACAACGACATCCCCCAGCGCCATCACTGGAACCAGTCGGTGATGCTCAAGCCGACCCGCCCGCTGCAGCCGGAGGCGCTCGAGCAGGCCCTGCAACGCCTGGTGGAGCACCATGACGGGCTGCGCCTGTCCTTCAGCGAAACCGAGGCGGGCTGGACGGCCCGCTACCAGGAGCCGCAGGCCCAGGGCGAAGCGCTGCTGCAGCAGGCCCGGGTCGCCGACGCCCAGGCGCTGCATGAACTGGGCAACGCCGTGCAGCGCAGCCTGAGCCTGCAACAGGGCCCCTTGCTGCGTGCACTCCTGGCCACCCTCGATGACGGCAGCCAGCGCCTGCTGCTGGTCATCCATCACCTGGTGGTGGACGGCGTGTCGTGGCGCATCCTGTTCGAAGACCTGCAGCTCGCCTATCGCCGCATCGAAGGTGGCCAGGCGGTCGCGCTGCCGGCCAAGACCAGCTCCACCAGGGACTGGGCCGAGCAGTTGCAGGCCCATGCCCGGAGCACCGCCATGCAGGCGGAACTGGGTTACTGGCAGGCGCAGCTGCAGGGCGCCTCCGTGTCCCTGCCGTGCGACCACCCGCAAGGGGCCCTGACCCACCGCAGCGCCGTGGCGGTCCGTCGCCGCCTGGATGCCGGGCTGACCCGCCGCCTGCTGCAGGAGGCCCCGGCGGCCTATCGCACCCAGGTCAACGACCTGCTGCTGACGGCGCTGGCCCGTACCATCGCCCGCTGGACCGGTGAAGCGAACGTACTGGTCCAGCTCGAAGGGCACGGACGTGAGGACCTGTTCGACGCCATCGACCTGACCCGTACCCTAGGCTGGTTCACCAGCGTGTTCCCGGCCCGGCTGAGCGCCGAGGGGGACCTCGGGGCCGCGCTCAAGGGCATCAAGGAACAGCTGCGGGCGATTCCCAACAAGGGCATCGGCTTCGGCGTGCTGGCCCACCTGGGAGAGCCCCAGGCCCGCGCCGCGCTGGGCCAGTTGCCCGTGCCGCGCTTGACCTTCAACTACCTGGGGCAGTTCGACGGCAGCTTCGATGAGGCCGATGCCGCCCTGTTCGCCCCGACCGCGGAGTCGGGTGGCGAGGAAGTCGACCTGGAGGGGCCGCTGGGCAACCAGCTGGCCCTGGACAGCCAGGTATTCGGCGGCGAGCTGGACCTCAGCTGGACCTTCAGCAGCGCGCTGTTCGAGGTCGCCACCATCGAGCGCCTGGCCGATGACTACCAGAGCGAGCTGCGTGCGCTGATCGAGCATTGCTGCAGCGCCGCGAACCAGGGCGTGACCCCGTCCGACTTCCCCCTGGCCCGTCTGACCCAGGCCCAGCTCGACGCGCTGCCGGTGGCCGCTGCGGCCATCGACGACCTCTACCCGCTGTCACCGATGCAGCAGGGCATGCTGTTCCACTCGCTGTTCGAGCAGGCCCGCGGCAACTACGTCAACCAGACCCGCCTCGACATCGAGGGGCTGGAGCCTGCGCGCTTCCGTGCGGCCTGGCAGGCAGTACTGGACCGTCACGACATCCTGCGCACCGGGTTCTTCTGGCAGGGCGATCTCGAACAGCCGGTGCAGCTGGTCTACCGCCAGCTCGACATCCCCTTCAGCCTGCTGGACTGGCGTGACCAGGCCGGCATGGAGGTGGCGCTCGATACCCTGGCCGAGGAAGAGCGCGCCCGTGGCTTCGAGCTGGACCAGGCGCCGCTGATGCGCCTGGTCCTAGTGCGCAGCGGCGATGATCGCCACCACCTGATCTACACCAACCATCACATCCTCATGGACGGCTGGAGCAGCGCCCAGCTGTTCGCCGAGGTGCTGCAGCACTACGGCCAGGGCACGCTGCCTTCGGTCCCGGGCCGCTACGGCGACTACATCGCCTGGCTGCAGCGCCAGGACGCGGCCGCTGCAGAAGCCTTCTGGAGCCGCCAACTGAGCGTGCTGGACGAGCCCGTGCGCCTGGCATCGGTCTTCCCGAGGCCGGATGCCCACGACGCGACGGCCGCCCATGGCTTGCATGGCATCCAGCTGGATGCCGGGCAGACCCGCCAGCTCGGCGCGTTTGCGCGGGCCGCCAAGGTCACCGTCAACACCCTGGTACAGGCCGCCTGGCTGCTGCTCCTGCAGCGCCATACCGGCAAGGCGGGCGTGGTCTTCGGCGCCACCGTCGCCGGCCGCCCGGCGGACCTGCCCGGCAGCGAGCAGCAGATCGGCCTGTTCATCAACACCCTGCCGGTTGTCGCCAGCCCGCGCGGCGAACAGCGGCTGGTCGACTGGCTGCAGGCGCTGCAGGCCCAGAACCTGGCGCTGCGCGAGTTCGAGCACACCCCGCTGTTCGATATCCAGCGCTGGGCCGGGCAGGGCGGCGAAGCCCTGTTCGACAACATCCTGGTGTTCGAGAACTACCCGATCGCCGAGGCCCTGGAGCAGAGCGCTGCCCATGGGGTGCGTTTCGGCGCCGTGGACAGCCAGGAGCAGACCAACTACCCGCTGACCCTGATGGTCAGCCTCGGCGAATGCCTCTCGGTGCAGTTCAGCTACCAGCGCGAAGCCTTCGCCCATGACGCCATCGAGCAACTGGGTCGCCACCTGGGCCGCCTGCTGCAGCAGATGCCCGACGCCGCCGAACAGCCGCTGGGCGAGCTGAGGCTGCTGGATGCGGCCGCGCACGAGCGTGTGGTCAGCGCGTGGAACGCCACCGCCGCCGACTACCCGCAGGCGCCCTGCATGCACCAGCTGTTCGAGGCCCGGGCTCGCGCCACGCCTGACGCCATCGCCCTGCACTTCGACGGGCAGGCACTGAGCTACGGCCAGCTCAACCGCCAGGCCAACCACCTCGCACACCGGCTCATCGGGCTCGGCGTGCTGCCGGACCAACTCGTCGGCATCGCCCTGGAGCGTGGCGTCGAGATGGTGATCGGCCTGCTGGCCATCCTCAAGGCCGGCGGCGCCTACGTGCCGCTCGACCCGCAATATCCCCAGGACCGCCTCGCGCACATGGTGGAGGACAGCGGCCTGCAACTGCTGCTGACCCAGCCGGCCCTGGCCGGGCAGTTCGCCCTGCCGGCCGGCGTGCGCACGCTGCTGGTGGAGCCGGCGGCCAGCCTGGAGGAAAGCCAGGTCGACCCGCAGGTCGCGGTCGGTGGCGAGCACCTGTGCTACGCCATCTACACCTCCGGCTCCACCGGCAAGCCCAAGGGCGTGATGGTGCGCCACCAGGCCCTGGTCAACTTCGTCGCCAGCATGGTGCTGGAGCCCGGCATCGAGGCGGCCGATCGCGTGCTATCGCTGACCACCTTCTCCTTCGACATCTTCGGGCTGGAACTCTATGGCCCGCTGTTCCAGGGCGCCTGCGTGGTGCTGGCGGACCGGCACAGCGCCCATGACCCGGAGCGCCTGTTGCAGCTCATCGAGCAGCAGCGGGTCAGCGTCATCCAGGCCACGCCGTCCACCTGGCGCATGCTGCTGGACCACCCCCGCGCCGCGATCCTGGCCGGCCGCACCTTCCTCTGCGGAGGCGAAGCCCTGGCCGATGACCTGGCCCAGCGCATGCTGGCCCTGGGCGCTGCCGTGTGGAACCTCTATGGCCCCACCGAGACCACCATCTGGTCGGCGGTCCACCGGCTGGCCCCGGAGCAGCCGCAACCCTGGCTGGGGCGGCCGATCGCCAACACTTCGCTGTTCATTCTCGACGGTGATTTCGCGCCGAACCCGGCGGGGGTGATCGGCGAGCTGTACATCGGTGGCGATGGCCTGGCCCGTGGCTACCATGACCGCCCGGCGCTGACCGCCGAACGCTTCCTGCCGGACCCGTTCGGCAACGGCACCCGCCTGTACCGCACCGGGGACCTGGCCAGGCACCGGACCGACGGCGTGATCGAGTACCTCGGCCGCGTCGACCACCAGGTGAAGATCCGTGGCTTCCGCATCGAGCTGGGCGAGATCGAGGCGCAACTGCTCGCCCACCCGCTGATCCGCGAGGCGGCGGTCGTCGCCCAGGAAGGCCCCCTGGGCAGCCAGCTGGTGGCCTACCTGGTGCCCCACGAGGCTCTGGAGGTGGCGGAGCTGCGCAGCCAGCTCAAGGCGGCCCTGGCGTCGGCGCTGCCCGACTACATGATCCCCGCCCATTGGCTGGTGCTCGAACGCTTCCCCCTCACGCCCAACGGCAAGCTCGACCGCAAGAGCCTGCCCAGGCCGGACGGCAACCAGCTGCTACGAGCCTACGTGGCGCCCGAGGGCGAGCTGGAGCTGCGCGTGGCCGACATCTGGCGGGACGTGCTCAAGCTGGAGCGCGTCGGCCGCGACGACAACTTCTTCGAACTCGGTGGGCATTCACTGTTGGCGACCCAAGCGACCGCACGGCTACAGATGGAGCAGGGGGCTGCCGTGCCCCTCGACCTGCTTTTCAGAACCTCATCCCTGTCCGAATACGCGCAGCAGCTGGCGGAACACCTGACGCCTCACTCCAGCGACGACCTGAATGAGATGCACGACTTTCTCGCTGACCTGGAGGCCCTCTGACATGACCCCGCTCGACAACCTCTCCCTGGTCCAGCGTTTCATCCGCCTGCCGCTGGCACAGCGCCAGGCCTTCCTGGACAAACTGCGCAGCAAGAACATGAGCTTCTCGGCGCTGCCGATACCGGTGACGCGCCACGAGTTCCCCTCGCTGGAGCTGTCCTACGCCCAGGAGCGCCAATGGTTCCTCTGGCGCCTGGACCCCGAGAGCGCCGCCTACAACATGCCCACCGCCCTGAGGCTGCGGGGTGCCCTGGATATCGAGGCGCTGCAACGCAGCGTCGACGGCCTGCTCGAGCGCCACGAGGTCCTGCGCACGGTGTTCGTCGAGGACGGGCAGGGCCTGCGCCAGGTGGTGGTCGAGGCCGGCAGCCTGGCGATCGAGGTCCAGGCCCTCGAAGGCGCTGTCGACGAGGGGGCGATCAAGGCGTTCGTCGATGACGAAGTCGCCCGCCCGTTCGACCTGCAGCGGGGCCCGCTGGTGCGGCTGAAGCTGCTGAGGCTGGCCCAGGACGACCATGTACTGGTCCTCACCCTGCACCACATCGTTTCCGACGGCGCCTCCTCGCAGGTGATGGTCGAGGACCTGATCGAGCTCTATCTCGCCCATGCCAGCGGTCGAGCGGCGGCGCTGGCGCCGCTGCCGATCCAGTATGCGGACTACGCGATCTGGCAGCGGAAGTGGATGGAAGCCGGCGAGCAGCAACGCCAGCTGGCTTACTGGACCGAACGGCTGGGCGATGCCGGCAGCGTGCTGTCGCTGCCCGCCGACCGTGCCCGGCCGCTGGTCCAGAGCCACCGCGGTGCACGCCTGGACCTGCAGCTGGAAACCGTGCTGGCCTCGGCGTTGCGCGAACTGGCCCAGCGCCAGGGGCTGACCCTGTTCATGGTGCTGCTGGCATCGTTCCAGGCCCTGCTGCACCGCTACAGCGGGCAGGCGGACATCCGCGTCGGCGTGCCGATCGCCAACCGCAACCGCGTGGAGACCGAACGCCTGATCGGCTTCTTCGTCAACACCCAGGTGCTGGATGCGGATATCCGCGGCGACATGCCCTTCACCGATCTGCTGGCGCAGGTCAAACAGGCCGCCCTGGGTGCGCAGGCGCATCAGGACCTGCCGTTCGAACAGGTGGTGCAGGCCCTGGCCCCCGAGCGTCAGCTCAGCCATGGCCCGTTGTTCCAGGTGATGTTCAACCACCAGACCGATGCGGCGGGCCAAGCCCTGCAACTGCCGGGGCTGCGGGTGGAGAGCCTGGACTGGAGCTCCCACACCGCCCAGTTCGACCTGACCCTGGACACCCTGGAAGCAGCTGGAGAACTCACCGCCTCGCTGACCTACGCCACCGACCTGTTCGATGCGGGTACCGTCTCGCGCCTGGCCGACCATTGGCTCAACCTGCTGCGCGGCATCGTTGCCGACCCGCAGTGCCGCGTTGGCGAACTGCCCCTGCTCGATGCCGAGGAGCGCCAGGCGAACCTGCAGCAGTGGAACCCGGCGGCCCGTGATTTCGACGTGACCCAATGCGCCCACCAGCGCATCGCCGAGCAGGCGCGCCTGCGCCCGGAGGCCATCGCCCTGCGCTTCGAGGCGCAGACCCTGAGCTATGGCGAACTCGATACCTGGGCCAACCGCCTGGCTCACCAGTTGATCGAGCGCGGCGTCGGCCCAGATGTGCGGGTGGGCTTGGCCACCGAGCGTGGCCTGGAAATGGTGGTGGGCCTGCTGGCGATCCTCAAGGCCGGTGGCGCCTATGTGCCCCTGGACCCGAGCTACCCCGAGGACCGCCTGGCCTACATGATCGAGGACAGCGGCATCCGCCTGCTGCTGACCCAGCCAGCCTTGCTGCAAAGCCTGCCGATCCCGGCGGCGGTGGCTGCGCTGATGCTGGATGGCGCGACGGGCTACCCCGAGCACGATCCGCAGGTGACGATGTCGCCGGCCAACCTGGCCTATGTGATCTACACCTCCGGCTCCACCGGCAAGCCGAAAGGCACGTTGCTGCCCCACAGCAACATCATGCGGCTGTTCCAGGCCACTGAAGGCTGGTTCGACTTCGGCCCCCAGGACGTCTGGTCGCTGTTCCATTCCTATGCCTTCGATTTCTCGGTGTGGGAGATCTTCGGCGCGCTGCTCTACGGCGGCGAGCTGGTAATCGTGCCCCACGACGTGAGCCGTTCGCCGCAGGACTTCCATGCCCTGCTGGTGAACACCGGTGTCACCGTGCTCAACCAGACGCCCTCGGCCTTCAAGCCGCTGATGCAGGTGGCGTGCGCCGATTCGCGCCCCTTGGCACTGCGCTATGTGGTGTTCGGTGGCGAGGCCCTGGACGTTCACAGCCTGCGCCCCTGGTTCGAACGCTTCGGCGACACCGCGCCGCAGCTGATCAACATGTACGGCATCACCGAGACCACGGTGCACGTCACCTACCGACCGCTGTCCCTGGCGGACCTGAAACATGACGCCAGCAGCCCCATCGGCGAGCCGATCCCGGACCTGTCCTGGTACCTGCTCGACGGCGAACTCAACCCCGTGCCCCGTGGCTGCATCGGTGAGCTCTACGTGGGCCGTGCCGGCCTGGCGCGGGGCTACCTGAACCGGGGCGACCTGACCGCACAGCGTTTCATCCCCGATCCCTTCGGCGAGCCGGGTGCGCGCCTGTACCGCACCGGCGACCTGGCCCAGTACCGCAGCGACGGCGTCATCCAGTACGTGGGGCGCATCGATCACCAGGTGAAGATCCGTGGTTTCCGTATCGAGCTGGGCGAGATCGAGGCGCGCCTTGCCGCACTGGATGCCGTGCGCGAGGCCGTGGTGCTGGCCCATGAAGGGCCGACCGGCACCCAGCTGGTGGGCTACGTGTTGCCAACGGACCTCGTGGAGGATGTCGCAGCACTGCGTGACGCCCTGAAAACCGAGCTGAAGGCCGAGCTGCCGGACTACATGGTGCCGACGCACCTGCTGTTCGTGGAGCACTGGCCGCTGACCGCCAACGGCAAGTTGGACCGCAAGGCGCTGCCGCAACCGGACGCGAGCCAGGTGCAGCAGCACTACGTGGCGCCGCAGAGCGAGCTGGAGCAGCGCCTGGCGGTGATCTGGCAGGACGTGCTGAAGCTGGAGCGGGTAGGGCTCAACGACAACTTCTTCGAGCTGGGCGGGCACTCGTTGCTGGCCACCCAGATGGTGTCGCGGATTCGCCAGGAGCTGGGGCTCGACCTGCAGCTTCGCCAGCTGTTCGAGAATGCCGACTTCAAGGCCTGCGTGAAGGTGCTGGAGCAATCCGCAGGTGTGCAGACCCTGTCCATTCCACGGGTGGATCGCGGGCAGAGCCTGCCGCTGTCCTATGCCCAGCAGCGCCAGTGGTTCCTCTGGCAGATGGAGCCGGGCAGCGCCGCCTACCACATTCCTGCAGCGCTACGGATCGAGGGCGAGCTCGACATCGAGGCATTGCAATGGGCCTTCGCGGGCCTGGTGCAGCGTCACGAAAGCCTGCGCACCACCTTCGTCCAGAGCGATGGGCAGGCCCGTCAACTGATCCACCCTGACCTGCCGCTGGTGCTGTCGCCCGACGTGGAAGAGGGCGCGGACGAGGCGTACATCCGCGCCTTCGTGCAGAAGCAGGTCAGCGAACCCTTCGACCTCGAGAAGGGCCCGCTGCTGCGGGTCGGCCTGCTGCGCATAGCACCGCAGGAGCATGTGATGGTGCTGACCCAGCACCACATCGTCTCCGATGGCTGGTCGATGCAGCTGCTGGTGCAGGAGCTGATGGAAGGCTATGGGGCCCATGGCCAGGGCCTGGCAGTGCGTCAGGACGCCTTGCCCATCCAGTACGCGGACTATGCCGCCTGGCAACGCCAGTGGATGGAGGCGGGCGAGCGCGAACGCCAGCTGGCCTACTGGACCGCCGCCCTGGGCGACGAGCACCCGTTGCTGGAGCTGCCCACCGACCGCCCACGCCCGGCCCAGCAGAGTTTTGCCGGTGCCCGCCTGGCCATCGAGCTGCCGCCGGCATTGGCCGGGCAACTCGCCCAGCTGGCGCAGCGCGAGGGCGTGACCCTGTTCATGGTGCTGCTGGCATCGTTCCAGGCGCTGCTGCACCGCTACAGCGGGCAGGCGGACATCCGCGTCGGCGTGCCGATCGCCAACCGCAACCGCGTGGAGACCGAACGCCTGATCGGTTTCTTCGTCAACACCCAGGTGCTCAGGGCCCAGGTCGATGGGCAATCGCGCTTCGCCGATCTGCTCGGGCAGGCCCGGGATGCGGCGCTGGGCGCGGAAGCGCACCAGGACCTGCCCTTCGAACAGCTGGTGGATGCCCTGCGCCCGGAGCGCAGCCTGAGCCACAGCCCACTGTTCCAGGTGCTCTACAACCACCAGAGCGCCGGTCGTGAGGCGCTGCCGTCCCTTCCCGGGTTGACGCTGAAAGCGCAGGACTGGGACAGCCACACCGCCCAGTTCGACCTGACCCTGGACACCCTGGAAGCAGCCGGCGAACTCACCGCCTCGCTGACCTACGCCACCGACCTGTTCGATGCGGGCACCGTCTCGCGCCTGGCCGACCATTGGCTCAACCTGCTGCGCGGCATCGTTGCCGACCCGCAGTGCCGCGTTGGCGAACTGCCCCTGCTCGATGCCGAGGAGCGCCAGGCGAACCTGCAGCAGTGGAACCCGGCGGCCCGTGATTTCGACGTCACCCAGTGCGCCCACCAGTGCATCGCCGAGCAGGCACGCCTGCGCCCGGAGGCCATTGCCCTGCGCTTCGAGGCACAGACCCTGAGCTATGGCGAGCTCGATGCCTGGGCCAACCGCCTGGCTCACCAACTGATCGAGCGCGGCGTGGGCCCGGATGTGCGAGTGGGCCTCGCTGTCGAACGCAGCCTGGAGATGGTGGTGGGCCTGTTGGCGATCCTCAAGGCCGGTGGCGCCTACGTGCCCCTGGACCCGAGCTACCCCGAGGACCGCCTGGCCTACATGATCGAGGACAGCGGCATCCGCCTGCTGCTGACCCAGCCAGCCTTGCTGCAAAGCCTGCCGATCCCGGCGGCGGTGGCTGCGCTGATGCTGGATGGCGCGACGGGCTACCCCGAGCACGATCCGCAGGTGACGATGTCGCCGGCCAACCTGGCCTATGTGATCTACACCTCCGGCTCCACCGGCAAGCCGAAAGGCACGTTGCTGCCCCACAGCAACATCATGCGGCTGTTCCAGGCCACTGAAGGCTGGTTCGACTTCGGCCCCCAGGACGTCTGGTCGCTGTTCCATTCCTATGCCTTCGATTTCTCGGTCTGGGAAATCTTTGGCGCGCTGCTGTACGGCGGCGAGCTGGTAATCGTGCCCCACGATGTGAGCCGCTCGCCGCAGGACTTCCACGCGCTGCTGGTGAGCACCGGCGTCACCGTGCTGAACCAGACGCCTTCAGCCTTCAAGTCGCTGATGCAGACCGCCTGCGCCGCCCAGGATGAGCTGGCGCTGCGTTACGTGGTGTTCGGTGGCGAGGCCCTGGACGTGCACAGCCTGCGCCTCTGGTTCGAACGTTTCGGAGATACCGCGCCGCAACTGATCAACATGTACGGCATCACCGAGACCACGGTGCACGTCACCTACCGACCGC